>CAYXDM010000212.1:0-3489 GCA_964463595.1 uncultured Aequorivita sp. | reverse complement strand
ACTCAGAAATAGACGGGGTTTATCATTATCGTTCAAATTTATCATCGTTTGATAAATTTATTTTTTTTGATTTTAAAAAGACAAGTAAACTGAGCTTAGTTATAGTCGACAAAAGATTAACATTTACCGATATTATAAATATTTTTCAAATAAAGGATTTGCATTACAACTTTAGAGATGATTTTTCGAAAATCAGCTTTAATGACAATGTATATACCGTTATAGACGGAAAAGTTGACATCTCGGTTTCCCCAATTAAATCGACGGATGATAAAGGAAACGTCAAATACGAAAATGAGATAATCGTGCGAGCCTTAATCTTAGAGTACCCTAAGTAACCTACCGCCCGGCTCAGTGGATTTTCTTCATTTTTTCCTCAATAAAGCATCGCCCGCGTTCTGGGAATTGATGCCCGACATTTATCTCCCGAGGGCTTACAACAATTGAAAGGGTTGTTCGCCGAAGCCTATGAAATCACCGCCTTTATCGCGGATGACAAAGAATCACTCGACCTGCTCACCCAATTTGGTAAAGATTACGCCGGCGCGCAATCAACAATTGAGTGGGCGGAGTTTGCCGGCGGCGGCGTGTTTGAAATTGTATTAACTGCACTGCTGCTTGTGTTTACTGGTGGAGTTGGCAATGTTGTGCAAGGCGCGAGTAAGATTCGTCACGCCGGGAAATTAAAAAGTCTGGGGTCTATTTTTCGGAACCTGGGGAGGTTGTTAAAAAGGAAGAAGTTGCAGCGCAAGGTGCGGGTTGAGGTTGATACAAAAAAATCTATTCAAACAGAGTTACCCGAAGACAAGAAGGTCTCGTCCAAACCTGAGCCAGAAAAGAAACCCGTACGCACCGTAGCACAAGATCGCGAAGAGGTATCTCGACTTTCACGTGAATCCTCTGCGGCGAGAAAAGCCGGCAACACCGCTTTAGCAGATGCAAAGCTGGCGGAAGCTCGCAATATATTAAGACCACACATACCGAAAGATCCGGACGATTCTTGGGATGGGGTGATTGACAGACTAGATGTCCAAGCACCCAAAGATGGTGCTGTATTTTGGTCAGGAAACCAAGCAAGGGCTCAGCAATATGCTGAATCTATCGGAGGTACCACCTTGGAAGGTACGCCGGGTGGAAATGTAATCAACGGTTGGGATGAGATAAATAAATTACCATGGGACTCAAAAGGGGGGCCTCCCCCATGGAGCGGAGACTTGTGGAGCGGTGTTTCCGACAAGTTCGCGAATGGCGCAATTGGAAAGGTAAGCGTTGTTCAGCCCCCACAAAAGCTATGGGACCAGGGCACGGTGTGGCATAACACTGAAAAAAACATAATAAAAAAGCGCTTGGTAAACGGATCTGTCAGCAACATCGAAATATTCACTACCAAAGGTGATGGCAGCCTTGTAAAGCTATCCGAGAATTATGTTGAGGATTTAATGAATTTAAAGGGGATTCGTAGATGATATCCAGCACACCTAAAAGCGAAGGCTTCAGAAGATTTATAGATTTTTTTAATTTAACCCAGAGGGAAAGATTGGATGGCTTAGACAAGAGCTACTTTGACCCGATGTCCCAAGAAGAGAAGGCACTCGCTTTCGATATATTAAAAAAATCTGTTTCGACATCAGAAGAAAGCGTACGGGGCCTGTATCTTTGTGATCCCGATAAAGCTATCGATTTATTTAAAATCTTGATACCCGAAAATTTGCCAGATTTTGGGTCATTACGAGAAAAAGAGGCTGCTATAGATTGTAAAATCTTAATGGCAGGCATAGTGGCGAATCACAGTCCATCGATAGAAAGTATCAATACATTGATATCGTTAAAAAAAGAAAGCATTTCAGGGCGGAACCGAGCCAACTTATATAAACACATACCCATTGATAAGACGACAGTTGAGACTCTGGAATTTTTAAAGCATTCGCTGCTAGAAGAAGACAATGAAGACTCTCTTTCCTATGTAATTGAAACATTCCTTAACTTACATGGAATTACATTCTCAATCCGAGATAAAAAATATAAAGAAATTTACTCTTCGCTACTAAAGGCTAGCCCTGAGGAAAAAATAAGCTGCATCAAAGACATTGAATCGAATTATGCCGTGGATTATCTATAATTATCCCGTGTTATTACACAGATTGCGGCCCGAATAAATATAAACATTCAACAGATTACAGCTGCAAGCATGCAATGGGGAAAAACCATGATGCTTGTAGCCATCTTGTAATGATTGTGTCTCAAGCTCAGCTGTATTGTTTTGCTTGCACGTCCCGCGCGCTCGATATCAGCATAAGTGAATAACTAGTGTGTGCAATTAAAAAATTAGCCGCATTGACTAAAAACTTGAAAATACAGCAGAGCCAATCACAATAGTTAACTTAGGGCAGCACATAAAAAGTCCTCGTTACCTTTTAAGAGGTTACCAGAGTTCTTAGCATCGAATCCTTTTATTTTATGCAGAGGTACTGCAGAACTCAAAGACCTGTTCGCCGAAGCCTACGAAATCACCGCCTTCATTGCGGACGATCCCGAATCCCTCGACATGCTCACCCAATTTGGTAAAGATTACGCCGGCGCGCAATCAACAATTGAGTGGGCGGAGTTTGCCGGCGGCGGCGTGTTTGAAATTGTATTAACTGCACTGCTGCTTGTGTTTACTGGTGGAGTTGGCAATGTTGTGCAAGGCGCGAGCAAGATTCGTCACGCCGGGAAATTAAAAAGCCTGGGGTCTATATTTCGGAACCTGGGGAGATTGTTGCGAAGGAAGAAGTTGCGGAAGAAGGTGCGGGTTGAGGTTGATACAAAAAAGCCAATACAAACTGACCTGCCGCAAGATAAAAAGGTATCAACCAAACCAAAGGAAAAGTTAAAACCCGGGGCACCCGAACATAAAGAAGATCGTTGGAACAAATACCAAGCAAGAGGCGGCCAAAAATCCTACGAACAATGGAGCAAACAGTATGATACCAATATGCGAAGCTATCAGTAAGGTAGTGCGCGTGAAGCAGCATATCGAGAGGCAATGAACGCGACAGAAGGAACTAAGAAGACAGCATTTACAAGTCGTCAAATTGATATCTTGAAAGAAGATGAAATGTACGCAGGTCAATTAAAAACTGGTCCCGTTAGCTTAACCAAAGAAAACATACTAGCGATAAAAAAAGATGCCGACTTGGTAAACAATGGATGGCAAGTGGAGCATATATTGGAGAAAGGAGCATCTAACCCTTACCTAGAGGCACTTAAAAAAGCTGGCATCGACGTACATATAGGCCCCAAAATACCCTAACCGAGATAAGTTTATGAATGAATATAAAAAAAAATACGAGGAAGACTTTGACAATTTTTTAATGATAATGGATGAGCAGCTGGATTCCCTTAAGGATGATGCTGAAAAGCACAAAATACCGTTAGATTTTTCTTTAAGAGATCTAGAAAATTTAGAAGATCTTTTCGATCTGATGGCGCCGCCAGACACCAGTCAAG
>CAYXDM010000211.1:0-3526 GCA_964463595.1 uncultured Aequorivita sp. | reverse complement strand
GATCCCCAATTATCCACGGTGTGAACACATAATTTTCGAGAATCTGGGCAAGCACAATTACTCCGAGAACTATTAAGGCTGGCGTGGATCCGGAATGGATAAAAGCGAGAAAAACCGCAATCCCGCCGCCTAAAACATTTCCAATATATGGAATAATGGAAAATAGGGCCGCAAAAAGCGCAAGGAAGAAAGCGTAGGGCACAGAGCCTATGGTAAAGCCGAGATAATAAATGCAAAACAAAATGAGGATAATCTTGCTTTTCCCCAGAAGATACCCGCTTACTGCTGCGGCAGCATCTTTTAATAGGGCGCCCATAGCAGTAGAGTCTGAAGACAGTTTCTTAAAGAATTCTATGAACATGGATTTCTGCATCAGCAACAGAATGATGTAGATCAGGATAATAAATGATTGCGACATTAGGTTCAGCAAGGAAGACAAAAACACCTTGACAAAACCCTTCGTTTTATGTATTAATTTCTCATTGTTATTTATATAATCCTTAAAGTCCCAATTGAGTGTTTGGTTAGTCCATTGGGTAAAGGCATTCAGTTTTTCCGAAGCCTTCTCCCGAATGGTAGGCCAGTCGTTTGTGATCAAGTTTACCTGTGAGGCTATCAACCAAAAGAGCAGGCTAACGATCAGCAACATTAAAAGAACGGACAGTGTTAGCGCCAACCAATGGGGAAACCCCCATTGCATCATTCTTTTTTGGGGTTTATCGAGCAGAATGGCAATGATTATCGCTACCATTAACGGCATCAAAAGACCCGCAGCAAAATAAAGTAGCGCCACCGTGCCTCCTACGATAAACATTATTTTAATAACGTGTATTCCTGAAATATCTATTTTGGCACTGTCCATTAAAGTGGTCTTATAGGATAGAATCGGCGGGTCATAAATTTAGGGTTTTTCCGAGAATATAAACGGTTTCAATGATTTATACGTAATAAATACCGAAAAACCGGCCCACGTTATATTTTGGTAGGGCTATTGGGTATTACTGGATAAATATTGGTGGGAAAGAACCAATAAATATGGTTTTCCCGGAGATTATGAACCCTTGATAAACTGGACGTCGGCGAGGATTCTAACCTTATCGGATACTACGATATTCCCAGCTTCCGTAACGGCATTCCAGTTCAGGTTAAAGTCTTTCCGGTTAACTTCGCCTCTAATTTCAAAACCAGCCTTTGTCTGTCCGTATCCATCCACGGCGATTCCATTGAAATCCACCTCCAGGGCAATTTCCTTGGTAACATCGCGAATGGTCAGGTCACCAACCAATCTGGAGCCATCAAATGATTTGGAAACAAAAGATATCGCCGGGAATTTTTCCGCATTGAAGAAATCGTTCGATCTTAAATGTGTGTCCCTATCGTTATTGTTTGTGCTTATGCTTTCCGCGTTTGCCTTAAACTTGACACGCGCATTTTTGAAATCCTCGCTAGGAGATTCGATGGTGGCTTGAAAGTCCTCAAAATGCCCTGTCACTGTTGAGATCATCATATGCCTTACCTTAAAGGTAACATCCGAATGGGCTTTGTCAATTTTCCAGGTAGTTGAATTTGTTGTTTCCATGATGTTTTTGTTTGGGTTATAATATTCGTTTGTGCTTAATCTATAGACCTCCAATCAGTATCCCTTCTCTGAAAAGGGTTTGTCAAGAAAAATCCGGACCATGGTTTCCTCTTTGAATTTTATTGGATTTTCGAGGGTCTGATGGAATTTTTCCTTTCCAAAATTGTCTCCTTTCGATTCCTTTTCTTCGTAAAGAAGTTTTTAGACAACTAATTTACTCAGTTTCAATTCCTTTTGTCTCCAAAATTATGTTAATCTATTCAATTGATTAATCCCAGGGGCAGGTATTCAGGGAATCTTTTTTAACGATTTAGAAGTCCCTTTGGAATTTCACTCTTTTATACGACGGAAGGCGAAAAACAATTGGGTAAAAGAGCTGTTACTTAAATAGGGACCGTGGATCCTTGGGGCTTTCAGAAACCCTAGGGCAGGGAAATGCAATAAAGGGAAGATCAATAATTCATCCCCAAGCGCTCGTAGGTTTCGCGAAGGGCGTCGTAATTATCGGTAATTACCAACAGCTTATCCTCAGCATACAGGTTGGTTTTTCCATTGGGTACAAAATATTTCCCTTCCCGTTTTACCATGACCACAATGGTTTTTTCGGGCAATTTCAGATCCATCAGATGGTTTCCGTCCCTCAGGGCGTGTTGGGTAACTTTTATCTCCGAAGTCACTGATTTAATTTCGTCTGAGAACTCCACATCAAAATCCTCCAGTTCTTTGGCCTTGTCGGGGGCTTTGGCAAGACCCAACCATTTTGCCACCAACGGCAGGGAAGTACCTTGCACAATCAGGGAAACCAAGGTGCAGAAAAATACAATGTTGAATATCAACTGCGAATGAGGAAGATCGGTTGCCAAAACGGTAATGGCAAAAATAATCGGAACCGCGCCTCGCAGTCCTACCCACGAGACAAAGACTTTATCCTTAAACGCCATTTTCGGAAATGGCAATAAACATAAAAATACGCCAAGCGGTCTCGTAATGAAAATCATTGCAAAACTTATGATAAGACCGGGGACAATTATGGGGATCAATTCCGAAGGATTGATGAGCAGCCCCAATGTCAAGAACATCAACAATTGGCTCATCCAAGCCATGCCATCAAAGAAATTTAGGGAGGAGCGCTTATGGACAAATTGCGAGTTCCCAATAACGAGACCAGCAATATACACGGCCAAATAGCCATTTCCCTTTATAAAATAGGTAATCGAAAATATGAAAATACAAAAAGTGAATACCAAAATGGGATACAGGGATTTGTTATCTATTTTGAGGTGGTTATTGGTATATACCGCAAGTTTTCCCAATAGAAAACCGGCAGCCCCGCCTATAATCAATTGCAGGAGCAGATCTCCGAATGCCAGCCAATAATTTGGTTCAGCACCCATTCCCACTAAACCTATCAGTGTAATGGTGAGTACATATGCCATAGGGTCGTTGCTCCCACTTTCCAGTTCAAGTAAGGGCTTAAGGTTATTTTTTAGGTTCAGTCCCTTGGATCTCAAAATGGAAAATACCGAGGCCGAATCTGTGGATGACATAGTGGCGGAAAGCAGAAGAGCTGTGAGAAATCCTATCCCCGCCGATTCCATAGTCCGTCCCAAAACATACCACACGACAAGTCCCGTGAAAACGGCCGTTAAGAGTACTCCAATGGTGGCCAAGATTATCCCTTGGGGAAGAATGGGCTTAATATCTGCGATTTTTGTATCCATTCCACCGGAAAAAAGTATGATACAAAGTGCAACTGAACCGATGGTTTGCGCTATCTGGATATTGTTGAAAACAATTCCGATCCCGTCACTCCCAAAAACCATTCCCACGGTTAAAAATAACAATAAAGCCGGCACTCCAAATTTAAAACCCGCCTTCCCAGCCAAAATGCTGATAAAGAAAAGAATGGAAAGTGTCAATAAAATCAATTCGATGGCTAAATCCATA
>CAYXDM010000210.1:0-3545 GCA_964463595.1 uncultured Aequorivita sp. | reverse complement strand
CTGGGCATTGATCCGGATTTTGCTGTCCTTGATAAGCTTTTCAGTATCGAATTTTACTTCATAAATGGTTTTGAAATTGATCTTGTCCCAAAGCTCCTGGAATTCTTTCTTCTTAAAATTCTGATTGGTATTGAGGATGACGGTCTGTCTTTCATCCTCAGCCTGGAAAGGCTCACTTGAATAGATAGATTTAAGGAGCTGGGTAATGGAATCCCGGTACGGTTCAAGAGTCATCGGCAATGGCGCCTTATTTAGCTCTATGATTTCACGTCCTTCTGGAGTGATCTTATCGTCCTCGTCTATAATATCATTTTTATAAAGCAGTTTGTTCAGCTTTCTTGCATCTTCTTCCGTAAGCCGGCGTTCCTCATCGTTTACGTCTTTCACTACCTTACCGATAAAGTATTCGGCTTCTGCTTTTTGAGGACGATCTTTGAGGGTAGCTGCTATTTCACCTTGTAAGCCTTTCGCAAAAGCTTCGTAACTCTCAGACGCAATAACCGTGAGTCTGTTTATCTCATGCACCTGATCACCTACCATTTCAAAATCCAGGCGATTGCCGTTCTTGTTAACACACAAACGCATGCCCCGCCCTACTTCCTGTCTTCTTCGGGTTTGGCTACCACTCTCCGCATTTTTTAGGGCGCATATCTGAAAGACATTGGGATTGTCCCAACCTTCTTTTAATGCAGAGTGGGAGAAAATAAACCGGGTCGGCTCTTCAAAGCTTAACAGCCTTTCCTTATCCTTCATAATCAGGTCATAAGCCGAGATATCATCAGAATCCTCCCTGCCGCGTTTTACTGTTGGGTCTATAGACTTACCTTTTTTATCAATGGAGAAATAGCCTTCATGCACGCTGTGTGCATCGTCTCTTTTGAGGTAATCTACATAGCTGGATCGTATGTCTCCCTGCCCGGTAGGCATATAGCTTCTATGAACCTGGCTTGGGTCGGTGTCTTTCAGGTAATCATTGTATTCTTGGTGAAACAGATCTAAGAACTCACTTCGAAGATTTTTGTATTCTTCTTCGAATATCTTGGCATATTCGCCCAATGCCTGCTCACCCGCTTCATCATACATCCGGTATTTTTCCACTGAGTCAATAAAGAATAGCGAAAGCACTTTGATTCCTTTGTCGAAAAGTTGCTTTTCTTTTTGCAGGTGCGACATGATGGTTTCCCGAATCTGCACCCGACGAAAAGCATTTTCGTCTTTGTCATTGAGTATATCTCCCGGATGAATATCCTGTCCACCGACAACTATCTTATTGAAGTAGCCATTGATCTCAGTGATTGTTTGGTTTTTGTAAGCAGGGAGGTTTCCTGATAGTTCGTAAAGATTTGCTCCCTCACTTAAATTCTGACGAACTTTTTTTACTCCATCACCCACCCGTTTTTCCAATTCAACCACTGCGTACGGCGGTTTCGTAGCACTCAGGCTTATCTCCTCCAAATACAAATAGCCGGTGGTCCCGGTGGATCCTTTGAGATTGATCCCCTTTACTTGGATTTTCTTCACCAGGCGTTTGTTGTAGGCATCTAAGGCATCCAGCCTGTAAACCTTGTTGTATTCTACTTTATGTGTAGCAGAATAGCGCAAGGTAAACAAAGGTCGGAAGTCCTGCATACTTTTCAGGGTTTTCTCTCCGTCAACCGACTGCGGTTCGTCAATGATGAGAATGGGGTTGGTTTGTGCAATGATGTCAATCGGCTTACGGGTACCGAATTGGTCAAGCTCCTGATAGATACGTCTTGCATCTGCACCACTTGCATTAAACGCCTGGGTATTGATGATCATGACGCTGATGCGGCTGTCAGAAGCGAAGTTTTCTATGTCTTGCGGGCGTCCTGAGTTGTAGATGAAAGGATTGATCTTGTGCCCATATAGCTCCTGAAAATGGTCTTGTGTCACCTGAAATGACTTATATACTCCTTCCCGTATGGCTATGCTGGGAACAATCACGATATACTTGCTCCATCCATAGTGTTTTTGAAGTTCATACATGGTGCGGATATAGGTATAGGTTTTACCAGTACCGGTCTCCATTTCTATGGTAAGGTTGTATCCCAATTTTACTCCCTTGGGACGTTCTATTTGCTGGCTTTCATGCAGGTCGTTTCTTTTTTGGACCTCCTGGATATTGTTTAGAATCTGCGGTTCAGAAATATGAATGGCGCTATTTCGGTATCCTATTTCCTCTTCAATGCTATAATCAATCTCTATAGTACCCGCAGCAGCTTGTTTTGCTTTTTTTATAAGTTCCTTGCTCCGTTCCAGGGTAAAGTGACTGGTTCTTAATGGCTGTCCTTCAAAACAATCCACCACAGCTTTTACCGCCTGAACCTGGAAATCCTGCTCCTTAAATTGTAACTTCATAAAGTTTTAATTTTTTCAATAATGGCCAATGCATCCTTATCAATTAATGAAAAAGCAAACCACTTCTTCCCCAGGTCTTTTAATGATGCCCCGATATGGTAAACCTGGCTGCTGTCGATGATTAAAAATCTATCATGTGCCTTATCGAATACTTTGATCTGGATGGGGTCGTATTGAGAGTTGTGTTTTTTAACATCCTGTTCCAGAACCTTTGGCAAGTTTTTGGTGTAGATGGTGGCGATCACCCCCTCCTGCCTTTTTGTTAGCAGCAATAGGACAGATTCGTCCACATAGTTATCAATGAGTTGGATGGATTTTTTGGCGGATTTAACTAAGCTGGAAGTAAATGAATAAGCATCAAAGGTCTGACCGTCAAAAAACACACCTTGCTTGGATTCCAACTTCCCTCCTTCCAAGGCTTTAAAAATTTTCTCAAAATTGGAGTCATGTTCGCTTTGCTTGGTTTCAAACCGATCCATACGCTGCAATAGACCGCTGTAAGAACTAATAGTCCTACGCATTTCTACAAACGCGGACACTATCTCAATACTTACTTTGACAGCTGTTTCGCTCCGCAGCACAGCAGATAGCATGGCCACCCCTTGTTCAGTGAACACATAGGGCAGGTATTTCCGGTGTTTTCCCCGCCCTGCTTCTAAGGTCACAAATTGTGATCTTAAAGATTTATCCAAACCTAAAACTGCAATCCTTGACCCCAAGGTTTCTGACTCCTCAGCGCTTAACTGAAAACGGAAGGTATCGGGAAACCTATCCAGATTTCGCTTTACGGCTTGGTTTAACACCCTGGTCTCCACATCATACATTTCCGCTAGATGGGTATCCAGCATCACCTGTTGGCCCCGTACAGTAAAAATTCGGTTGACAATATCCTGAACTCCATATTTCTGCATCTGGTTGCTCATCTTCCTGTATTGATCCGATAGACTCGATATTGGTAAATCTTTGTTTGTTTCAAAAAAAATCTAAATCACCTTCATTTCTGTTTCGGGACTAAGCTGCTTGAGGAGTTGCTTTACATTTGTTTTAGCCGTATCATTTTTGAAGCCACTATCCCGAAAAACAATACGTAATGGTTGGTCCTTAGATATGGTTTTAGCAAAATCTTCATCAATGCCTTTATCGAAACAGGCAAAAAGAGAATTACC
>CAYXDM010000209.1:0-3562 GCA_964463595.1 uncultured Aequorivita sp. | reverse complement strand
TTCCACAAAAACCTGGGCATATTAAGAAGCTGCTCACGCAACACATTGCCACCCACCCAGAAATTGCAAAACGCTTAGGAAAAGGAAGCTTGGAGTCAGATATGGTGGGCTGGCCCATTACCTTTTTCAATCCGTCACAAAAATTATGTGCCGAACGGGTCCTTTTGGTAGGGGAGGCGGCGGGCCTCATCAATCCCTTGAGCGGGGACGGCATCCAATATGCGCTTCTTAGTTCCCACTGGGCCGTGGAAACAATAAATAATTCTGTTGCCACGGACGATTTTTCGGAAAAAGCCCTACATTCCTATTCAGCCAAAGTACATAAAGAAGTGGGCTATGACTTTGCGCTGTCCAATTTATTGGTGCAGTTTCCAAGGAACAAAAGCTTGACAAAAGTGTGGATGCAGATTCTCACTATGCTCATAGCCCGCGCCAAGGAAGACAAGGAATATGCCGATGTGATTGCAGGAATTTTTGAAGGCACCTATCCTTCTTATAAAGCCCTTACGGTTCCCTTTATTCTAAAATCCCTAAAACAGGGTGGGGTGGAGGTCTCTAAATCCTTACAAATGAGTTTTCAAAACCCAGAGAAATTTTTGGATTCAGGGACCGGTGCCGCCCAATTTCTCGTTAAATTCTTGGAAGAGATAGAAGCCCACCCAAAAGAACAACTGAAATGGGCCGGAACCACGCTTTTAAAAACGGCCGTGGTGTTGGTACATCTGGCAAAAACGTTGGATTTTGGGAAGATTCGGAAAGGGATGGTTTAGACCCTTGCCGAACGCCCCCCCTCTATAGTGCTTTTCCATGTTCAGAATCCTATCCTTACTACTTAATCGTCGGAGAATTTAAATGTTATTATCAGCAAATTTCTTTCAACTAGTGAATTCTTTTGGAACTTGACATAAGACGAAAAGACATAAGACGCAGGACTTTGTTAATATAAATATTTAACATTCAGCTGTTCGTTAAAGATTGTTTTAATGGACATCTTCTTAGTCATATATCCTACCATTAAAAGTCATCCATCATCATCCGTTACTCTTTAACTATTCTAAAAGTTTGTTCGTGACCCACGGTGGATATCTCCACAAAATATACCCCTGTGTTTACGGAGCCTAGATTCAAAACGGCGGAATGTCTTCCTTGTCCATAGACAAGCTCGGGATTCAATATCCTGCCCAACATATCGTAAACCACTACTTTGAAGATTGTAGTAAAACCAGAATTGCCATTGATCCTTAATTCTCTTGTGAATATGGCGGATGGGTAACTACATTAAATCATTTTGTTTTGTCTGGAGATTTTTGTTTTATGGAGCATCCCGTAATTTATCCAAAATATTCCGAATTTTTTTTATAATTTGGTTGGAGATGAAAAGTATGATCTTTAAACTACAGGGCGGCTACTATTTTATCACGGGACTCTGGCCTGTATTGCATATGCCGTCTTTTTTGGCTCTTACTGGTCCAAAAACGGATCTTTGGCTTGTGGAAATGGTGGGGTTGTTAAGTGCTTCCATTGGTATCACACTCTTTCTTCAAACCAAAGATCATCCTTATACTCTGGGGGTTCTTGCCGCCCTAAGTTATTTGGTCATTGACTGCATTTATGTATTCAAGAACGTTATTTCCCCCATTTACCTTTGTGATGCCACAATTCAAATTATGGTGTTGATTTGGCTTTTCGTTTCCTTTAAAAGTAGAAATTAATTTAAGTATTTGAGAAAATCCCGAATTCCTTACTCTTTATATGCCTTTAAGGTTCGAGGATTTCCAAAAACATCCTTCCTACAGGCCGTTTTAAAACCGAGTTCTTGAAAAACTTCGGAGGTCTCCGATTCCAAAAACTGATTTATCTCCACATATACAGCACCTTTTTCTTTCAGGCCATTGTTTGCGAGTTGCGCTATTTTGCGATTGAAGACCATTGGGTCGCTGTCTTCAATATATAGGGCAACTGGAGGTTCATGCGCCAAAAATTTACGCTGCACATCTTTTTGGGCATGTTTCAAGATGTAGGGAGGATTGGATACTATGATATCAAATTGGCGGGGCAATTTGTCCAATTGAAACAAGTCTGCGTTTAATAATTCAATTTTTGCATTATGCCGTTTGGCATTTTCACCTGCAACTTGCAAGGCATCTTCGGAAATATCCATGGCCGTTACCATAACTTCAGGCAGTTCCATTTTAAGGGTTATGGGCAAAACACCCGAACCTGTTCCAATATCCAGCAAGTCCAGGGGACCCATAATTGTGCGGAAATCTTCCAACACCCATTGTACCATAGTTTCGCTTTCGGGTCGTGGCACATGTACGTGGGAATTCACTTTAAAAGACCTTCCGAAGAAAATGGCTTCCCCGATAATATATTCCAGAGGTTCATTTTTTTTCAACCTCATCCATGCGTTTTCCAATTCTTCCCTATACGTCTTGCGCAAGGAAGTGTTCGCGCAAACCTCTTTCCTAAAATGTTTGTCCAAGACCAGAAATGCCGAATCGATTTCGGCAGGGGTATAAGTTTCTTTAAGTTCCTGTGTAAATTTTTCTTTGAGATCGGAGATTTCCATCATAATGTTGGCGTTATTTATTGAGTATTTTATAATGATCAGATTTTTCGCAGTCCTATTTCCCAGAAAAAAGAGACCTATCAAGTCTCTCTTTTCCTAATTTTTGGTTTTGTGGGTTGTTTATTTGATCGACATCTTATTGATTGTGTCCGGGCTTCTGGTCGATTTCTAAATTATTTTTGAGCTATAAATTTACGCTCAGGAGGAATATGGAGTATGGGTTATAACAAACAATTGGGAGGAGGTTTACTATATTTTAACTTGTTGGGAAGGTCGAGTGATGGCAGGGACTAATTATCTCGGGGATCAAAAATAAAAAATGACGTAACAATCTTAGCTTAAAAAAGGTGCTTGTAAAAGTTGATTTTTGGAGCAGCCCAAGACCCAAATTACTTTGGGACCTAAATAATATAGTTCGGGAATTGAACTGGACCGGATCAATAAGAAAGACCAATTGACAATCAAGTCAGCTGCGTATTCCCATAAACTCAGCCGTCCCAATACTTCTTTTCTTTTAGAAAAACGAAGATGTTATTTGAAGCCTAAATCTGGGCAATTGTGTGTGAAAGGTTAATCCTCGGGATAAACCGTGCTTTCATAGGCCCCAGCATCGGGAGCAGTCATATCTCGCTGTGTACCATTTAGATCTTCTGAGGGTCCTACGCCCCCAAGCCCAATGCCATCGGCACCGGAGTTTCCGCTTTCGATGTTTAGGTTGTTTTTTGAGGTATTCTGGAAAGCGGGATCAATATTGAAAACCACATCTGTATATATTGATGGATCGGAGAAATCGTACAACGGATTATTGCCCGCTTCCCCACGTGGATCCTCAAAGCGCAATAAACTGTTTTTAAAGTTAAAGTTAAACGCGGCCTCCGGACTTTTTGACAATGTAAATTCTATCCTATCGTTTCCATAAATAATGCAGTTAGTAAAATCTGCCCTTAGTAAATCGGAGACATAAATGCCTTCTTCAGTTTCAAGTGAATT
>CAYXDM010000208.1:0-3581 GCA_964463595.1 uncultured Aequorivita sp. | reverse complement strand
GATCCATGCGGCACCTACGGCTCCAAAATTGGCAAAGCGATTATCGGGACCAAACCGACTGGAGCCATCCCTTCTTCCGGTTATGTTCACAATATATTTGTCTTGATGTGAGAAGTTCACCCTGCCGAAGAGTGCGCGGTATTTATAGATATGTTCTGTATCGGTCACCACGCTAATATGGTTGGCAGCAGCGAGGTTCATTATTTGTGCGTTATTTGCAAAACCTTCCGCATATTGCGAAAAAATCCTGCTCCGCTCATTTTGGGCTGAATATCCTACCAACAATTTTAATTCGTTCTTGGCCCATTGGTAACTATAGTTTAGCTGCGGCTCAACAATCCAAGAATTTCTGTTCCCATCATTGGTATAGATGGCGGAAGCATTGCTGGTGAATCCATATTGGGGGGGAAACCGCGTATGGGGGTAGGTACGGAATTCGTTTAATTTGGTATCCTGATATCCCAAGTTTGTCCTAAAGGTCAGATTATTGAGCAATTCCAGTTCTATAAGCCCATTTACCAGCAGGCTGTTTCTCTTTGATCTTAGATCACCTTCCAGATCGGCCAATGGGTTGTTGAAGGTGCCGTCCTCCCAATTTAGTGACCCATCCATATTATATAGATTTGGGGCATTGGGAGGCAATATGAGGGCTTGGTAGCTCAGATCGACATCGGGAAGGTCATTATCCTCGTGTGTATAGGCAGTTGAGAGGGAAATATTAAACTTGCCATCACTGGAGCTATGGTATATTTTGGCGAGGCCATTCGCTCTTTTGTGCCTATCCTCTTCAAGGGAAATTGGGGATTCATTTCTAAAGGAGCTGCTGAGGAAAAAAGAGGTTAACCCTTTCCCTCCTGAAACGGTCATTTGGTATTCCTGAAAATACGCTGTTCCTCCTTGTAGTTCCTCCTGCCAATCTGTATTTCGATTGCGGTCCCAAGTACCGTTTATATCATAGGCATAAGTAGGGATTTCGGTAATGCCATCATTGGCAAAAGCAAGTTCTCGCATCCTTATATATTGTTGGGTATTCAGCAGCTTATGTTTGTTTGCCACATGCCCAATGCCGCTTTGAACTGTAAAACTATATTTGGTAGTACCGGTACGTTGTTTTTTGGTAGTAATAAGGACCACCCCATTAGCACCCCTGGAACCATATATGGCGGTAGCATCGGCATCCTTTAAGACCTCGATACTCTCAATGTCGGAAGGATTCAGGAAACTGAAAGGACTGAATTGAGCGCCGGGCAAGACGCGGCCTGATACATTGGGGGAGCTAAGACTTTGTGAATTAAAAGGGACACCGTCAATAACATACAGAGGTGCTGTTCCAGCGGCAATACTGCTCTTTCCGCGGATGAGTAAATTAAATCCACTGCCGGGAACTCCCGAGCCCTCTATAACATGAACCCCGGTCATTCGTCCTTGCAGTGCGGCGATGGGATTCATTATTACTGCGTTGTCGATCTCAATTGCTGTTATTTGGGAGATACTGCCAGTCTTTTCCCTATCGGAAACTTTGTAGTAGCCTGCATTGATGATAACTTGGTCTAGAGCAGTGGCGTCAGTCATCATCACTACATTTATTTCGGTACGATTTCCTACAATTATTTCTTGGGGTGTGAAGCCCATATAAGTAAACACTAATGTATCGGAAGGATGTGCAATTATAGTGTACTGCCCATCCAAATCGCTTTGTGTACCCTGGGTGGTGTTTTTTATGATGATGTTCACGCCGGCAAGACCAATACCCAGGGAGTCTGTTACAACTCCCTTGATGTTGCCCTGTGGATAGGCTTTGCTAATTCGGAGAGTAATGGTAATGTAATTGTCTTTTGTTACGTTGATAATAAAATCTTCTGAAGGGAGGCATTTTTTTAATAAATCACTCACCTTTATGGTGCCTTTCTTTAGCTCTATCTTGGGCAAGTCTTTAAAAATATCCGACTGGTATATGAACTTACACTCCGTCTGGTTTCCAATTATCTCAAAGACGTCATAAATGGTGACTTTTCTATCTTGATCAATCGTAATTTCGGGGTTTTGAAAAATCAGAGGGTTTGATGAGAAGGCAAAAATGGCTGAACCACTAAAAAATAGTGCTGTTCCCAAGATAACTCTCGAATGGTGGCTTGCTTTAATTGCGAGCACCTTTATTAATTTAATTTTCATAAATTTGTGAATTGATTGGTTAGTATTCCAATTATAAAGGGAGTTGAGTTTTATACTTTCCAGGTAGTCACTTTTCTCCCTTCTTTTTTATTTGATGGTAATGGATTTATTTTTTATCCCATAGGCGCTTATACTGTTAATGTTTTGTATTCCGTTCAATATTTCTTCAATTGTTTGCTTTTTACTTAGAAGTCCGCTGAATTTTACATGCTGAAGTTCGGGAGATCCGAAGGAAATCTGTACATCGTACCATCTGGAAAGGACCTGCATAATCTCATTAAGTGGTTTGTCCTTAAAATAGAAATATCCCCTAATCCATGCGGTATGGTGATTTACATCCACCGAAGATTTTGACAATTGATCTGTACTAGGATCCCAAACAGATTGCTCTCCTGGGTGTAGTTGGGTCTGTTTACTCTTGGCTGCAATATGCACCTTGCCTTCGACCAAGGTGGTGTATATTTTTTCCTCATCGTTATAGGCTTTGAGATTGAAGGCGGTGCCGATCACTGTTACCTCTTGTCCTTTCGCGATAATCGTAAAGGCATCTCCTTGGTGTTTGGAACTGGAGGAAACAATTAGATAAGCCTCGCCATATAGCAGTTCCACCGTTCGGGTTTCTCCTGATTGGAAGGCGATGGGATATTTTATCTTTGTATCGGCATTCAACCATATTTTGGTGCCATCGGAAAGGGTTAATTGGTATTGGCCTCCTCTTGGCACTGACAAATAATTATAGACAGTATTAGACTGAGCATTGACAGGGTTGTACTCTAAACTATTTCCTTTGTTTTGGGCGACTTTATTTTTGAAAGGAGTCTCAGGGCTTAATGCTACTTGTGTACCATCTTCTAAAGTTAAGAGAGCCTTATCTGTTCCTGGTTCAATGGCTATCTGCACTTGGGCCCCCTGATTTGGGATTTGATGAATGTAGTTATAGGTTAGGTAGGAAGTGGAGAGCAAGAGCAGAGCTATGGCCGCTACCTTATATAAATTGGGGAGTTTGTTTTTCTTTTGAGGCTGTAAGCGCGTGACCACTTTTGCCCAGTCATTGTTAACATCAATATCTTTCAGCTTGCTGAGTTGTTCTTCTACGGCTGGCTCGGAGAGATTTTCTTGAATACGGTTTTTAGTTTCCTTACTTAAATAATCTGCTTCCTTAAGGGCGGAAGTTTCTTCACTATTGGAAAGGGCTCTGGCCAATTTGTTTGCCAGGGCAAAAATGCGGTCATACATTGTCATTGAGGTTCTTTTATATCTCTATAACAATGGAAAAGAGGAAGTGTCTAAAAATGATTATAGGGAATGGGGATTGGTTAATTCGTTAATTCGTTAATTCGTTAATTCGTTAATTCGTTAATTTGGTTAATTGGGGGATTGGTTAAGTCGGTGCTGATGGGTATCTTAGG
>CAYXDM010000207.1:0-3587 GCA_964463595.1 uncultured Aequorivita sp. | reverse complement strand
ATAAAATAATCCTCCGGTTGTTGCGCATAGGTCTGTATGCACACAAAAAATAAAATAAAATAGATTAATCTGTTTTTCATAATTAAAAATTTAAGTAAAATGGTTAGTTTTAAAGTTCATTGATTCAAGTCGGTGGGTGCGAACGCTGAATTATCCCATAATTGGAAAGAAGCTGCCTTTCCGAAAACAACTTCAATCGTTATCATCTTCGGCTCTTTTCTTCTGTTCCTCCAATTCGAGGATAATTTTTTTCCAAGCGTTTTTAACATCGGTATTGGCTTCCATTAATTTATCCAAAAACGATATTCCTTTTGGATCTGATTTTTTTTTCATAGAAATACCGTCCCTTTAAATACGCGGCGAAAGTAACGTGCTCATTTGCGAACACATAAAATTTAGCCCCTGTTAAAACACTCATGACCAAAAGAAATGGCATAGCAGTAACACTCATTTGCGAATATTTGGTTCACAATTAGAGTGTTACTGTTTTAGGGAAGAGAAAACGGATTAACCGAAATTGGATAGGTAGGAAGGCAGGTTCGTTTGGGAATTGGTGATATTCAATTTCCTTCGAAGTCTGGTCCGGGCATTTTCAACGGATTTTAAGGACTGTCCCGTGATCTGGGAGATCTCCTTGGTGGTGAGGTTCAATTTTAAAAGTGCGCATAATCGTTGATCCCTGGGGGTGAGATCCGGATGGTGCAGGAGAAGATTCCCATAAAAGGATTCGTGGACTTCCTTGAACCGGAGTTCAAATTCATCCCAACTATTTTTGGAAGTATCTTTTTTTAGCCGTTTTACTATGTAGTCGATTGCATTTTGGGTTTCCTTGGTATTGGCCTTTAATTTTATCGCTTTCAAATCTTTTAAAATATCATCAATCATTTCGGCCCTGTGCATTTCAACCATCGCCTTTCCGATCAGCTCCTTATTTTTTAATTCGAGGTTCATGCTCTGTTCCTTTTGTTCGATTGTTGCCAATTGCCTTTGCAGTTCGGCACGTTTAAACCGATTGCGATACCGGTACATCAGTATCCCCAGAACCAATAACAACGCCAAAAGCCCGAAGATCAAGGTGTAGATATTTGCGCGGATCCTGCTGTCTCTCAACTCCCGCATCTTCTCCTTGGTTCGGTATTCCTCTTCCAAAATTATCTTTTGGGCATTGATCCTTCTTTCCTGAAGGTTGAGGCTATCTGAAATGTCCATAAATTTCTCAAAGGTTTTTGTCGCTTTTTCGAAATCCTTCATCTCGAGATACGATTTGTACAGAACCTCCATCGATTGCAACTGCATTTTCGAATATGGCGCAAAGCTGTCCAATATTTTCACCGCCTTTTCAGAATAATATATCGCGGAATCCACTTGATGGTTTTTTAAATAGAGCTCGGAAAACTCTCCATAGACCCATCCCAAATCCTCGTTTATAGTGTTGGGGCCAATTTCATCGAGAGCCCGACGAAAATAACGCTTTGCCTCCTCGGGATCATCTTCTAAAACGGAACTTATTCCCAAATTTGTATAAACGAGGATTTTTAAATAGGGATATTCAATATCCTTTATCAATTCCAAGGATTGATTAAAATAATGTCTGGAGGAATCCCTATCCTTGTCCAGCCAAACCAAACCGATGTTATTGGCAATGGAAGCAAGGTTTATCGGATTTTCCTGGGTTTGTTCATATTTGTAGATCTTGTGATACAGCTCCAACGCCCTTTTAGGGTTTTTGGTTTCGGAATAGGCAATTGCCAAATCATTCTCCAACCTATATCGATCCTCTAACGGCTTGTCTTTGTAGAATGCGTAGGCCTTTACCAGATTATTGAGGGAGATATCCCAGGCGTCCTTTTTTGAATAGATCTCGGCTACTGCAATGTGGTAATCTGCCATGGTCTTTTCCGAATCCGAATCTTCTGCATCCGTTTCTGCGAGATCAATGAATTGGAGTGCGCGTTTCCAGTCTTCCTGTGCCAAGTGGGAAGCGATGGCCATGCCAAGGCGGACCTTCTCCTCGGGCGAGGTTGCCTGCGTGAGACTATCCAATAGATTTGGCAGCCGTTCTTGGGCATTTAATAAGGGAGCGAAAAATAAAAGAAGGAGCAGAAGAACACGTACAAGCATTAACTATAATTAATAGAATTCAAAAAGTTCGCAAAACATAAACAAATTTTGGATAGAGACCCAGAATTATCAAAAATAAAAACCGGAGAGCACATCACCCAAATTGAGATAAATAAACAGATATATCTGTATGGGAATTGGTGATATTCAATTTCTTCCTCAGTCTGGTCCGGGCGTTTTCAACGGATTTTTCAGGCTGACCGGTTATTTGGGCAATCTCCTTGGAGGTGAGGTCAAGTTTTAAAAGTGAGCAAAGTCGTATATCCTTTGAAGTTAGATCGGGATGGGCCTCCAGAAGGTTTTTATAGAAAGATTCCTGGATTTCCTTGAATTGCAGCTCAAACTCGTTCCAGAAATGGGAGGACGTATCCCTTGTCAAGCGTTTGGCTATATAGTCTATGGCATGCTGGGTTTCCTTTGTCGAAGCTTTTAATTTTACTGCTTTCAGATCATTTAAAATATTTTCCGTAATCTCGGCTCGCTGCATTTCTGCCCTGGCCTTTTCGATCAATTCCTTACTTTTTAACTCCAGGCGGATGCCCATTTCCTTTTGGGCGGAAAAAGCCAGTTGGTTTTCGAGTTCCGTACGTTTAAGTTTATTTCGATAACGATAAAGAACAGCCCCGAAAACCAATAACAACGCAAAAAGCCCCATTATAATACTATACATCTGGGATTCGCTATTACCTTCTTCCAGTTCCTGCATTTTCATCCTATTTCGGTATTCTTCCTCCATGACAATTTTCTGAGAATTGACCCTCCTGTCCTCAATGTCCAAACTGTCGCTGATCGCGATAAATCTTTCAAAATATTCGGAGGCCATTTCAAACTCATTCTTGTCCCTGTAGGCTGTGTAGAGCAGTTTTGTGGACTGGAGTTGAAGCAAACTGAAGGGCGCCAAAGTATCCAATATTTGCACTGCCTTTTCGGAATAGAATATGGCAGAATCCAATTCCCTATTTTTTAGGTATAGCTCTGAAAACTTTATATATATCCAAGGCAGGTTCCAGTTTCCGGAATTGTTGCTCTCATTGATAGCAAGCTTAAACAGACGCTTTGCCTGTGGATCGTCTTCCTTTGAGGCCGCGGTTCTCGCCAAGTTGGTGTATAGCATCACCTTTAAGGTCGGTTTCTCAACTTCCCGGATTAATTCCAAGGACTTGTTAAAATAGAATGTGGCTGAGTCCAAATCCTTTTCCATCCAGACCAAACCGATGTTGTTCGCTACAGCAGCCGATTCGACGGTGCTTAAATTCGCATGTTCAGAGTTTAGCACTTTTTGGAAAAACTCCAATGCCTTGTCAGGATTTTGTGTCTGGAAATATGTGACAGCCAAATCATTTTCCAGTCTATACCGTTTTGAATGTATCTTTCCTTCATAATAATGATATGACTTAAGATAGTGTTCCAGGGAAATATCAAAGGCATCCTTTGAGGCATAGATATGGGCAATTCTTGTATGGGTA
>CAYXDM010000206.1:0-3600 GCA_964463595.1 uncultured Aequorivita sp. | reverse complement strand
AAATCAAACCAACAAGGCTCAAAATTATAATATGCCCCGCAGTAATGTTCGCAAATAGACGAACCATTAGCGCAAAGGGTTTTGTCAGCATCCCAATGAACTCAATTGGGATCATAATGGGATATAATACTTTAGGTACATCGGGCGCCAGAATGTGCTTCCAATAATATCGGTTTCCGCTAAAAATGGTCACCACAAAAACGATGAGGGCCATCACCATTGTAAAGACAATGTTTCCGGTCACGTTTCCACTAAATGGGAAAAAGGGAATAAGCCCGATAAGGTTGTTCAGCCAAATAAAGAAAAAGGTCGTAAGCAACAAGGGCATGTATTTTTGATATTTACTGCCAATATTCGGGATCGCAATTTCGTCCCGTATAAACAAAATAATAGGTTCCAACCAGCCGGAAATGCCCCTTGGGGCTTTCGTGTTCTTTTTATAATGGCGTGCAGAGATTGAAAAAATTAGAAGGAGCAGCAATGCGACCAAAAACATGGAGAAAACCGTTTTCGTAATAGAAAAATCCAACGGTCTGTCCTCGTATAGGAAGGGACGGCCCATGGTACTGGTTTCCTCAAATTTTTGTTTGTCGAAACGGTCGGCGTAGAAAATATGCTCATTGTATCTCACAAATTGTTCCCCATTTTTTTCTACCACTTCGGTTCCACTGTTATCGTGGTGAAATTCGGCTGAGGAGAAAACGGTTAGACCCTTATCGGTCCAGAGAATTACCGGCAATGCCAAAGTTATGGGGTGACCGTCCCAGTCTGCAACATGAAATTCGTGGGAATCCCAAACGTGGGAATTAATCAGCTTCTTTGGATCAAATTTATCTTCGCCAGCCTCTTCCTGTGTAGTAGATGCCATACCCAAAAAAGGCATGAGAAAAACAGTTGCCACTGCCAAAGTACCGATTAATGTTTGGGTAAACCTCATAATGCTAAATACTATAAAATATTATGGTCTTAAAAAGTGGTGCAAAAGTACAACTTTTACCCAAATTAAAAAGCAGTTTTTGATATTTGTTATTTTAGCGGAAAAACAGGCTAATCGCTTAACCTTCGGAAGGTTTCAAAAGTCGAACCGTAACCATTACTTCAAGGAACAGATACAGAAAATAGGGAGCGAAGAAGGAAATGAAATCCGGAATCTTTGACCCCCCCTCCATTTTAATGAGCGGAATCAAAAATATAACCGCGGCGGCCATCTTAAAAACAATAAGGGCCATAAAGGTGTACCCCACAAAATTTGGGGCCTTTTTGCTTACCAGATAAATGGCCGATAAAATTATGAGGGTAACCAGAAAATGAAAGATGTAGATATTCAGGACAGAATAGAAAAAAGTGTATGTGTCTTCCAGGCTTCCGACGATCAGGTCTTGAATAAAATAAAAAATCGCCGATACTGCGAGGTAAAAAATAATATGCCACTTGTCCAACTTCATACGGTCAGTCTTTCTTATTTAAATTTTGAAGCTGTTTGATCAGGGCGTAAAGAGATATAAAAACCCCCAAAAGGGAAAAAATTATGGTGAAGGTGGAGTATTGATTGGGATATCTCCCATCCAATTTGATGCCCACAAAAGTCCCAAGTCCAATAGTAACCCCCATTTGAACTGCTATTCCTGAAAATATGGCCCAGTTTTTTAGACCTTTTTTTCCTTCATCAGACATTTTGTGGAACCTCTAGCGGATTAACTCCCCTGTCTCGGCCATTGCTTTTTTGCTCTCGGGTCTACCGGAAGAACGATTTTTTGAGGAACCACCCTCTTTTATCGAAGATGGGTCATTGGTTTTTGCAGTTCCATCCTGCATTACGCACGAGGCATTTAGGATAGCACCAGGCTCTATCGCCAACTTCCCTACAACCACTTCTCCATCAACAACGGCCGTGGAACGAAGGGTTAGTATACCCGATACTTGAAGATTGCCTTCAAACCTTCCCTCAATGTCCGCACTGTCACAGATTAAGGTCCCCACTATAATCCCCAGTTTTCCCAGAACCACTTTTGAAGGGGTTTTAACGTTGCCTTCCACCGTGCCATCTATCCTAAAAAATCCGGTGGAAGAAATATCTCCTTTTAACTTAGTGCCCTCATTGATACGATTTTGTGCGACACTGGGTTCGAGGTTTTTTTTCTTTTCCTTTTTATCCGAAAACATAATTTCTTTATTTACTGATTACTTCCACACACTTGATGGGGAAGAAGCTACGGGGTTTGTCCCGTACTCAAATAATTATCCAGATTCTTGTGGATTTGGACGATAGTATAATTTGGGGTCGAGATCGCAAAAAACGATCTCTTGACTTTAAAGCCTTTTCGTTCCTTAAGAATTTCCCCTAGGCCTTCTGCCCCTAATTTTGAACTCAATCCGTGTACGATAAGAAAACGGGTCTCGGGAGTGTAATAATCCACAGAGGTGCTCATATTGCTATAATTCAGCTCCTTGAACGCTTTTGTCAAAAGATCCTCCAGTTTTTGGATCTCTTCCGTTTCATCGCTGTTAAAGCTATATATGAGTTTCCATTTGTCGCTATCCTCATCCGCATTAAATTCGGTAAAGGCCAGTGTGGGCAATACATTGGTGTAAATGTCCTGCGCCTCCTTGCCTTCTTCACTGTTTGGGTAATTGAGGGCAACAAAGTTAAGGGCTTTTTTATAGGCTACAAAGCCTTTTTCCCTAGCAAGGGCGGTAGCTTTTAAGAGTTCAAATTTCGGAACGATGGGATCCCCGTTGTAAACGGTGATATATTCATCGGCTTTTTCAATAACGTCGGCATATTGGGAGTTCTCAAATTCAGCGTAAAGTTGCTTGTATTTGAATTCCGGACTCGATTCATCGGTAGGCAACTGGGAATTTGGATTTCTGAGAATCTCGGCATAGCGGGTATCGGCATGATTGTTTAGAATGCTGTTCTTATATTTTTCGGCCTCGGCAGACCGTCCTAAAACCCCATAGATTTTGTACAGGTTATACTCCGTTGGAACAACCAATCGATCTTCAGGATGATAGGTGAGCAATGTTTCCAGACGGTCTGCCGCAAGCTCATATTCCTTGAATTTTTCCATGTAGATCAATCCCAAATGATAATAAGCCAAATCCCGGTCCTTGGTAATGCTATCGATAACATTTTCATCAGTAGGAATATTAGCCATATAGGTTTGCGGATTAAAACGTTCATTTTCGGCAATGGGAGTCTGTTCCATTATCTCTTCCTCTATGGATTCCAAAGAAGATTGTTTGCTTGAAAGGCGCCAGTTATCCTCCAGCCTTCGATCTCCCCATATTCTACGGAATTCACCTTTTCCATAGGCCACGGTTGTGGGGTTATAGAAATAGAAAGTACTACCAGTTCCAGGTCCCGAATTGCTGCCATTCTTTTTAAAGAACTCATTGTTGGCAATTTTTTGTTGGGTTTTGGCCATTTCCAGAGAATCCCTTACCGCTCTTTCCTTTAATTTTGAGGTATAGTCCGTAAAAAACGCAAGCTGTTCCGCTTCGCTCATCTTGGTCAATTTCAGGATGCTGTCGTGTGAGGCTGCTATATCCTCATACTTAATGACATCATCAAGATTCTCCCTCTTCTTTTTTATACGG
>CAYXDM010000205.1:0-3647 GCA_964463595.1 uncultured Aequorivita sp. | reverse complement strand
GCCCAATATGATAACGCTGTTCCGGGAATTGATAAAGGAGGTTTGAATCGCAGACCTTGTTATGCTCCTCTTATTCGCAACTATTATTATTCCAGGGCCCATGTTCTGAACATAATCGTGAATGTTTCCATAAATTTGTACATTTCCAATTGAATTTATCCTGCAATGGTGTACCGTATCTTTTTGGTTTCCCTATACTTTCTGGTCACCTCATGCCAGTTTTTCGATACTGAAAAGGTTTCTTCGGACACAATTTTTGAGGACGAAATGGAAATGATAAATTGGAAGGATGTGGACAGATATCCGTCCTTTCCCCGCTGTGAAAACGAAATTGAAAAACCGCGCCAAAAGGATTGCTTTATCAATACCATCAGCTCTCGGCTTTATCAAAATATCAGCGACAAAAATATTGTTGCCGTGCGAGAGGTTTACGATACGGTAAAGGTGAAATTTGAAGTAGCCAGTTCCGGCCGACTCTCAATTTTGGAAATACGGATGGATACAATACTTCAAATGGAATTTCCGGGTCTGGAAAGCCTTATCCTCCATAGTGTAGATTCATTACAGCCCATTGCGCCCGCCTATAAACGTGGCATCCCGGTGAAAACACAGTTCATCCTGCCGGTAATTGTCCAAACTAACTGATCAGAGATTAAATTTGTACCCCAGGGAAAAATCCACTGGAAAAACATTTTTGCTATCCACATTTAGGCCTGCGATATCGTTATACCCAATAGTGATATAGCCATTGCCCAACCTATAATCGGCCCCTATCCCAAAGGTGAGCGGTGCATTGAAATCACTACCGGATTCGTTTTTGGCAACCGTATCATTTTCGTCCAAAAAGGAAATTTCCTTTTGGTAAAAAGTGAGTGCGGCAAATTTCGCGTTTAAAAACACATCCAATCTCGGGGTTTTTATAAATTTAAAACGGTAGTTTAATGAAAATTGTGAGGCGGAATATTTATGCTCTTTTTGTTCAAAAGTATAACTAAAGGCCAGCACCAAGCCGTGCCGTCTTAATTTTACCTCATCGAGCATTTCCAATTCCAAACCGGCAAGAAGTTGGGAGGAATTCTCAGGGTTTGAGGTATAAATACTATTGGTTATGCCCATAAACCCGCCCAACCGAAAGTGTAGATCAATATTTTTCTGGGGGTCTACATAATTGGGATCTTTCCATTTGTTATAGGCTACAATGAAATCGCGTAGGCTGGGAAGTGTCAGATCCACATTGTGGGTGGACATATCGGCATCGGCGGTTGTTTCCTTCAAAACATCCTTGTATTCCTCCAGGTATTTCCCGTCCTCCTTGGTATTTTTCAGCTCTATCAGGGTATTTCCCCTTTCCAAAAAATATCGGTATTCCCCATCAAGGGTGTTCCACAACAATGTTAATGCGCCCTGGACTTCGGTTTTCAAAATTTGGGTCTGCCCATCGACCAAATATTTCTCCTGGGCCTGGACCGAAAAGAGTAGGAGAAGGAAGACCAGAGTAAGAAAAAACGGTTTCATGTTTTAGGATTGGGATGTCTAAGGTAAATAAAAAAATCAAGTTAGTTTTGATTTGGAAAAGTTCCGATCCTTCCACGTATATTTTCCGCCCAATCCTTTAAAAAAGACCAGGATAACCACTATGGAATAAGCTATGGGGAAGGGCGGGAATTCCAAAAATGGAATAGGTTTTCCATAAAATTTCGCCGATTTGAGGATCAAAAGATAATCGGAAAATATTTTTAATAAAAACAGGAATAAATAGAATGGAGAATTCGGAAAATCGAAAAGCATCGCAAAAGGGATCAGTAAAAAAGCTAGGTTAACCGCTGCTACCAAAATTCCGAGAAACAAAGAATACGGATTTTTTTGTTGGTCAATTTTGGAAGCCCATCGTATGCGCTGGGCTATCACATCTCGCCACGTAGGTTGCGGTTTTGTTAAAACTATCGCCTCTTTGGATTTCAAAAAACGGACGCCTCCCGGAAAGGCTTTCGTCATTTTTTCCAACAGAAATATATCGTCCCCACTAGCAATATGGTCATTTCCGATAAACCCATTTACGGCATAAAAGGCATCCTTCCGATAGGCCAAATTTGCCCCGTTACAGAGGATGGGGCGTTCCAGACCAAAACTCCCCACGGTTACTGCTTGCAGGCTCAATCCGTCCATATTCTGAAAATCATGTACAAAACGGTTGTCGGATTTATATAGCACGGGCCCACAGATCATTTTGGGTTCTTCGGTATTTCCCTTTTTTGATCCGCTCTGTATAAAGCCATCTAGGGCCTTCAACCAATCTCTTGAAAATTCACAATCTGCGTCGGTGGTAACAATCCAATTATAGGTTGAAAGTTTTATCCCTTCAGAAATGGCATCTTTCTTCGGCGAATCTGAAAGTCTTTTGTTCGGGAATATTTTGATCGAAATGTCTATGTTTCCCATGGCCCGTTTGATTATTTCCTCCGAAGCATCCTTGGAACCATCGTTTATAAATAGAACTTCATATAAATCTGGAGGATAATCCAATTTGGAAAGGCTTCCCAACAGGGCAGGCAGATTTTCCTGTTCGTTGCGAAAGGGAATTACGAGACTGAAACGTATCTGTGGCATTTCATTTTTGGACGAAAATATTGGAACCCGGTTAAAACCGAACTTCAAGATCAAAATGCAACAAAAATAAAGGCCGAAAAGAAAGAGTAGGAAAATGATCATCGAGTGGCCGGTTGATAGGTCAGAATGAAGAAACTTCCAAAAATGGACGGCAGTACAAAGTTAAAGATCCACATGGACAGCACGGTAGACAGTACGGCCAATTCCGAAACCCCGACATAGGAAAACAACCACAACGCTATTCCTCCACGGACCACGATATCAAAAATAATAATGGTTGGCACTATGGAGGCAAAAAAATACATAGTAAAGATCAAGGCCATGGCGGTGGGGGGAGATAATTCCGCGCCAAAAAACAAAAGAAATCCATAAAACATAGTACTAAAGAGGACATATCGAAAAATGGAGTAAAAACAAACTTTGAGCCTAAGGGGGAGGGGAAGTGCCCCGAAAAATCGGAGAATATTGACAATAGAAAACCCTTTCAAGAATATATCCTTTCCCCTTAAAAGATAAAAGGTGGTTCCTATAAGCAATAATCCCACTCCCGCAAGAACCAACGCACCATAGGAATAAGTAACCTCAAAATTAATTGCGAAATAAATCACGCCTATAATTCCAAAGAAAATGGTTGCGGCCAATTGGGCGAGAGTTGAAAAAAAATTAAGCAACAAAACTTTTTTCCTGTTTTCCCTTTCAAAAAAAAGAGCCTTTGCACCGTATTCCCCAATCCGATTGGGAGTGGCAAGAGAAAGGGTCATGGCGGCCAGACACTGTTTTAAGGCCACCTTAAAATCAATATGCTTGAAGGCGGAAACAAGGGTTTGCCATTTAAGAATTTCAAAATACCAGTTGAGGACAGCTAAACAAAGAAAGACAAAGGGTAAAAAGGGATGTGATCTTCCCTTGGAAAAAAAAATGTCGACAAACCCAAGAACATCCAGCTCCGGGTTGTGAGCCAATCTATAAAAAATATATCCAAAAGTGATAACAACAACCAGAACTTTGCCAAGGGCAAGGAGATAATGATTAGTTTTGTG
>CAYXDM010000204.1:0-3650 GCA_964463595.1 uncultured Aequorivita sp. | reverse complement strand
CCTTTACGAGAGCACAATGGCAAACCAAGTATTATTTCTACCCAGTCCCACAAAGCGAGATTGACAGAAATAAGGTGTTGGCGCAATTCCCCGGATATTAATTAACAGCTAAATAAAGAGGTGCTAAGCGTTTTTCTTAGCACCTTTTTTCATTGCCAAAGAACAAGTCAGGGGATGACGTTGCATAGGTGACCATTCAGTCTCGGACCCTAAATACTTTTAGGCCCTCTTTACTCACCGAGTAAAATAAAAAACTGCCACTTTTTACAGATATCTCATGAATACTTCTGATGTCTCCCTTCAGGTTTATTCCAGCATTAACGGGATCAAATAGAGAAAAGCCTCCATGACCGTCTCCTAGAAAAATCATTCCGTAGTTGGCAGTAGAGGGTCCGGCACTTACCCTTGCCACCGAGCTGTTGCCGCCTGTCAATAAATCGGGGTTTCCATCTCCATTGATGTCCTTTATCAACATAGCGTGTATTGGTGCATACTGAGCTTCTATGGGCAGCTCTTTAACTGTAAAATGTCCTTTTCCATCATTGATCAAAACGACTGAAGCAAGCGTGGCAGCAAATAAGGTATCCGCATCGACCACTTGTTCCTTAGCAAAAAAGTCAGCAGGGGCAGCACGGGCGAAAGTCTCATAATCGCTGAATTTTTTCTTCATGGACGGGATTTGCCCTATTATTTCATCCCGGCTATAGGCGAACGATAAGGTATCTGCAATCTTATACATCATAATAGGGTCTACCGAACCGTTGTCGTCAAAATCCTTATAAAGTAATATTGCCGCACTTTGATCATCTATCCTATAAGGATGGTTAAGGCCCTGATTTCCGGCAACTATGTCTAGATCCCCATCATTGTCGATATCCGCCATTTGCATCGTCTTCCACCACCCTGCTGTAGCGTGTGCTATTGCATCTTCATTTCGAATAAAACTCCTACCTTCGCCATTAATGTAAATACTGATGTCCATCCACTCTCCTACGATGAGCAAATCGTCCCATCCATCTCTATTTAAATCACTGAAGTAAGCATCCGTGACCATACCTGGATGTAGAAGTGCTTGGCTCCATGAACTGGTTACATCTTCAAACTCCCCCTTACCATTATTTCTCAATAAGTAACTTCTAGGGGATAGCGGATATTGGCCGGGGATCAAGCGGCCTCCTACAAATAAATCGATATTCCCATCCCGATCGAAATCAGCAGCCGCTACCGTCCCACCACTATCGGGGATCATAGGCAAAGCCGACGGCTGCGGTTTAAAACCGCCCTTTCCGTCATTGATGTAGAGACGGTCCTGGTACCAAGTTGAACCTGATGGATATTTGCTGCCACCACTGACTACGTATAAGTCCAAATACCTGTCCCCATTCACATCCACAAACAGTGCGTCCATATCATGATAGGCACTGTCCTCCTTAAAATGCGCTTGAGACACGGAAATAAAAGTCCCCTCGCCCGACTGTTGGTACAGAACCCCCGCTTGACCTGCGGAACCCGTGATGTAAATATCCTCCAAGCCGTCATTGTTGTAATCTCCTTTAGCGATTTTTGGTCCTTTGTCAGAAATAGCATTCGGCATCAATCGGTTTTGCTTAAAGTCGAGGACATCGGTGCCCGAAGGCATATAGTTCAGGCCTAGGTTAGAAGGAACTTCTGTAAAATGAGTAAGAGGTGCTTCATGCTGAAAGTTCGGTGCACGCGCGTCTTTCTGTCGAAAGATCAAGGTCTGGTTGGTCGCCAACTGGGGAAAGGACTGCACTCTGCCATCCGGCCATATTACCCTGATACTGTCCACCTGCGTATGGGCTGCAAGGCCAAACACCAGTTCAGGATTCACTGAGGATTGGAAACCACGCACGGAAATCATTTCTTGGTGCAACTGTTTATCTTGGACGTACACCGAGACTTTCGCCCCGATCCCAAAGCTGTTTTTGTCATCCCCTTTTAACATGATCTTTAAATAGTTGTTTCCGGTAAGGGATTCACTATTATTCCTATAAACGACAGCTTCTTCGTTGGTATGGCAAATAATCAAATCCAAATCGCCATCATTATCTAAATCTGCGTAAGCGGCAGCGTTGGATACGGTCACCGCATCCAAACCCCATTCCTCGGCCTTGTCGACAAATGTCAAGTTCCCATTATTTTTAAATAGGCTGTTGGGTATTTTAATGGGAGGCATCTTTTCGATCAAGGCCATTAGATTCGCCTCTTTACCTTTTCCTGGTTGGTTGATCTGTTGGTTGACGAGATAGGTAAGAAAATCCATGTCCAGATAATTTTTCATGTACCCATTTGTTATCAAGATGTCTTTCCAACCATCATTGTCGTAATCAGCTGCCAGTACCGACCAGCTCCAATCTGTATTGGAAATACCGGCGAACTGTCCTATTTCACTGAAATAGCCATTACCTTGATTAAGTTGAAGCATGTTGCGCATGACCTGAGGAAAAAATCCTTGATCCAGCAGATTTGCGTATTTATCATAGCCCTCCGGCCCAAGTATTTTTTTCTGCCCATAATTGGTGACGGGGAGCATGTCAGAGGTAATAATATCGGTTAGTCCGTCATTGTTGAGATCACCTGCATCCGCTCCCATGGAGAAAAAGGATACATGGCCAAAATGATCCTTCAATGCCTCTTTAAATGTCCCATCTTTTTGGTTGAGGTAGAAATAATCCTCTTCCGTATAGTCATTACTCACATAGATATCCAGCCAGCCATCATTATCCGCATCCAAAATTGTGGCCGCCAATCCAAAGCCTAAGACATTACTGATCATCCCAGCGTCATCCGTTATATCTATAAAACCTTCGTCCCCGCGGTTTTGAAATAACTTGTTTCCGATATACTTGTTTCGTCGGTTTCTAAAACTCCCATTGATCCGACTAAAACCCGCATATTCTTGGATGGAATGATTTACTAAGAACATGTCCAAGTCGCCATCCCGATCGAAATCAAAAAAAGTAGCTTGAATGGAATAGCCGGGATCATCCAATCCGTACGTTTTGGCAGATTCCGTAAATGTCAAGTTTCCATTGTTGATAAATAGCAAATTTCTCCGATTATCGGGATCGTTGGCCGCCGACCTGCACACGTAGATATCAAGCAAGCCATCCCCGTTCACATCCACCATTGATGTGCCCGTATTCCACAAGCCGGCAGCACCAACCCCCGCCATATCGGTGATGTCTTCAAACTTTAAGTTACCTTGATTGATGTAAAGCTTGCTGGCCATCATGTTACCGGTAAAATAGATATCCGGGAACCCATCGTTATTGATATCACCCACTGCTACCCCTCCACCGTGATAAAATGGCCCATAGGTCAATACATTAAATTCCTCTGACTCCTTGACCAGATTTTTAAATTTTACTCCCGTGTTAGAGTAGGGAAGCGGGGTGAACAGTCTATACTCTGCAGGTTGACCGCAAGAAAAAAGAAGAACTAGGCAAACAAAGTAGCTTAAATTAATAGATCTCAATCTTGCTGGTAATTTGGGTTAAGGTTATACTACATAAAAGAGTGCCGACAATCGATCGGCACTCTTTATTCATTGGAAGACGCAATTTAAGGTTTGGCATCCCACCACAATTTGGTGCTGTTTTTATTGCCGCCTCTGCTGACCAGTTCGG
>CAYXDM010000203.1:0-3666 GCA_964463595.1 uncultured Aequorivita sp. | reverse complement strand
TATATGAAAAAAATAAAAATTAACCTTTTGAAAATCATATTTAAATGTCTCAATCAAAACAACTTTCTGGATCGTTATCTCTTCAGCAACCAGAATCCTTTCCCTGTGGACCATTCCCATTAAAAATTAAAATAAAGTCCCCCATCCGTGCACATAATGGCGATTAGAATGAAAAACCCATTCCAAAGGAAAAACGCAATCCTTCATCCCCTGTGAACAGATTGAAATTGGCACTAATTAAATCGGCAGAATTTATCCAAATCCCGCCTCCATAGGAACTGTGCCAGATATCTGAATTATCATTTGGGATCCATACCCTTCCCACATCATATCCTCCAAACACACCTATTTGGATGGGTATCAGGGCTGTATGGAAGCTGTCAAAACTATAGCGTAGGTCCGCCGCGCCCAAAGCGGCGGTCCTTCCTGCAAACCGCTGCTTTCTATAGGCCCGTAGCCCAGAATCGCCACCCAAGGTAGCAGCCTGGAAAAATTCGAAATTATTGCCGATATTGAACTGCGCGCGCATATCTGTTTTTAGGACAAGTTTTCTATTGCGGACCAGTGCCTGATAAAAGACCAGTTGGGGTTTTACATAACCATAACCTTTCTCACCTTCCTGGACATTTTGGGATCCCCCCACCTTTAGGTTGAAATCCATTCCCCGGGTGGGATTTACCTTGTTGTCATAGCTCTCATATTGATAAGTCCCTTCCAAGGATGCATAATAATGGGATTTGTCCAGTTCCAAGGCGGATGGATTGAAATCAGTTAAATATCTACCGGGAGTTCCTTCCACTTTTACACCTTCAAACCCTGCGGTAAATTCAAAGATACTGCCGTAAGGAGAATTCCTTTTTATTCCAATAACCCCCCCGTAACCTCCTATTCTAATTCGATTGTAGTCTTTGCCAAAATCGTGTTCATAATCGGGGTCGATGGTCTCATTTCCGAACCCAAAGAAGTTTTGCGCAAAATTGGGGTTTCTGAAATGTCCGCCGAGCAAAAAATTCCAATCCCCGAAAATATTGGCAAATTCACCTTCGTAATCAATCCCGAAACTTTGGGTAGCGAAGTAATATCCTGCAGTCAGCCTGTGCTGTTGTGAAAATGGATTTCGCTGAAAGCCATTAAGGGTAAAAATATTCGAAATTCCTATCTTGAAACCATCATCCGGATTATAACCCAAGGCCGGAAGCAACAAATTTATGGTCTGTTTTTGTTTCTTATAGTCGAAGGTATTGAAATCATAGTTATCTGTCAATCTGAAAACTGCGCCTCCTTTTTGTTCTATGGTGTTCTTCTTGCTTTTGTGGTCATAAACCTTTACGCCTTTGCCATGTTCGATTTTATACACATCGTTATTCTGGCCACCTATAATTTTAATTGAAATAGGATTTTTGCTCTTTCCCCTTACTTCAAAAACATCATCGTCATCCAGTCCGTAAATCCATATCTCTTTAGTCTCAGGATAAAACGTTCGATCAACCATCAAATCTTCCTTAGTCCCCTTCTTTATACGGTAGGATTTGATGTTTGTTTCGCCGTTCGGCAGACGGGTAATCTGGAAATAATCGTCCTTATTGGTCCCGGTTATGATCTGTAGCTTTGTAAAGTAGTTATAATACTCCTCGGCTATTTTTACGATATTGTCCCTTCTTCCCTTCAATTTCTCTTTGATCGAAGCGGCACTTTGATCTTGGACTTCAGTAGGAAGATCCTTGAACGCTTCGTCAATAACCTGGTCGGTAATATTATTTTTTAAGAATTTCGCTTGGTTTATCCATTCCTCCTTTCCGTGATTCTGGATTAGGGTACGGTCCATTTTTATACCGGCCGCATTGAACCACTTGGTGTGTTTCAGCTCCGCGCCATACACCTGAAATTGACGGGAAGTATTGAAAAGGGTTCTGGCAACATCCAACAATGCGCCGTCAAAATTTGAATAAACCTGGTCCCTATCGCGGGGAATGGGCAAGAAACTAACGGTGCCATCCTCATGGTCGTGCTGGGTGAATCGCCACTGATCATCATGCCGGTCCCAATCTCCAATTAGCATATCAAAAATGCGGGCGCGGATATATGCTTTTTCATCCAGGGAATATTTTTCATCGCGTTTCAACTTTTCAAAGAGGTCATCGGTACTTTCCACGTTATCCGGATAAGCAAATAAGGGACCGGCAAAATTTTTGTCCGGGCGTTCCACTATCATATAAAGTTCATCCCCATAATCTGCGTTAAACTGACCAAGAGCTTTTTGCTTAGGGACATAATACAGTTTGGGATTGGTGTGCATAACATCTGCAGCATCCGCAAGTTTAGGTATTGTAAACGCACCATACGGGTGGGCGGCAGTATAAAAATCGAGGATAAGATCTTCGGGAAGGGTATTTTCAAATTTCTCTTCCACCATTTTATCCTTGATAATCACAGTCTGCAAAAACTGGACGGCGCTTTTCTTCATGCCCCGCATATTGTAAGTTCTTCCTTCCTTATCCTCCAAGCGGAGGGACCGAGTCTGATGGCCCCCACCGGCCCTTACCACGTGCAATCCTCCGTATAAAGTATCCAGTAAAACGGTAGGTGCCGTTACCGCAGTTCCATAAACCTTTCGATAATGTTCTCCCCAGAGAGCTTTATAGAATCCGGTTTTTTCGACCAAACTATCGTCATATATCTGGGCCGTTACGGTTTTGGGAAAGTTATCATCAAGGGTGCTGGAATCAAATTTCCTCACTGCGGGAAAAACCTCCTTTTCAAATAACAATTCAGAAGATCCATCGCTATTGGCCTTAAAAAAACGGACCCCGGCAGCCGCATCTTTACGAATGTCCAATCTGGCAAAGCCGTTGCCGCCGTAGGAAAATTCTCCATATTGCCCCAAAGCCGCCGCTGTGGCATCGGAGCCCGAACCCGAAACAATCTGTTTTACGTTGCCATTCTCTATATATTGCAGGGATCTGTCGAGACCCGAAACAAAGATCAATCGGTCCAGATCTTTCGTCAATACCCTCATCCTGTTCATCAGTTCATTATAACGCTCGTTATATCTATCTTGCTTGGAAATGGCACCCAGGGTTATTATTGGTTTAATAAGAGTGCTCAGTCCATCTTTATGGATCAATGGGTATTTCCCACCACGTTCGCCGTAGGTCATCAATGGATGGTACATGGCAAGCACAATGGTTTTGGTCGCATTTTTCTTGAGTTCACTTTCAATTTCCGTAAAAAATAAATCCCTTGTGTTTATTTCACACTTACGGTTCATCTCAGGATAGCGGTCCCAGTTTTGCAAATACCACTGTGAATCGACCACCAGCAGGAAAATATCATCACTTATGTCTATTCCTTCCAGAGGGCATCCATTATGAGGTTGCAGAATATCCTTGTCACCCAGTTTTTCCTTGAGAAAATCCTCTTTCAGTTCCAGGCCATCCACTCCACCCCGCCATTCCATATTGGCTGGCACCACCACTATTTCGCCTTGGTAATCATTGAGGGCGTCAAGTTGCAACTGCATGGATTGGGCTGCTGTAGGGTTAAGGATTGTATCCTTTGAATGTGTGCCGTCGAGAAAACTATTGCCAAGAAAAACGACATAGCTGTTCTGGGAATTATTTTCGGCAATATAATTCCCCAGGGAACTCATGGTTTCAGAGGCCTGAT
>CAYXDM010000202.1:0-3675 GCA_964463595.1 uncultured Aequorivita sp. | reverse complement strand
GTTCAATGGATAGAATAGAAGTTTCCTAAACTTTAGATCCAAGTTCGATTCTTGGTGAGGCTACTAAACCAGTAGTCCCTGCGGAGGGACCAGAAAAGGTCACCATTACTAATCGCTGGACTAACGACTCCTCCCTCGGTTTCTCAGATCCCATTAAGCTATTCTCTACTCTTTTTCCATAGCAGCCATTTTGGGGTTAATTTTAAGATTTCTATAGGAATAATTATGAATCCAAACCTTTAGTTTTCAAATTCTGAATCTTGGGCCATCACCCCACAAGCTAAATAGAAAAATATGAAGCTCCAATTTGTCATTTTCGCCTCAGCGGCCGTTTTCCTATTGGGAAGTTGTGATTCTACAAAAACAGCTGTTGCAGATCAACCAACAACCTCTTCGGGATCGAGGATCGATCAAAATACATCATTCACCAAAATCCCAACCGAGACGTTCTGGAGACTAGAAACCCTGGATGGAGTGGATTTTTCCACCTTTACTAAAGACGGAAACGAGATTGGGTTTACCATGTTTGCAGATAACAGCAGACTAAGTGGATATGCGGGTTGCAACAATTTTTATGGTACTTATAGTTTGGAGCCTGGAAACCGCATAAAGTTTTCCGAAATTGGATCAACTAGAATGATGTGCCCCGACGGAGATTTCAGTGAAAATGAATTTCTCAAAGTTTTTGCTCTCGCGGAAAATTTTTCTCTCAGAGGCAATAGATTGGAATTAAAGACCGGAAGCGGTGCACCCTTGGCAGTCTTCACAGGCCCCGCAATTCCATTGAAACCTATAGTCGAAAAATACTGGAAACTTAAAACCTTAAACGGAAAAAAAGTGAAAAGAGAAAAAGACCGGGAGCAGGAAATTCATTTCACTTTAAATCCCCGGGACAACACGGTAACTGGCTTTGCAGGATGCAATACCATTTCGGGATCCTTTAAACTGGAGGGCGATAATGAGGTATTCTTTTCGCAAATGATCGCTACAATGAAGGCCTGCCCGGATATGGATTTTAACGAATGGGAGTTCATAAAAGTTTTTGAGCTTGCGGATACTTACCAGATAAAGGGCAAAAAATTGGAACTTTTTGGAAAAGCGAATGTGCCTCTGGCTGTGTTTGAAGTTATGCCCATAAAATAAACGCATAGTCATCGAAAGTAATCCTGGTTTCTTCAGCCCTTTAAAAGGAATGACCGAAAGTAATTGAAACACTTAAATTTTTTCCAATTATGGCCTCCATAAATTCTCCATCAGACAAATTCCTATAAAAAACCGAATTTTAACAATGAAATAAAGTTAAAATTTTAACGCACCCGCATTGATATAGAATTTTTTTTCCTAAGTTTGTGGTTGAAAGTTAAGAAACATTATGTCTCCCCAATTCTTTTAATTAAGTCTTAGCGATTATTTTGGACATAAGTATATTATATAAAATCGCCAAGCAACTGTTTTTGTAGTTCAAGCCTATTCTAAATTGCTAGATAGGCTTGGCTACAAATCTTCTCCCCACTGGTGCCGGCAATAACATAAAATCTTCTTTTGAATGGATATCAAGCTGGTATTAATACTGGTATTGACCATCATCTGTCATGCCACATTCGGCCAAAGCAAAAAGGACCTAAAGCTTACTGTTTTAAGGCTCCAGTCAGATTCAACCTCACTGGATAAAAGGCTTAAGGAGAATATTGCAATGGTATCCAAACTGAATTCCGAACTTATCGAGGCCAGGGAACAGAATGAGGGCCTGCATAGGCAGGTGGCTGATCTAACATTGGAAAACGAGGCCATTGCCGGTTTATCCGCTTCGGTAAACCGACTAAAGGACTCAATCCAGAGGATGAATTCCAAGTTGGACTCCATAGACACCTATTTCAGAATCGTCCAATTTGTTAAGACGTTTTACAATTCGTTGGAGACGTCTGATGAAGAAAACTTGAGGCAATATGAATACGGGGATCTAAAGTTCGACCTGGATAATTTCTATTCCATGGTATCCAAAAATGCGAGATATAGCGAAGGAAGGGTCAAAAACCTTACCGATGATAGATATCACAACAAGTATTATATAAAATTGGAAAGCATAGAGGAAATAAAATTTAGTCTGAACAAAATATTGGTCAAGACAAAAGTTATGTACTCCGGGGATAGAATGGGCTTGTTCTACAATGAAGAACAACTTACGCTGCGGGACAACAAAGGATTGTTGAGATTAACCGATTGGGTCGATTTGGACTTATATAAAATGGCTCCCACCTTGGAGGCCAGTGTAGAAAACTTCACTAGGGAGGATTTTTACAGATGGTTGGATGGAAAGCCTAGATAATATCTAATCACCATTTTCCAACTGGATTCTATTGGGGATACATAATCATCTTATTGTTCGACGAAAAGCGTTTCTCAAGTTTTGAAGGCAATCTGTCCAAATATCCGAAGTGCGAAATATATCCTTTCCTTGCAGAAATCAATATCACAAAATCGGTATCATTGATTTGTTGGGATAGTTTGGAAAATTCTTCCCACTCATTAAAAGGCTGGAAATTCAAGGACAGGGTGATTTTATTCAATTTAGCGAAATGCAAAATTGCTGTGTGGGTGTCTTCGGTACAGTATAGTTGAATAGGGATGGACAGCTCCAGGGATAGTTTGGCAATTTTATCAATGCAAAGGGCAAAACCTTCCTCAAACTCCGCATTTGGAGGTATAACCACAAACAATCTCTTATGGTTGACCAATTGTATCTGGAAATCGCATATAAAAAGTGTTTTATCGGTGTTCTGAAGGATGCTTTCCATTTTGTCCCCAATCAATTTATCCAAAAATCCCGTTCTTTGAGGCCAGCCCAAAAGAATGATATCGGCTGTAATTTCCCTTGCCGTACGTGCTATTCCACTGCCCGCATTGTGGTCTATGGTGGCCATCATTGTGGCACTCGTATCGGAAGCGGTTGTTTCATTTAAATATTTTTCGAGTCCCTGCTTAGCTTTGATAATGGTTTTTTCGGCTTCGCCCGTATTGGGAACCACCGTCAATACTACTAAAGGGTTACTGGATTTCTTCTCCTTGATCAAAACGGCGAAACTTAAGACCTTGTCGATATTCACCAAATTTGCTATTGGGATCAGAATTTGTTCCATAGCCGCAGAGCTCAGTTCCAGATCTTCATCTTCATCTGAATTTCGAATGATTGATTTGGCCGCACTTTCAGTAGCAAAGGATGCCAGGACACAAGTGATGAGGATAAGGATTACCGTACCGTTCAGGATATTGTCATCCAGGATACCGGCCCTATATCCCACCAATATCACCGCCAAGGTCGCCGCCGCATGGGCGCTGCTTAGCCCGAAAATCAGGTTTCGCTGGCCTTTGGAATATTTAAAGATTAACTGTGTAAAAAACGCAGCTAACCATTTGCCCAAAATTGCAACCACGGTCAAGGTGCCCGCAATTACCAATGCCATAGGGCCACTTAAAATAACACTTAGATCGACGATCATTCCCACACTGATCAAAAAGAAAGGAATGAAAAGTGAATTCCCTATAAATTCTATCCTGTTCATCAAGGCAGAGGAACTTGGGATAAGTTTATTCAGTGCCAAACCAGCAACGAAGGCCCCAATTATGCTTTCAAGCCCTGCTATTTCAGCTAAAAAAGCAGCGAAAAAGACCACGGAT
>CAYXDM010000201.1:0-3697 GCA_964463595.1 uncultured Aequorivita sp. | reverse complement strand
TTATTTCGGTCCAAAATGACAGATTGACTTCCTATAAAATGTATATCGCAGTGCAGAATGAATTGGTCGCTGCATATAATTTTTTAAGAGACAGGGAATCAGAAAGACTTTACGGATGGAAGTTTACTGAAGTAAACAAGGCTATGGAGGAAGGTAACTTTATGGGGAATAAAGAAGCGACCCAAGAAAGGCTGGAAACTATCCAGAAATTATTTCCCATGAAATTGTCTGAGGCAGAACCCAAAAAATCTGGAACATAAATAAATTATAGATGGCTAAGTTTACAAAGAAAAAAAGTGGCGAATTGCCTGCAATCTCTACAGCATCCCTTCCGGATATTGTGTTCATGTTGCTCTTTTTCTTCATGGTCGTTACAGTTTTGCGCGACGACGACCTTTTGGTCAGGAACACACTTCCCAAAGCAGACCAAGTTGAAAAATTACAAAAGGACAGATCTGTATATATTTATGCGGGAAAACCAAGTGATAGATACGTGGATCAATTCGGCACAGAAGGAAAAATACAGATAGGCGATAAATACACCGATATTTCCAATATCAAATTTGCATTGACCGAAGCCCGACAAAAACTTATTCCTGAACTTCAGGATAAAGTAATGGTGGCATTAAAGGTAGATGAGGAAACCAATACCGGTCTTGTTACAGACATCAAACAGGAACTTCGACAACTGAATATGTTGAAAATTATTTACATTACCTCTCCTGGAAATGAACTAGATCAGTAATAAATCTGAAATAAGTATATAAAGCGCCTTGATCCTCTTTTATGGACAGGGCGTTTTTTTAATCCATATCTTTATCAACATGGGAAGACTTTGCAAATTCCGATATTTCTGGCTTTTGTTGATGGTCCCTGTATTGGGGATTTCCCAAGAGGAACCCCGCGATAGTATCACCGTGAGCCATTCTGATTTTAGGTATAGGGATGATCAATTTTATCTGGGGATAACCTACAACGTCTTGTTGGAAACGCCTCCTGGAATAATCTCGCGAGGCCTTACCGGCGGAATCCATGGAGGTTTCCTCCGCGATATGCCCATAAATAAGCGTCGGAATATAGCCGTAGCAGTAGGACTTGGACTAGCTTATGACCAATTGGGGCAGAATTTGTTTATAGGAGAGGGGCAAGATGGACACTCCATTTTCAGGGTCTTGGATGGCAATGTGGATTTTCACCAAAATCGCTTTGAGATGGGAGTGGTGGAAATTCCAGTGGAAATTAGATGGCGCACCTCCACCCCTACGGATTATAAGTTTTGGAGGATCTATGCCGGAGCCCGGATCGGATATGCCTATTGGTACAGAGCAACCTTTAAACAGCCCGGAAACAGCGTGGGTCAAGGCAAAATTCCGGAGTTTGACCCTCTACGAGTGGCAGCAACCTTGAGTTTCGGATATGGCACCTTCAATTTTTTTGCATCCTATGGCATCAATCCATTTTTTAAGGATGCTTATTTAAATGGAGAGGAATTGCATCTAAAAACCCTCAAAGTGGGGTTGATATTTTATATGCTATAGCCACATATTGAATAAGATCAACTGGGGAAGGGCACCCAAGGCCATCCCGAGCCATAGGTCTGGGTAGGAATGTGCTTTTGCCTCCAGTCTCGCAGATGCCACCCAACCATTTACAAAGAGAAAAAAGCTGATGGGAACCAAGAGATTGATTTTAAAATGCGCGCTCAGGCCAACGAGGAACATCAAGACTCCCGCTACTCCCATTTGGTGAAGGCTGACCTTTATTTTGAATAGGACCATGATCAGACCCGCAAAGGCTGAAAAGAGGATACCTGCGAAAAAAAAATAGAGCTCTGGACTATCATAGGGATCAAAGACGATCTTGAGGATAAGCAGCAATAAAATACACTGTATGATCAAAGGGAACTTCCTTTCCTTCACCTTCCTAAGGTAAATGGTTTCTACCAGTCCCAGATTCTTGAGCAAGAAAAATACCACTATCGGGATAATAACCGTAATTATGGCAAGGGCAAAAAGATTGGCAGTAACCATTTCACGCTCAATAAATCGTGGGGTTATCGAGAAATAAAGCGCGGTGCCGATTAAAGGCATTAAAAGTGGATGAAAGAGAATAGAACCAAGTTTGAGAAAGTATTTCATCAAATTTCCTTTCTGAGCCGTGCTACCGGCAAATCCAATTGCTCCCTGTATTTGGCGATGGTCCTGCGGGCTATGGGATATCCTTTCTCCAATAATATTTTAGCCAATTTATCGTCGGTCAGAGGTTTGCGTTTATCCTCCTCTGCAATGGTCATCTCAAGGATTTTCTTGATTTCACGGGTAGAAACGTCTTCGCCCATTTCGTTCTTCATGGATTCGCTGAAAAAATCCTTGATCAACTTCGTGCCATAGGGAGTATCCACATATTTGCTGTTCGCCACGCGGGAAACGGTCGATACATCCATATTGATTTTATCGGCAATGTCCTTCAGGATCATGGGTTTCAATTTTCTCTCGTCCCCACTTAAAAAATATTCCTCCTGATGATGCATAATAGTGTTCATGGTCACAAATAAAGTCTGCTGTCGTTGTTTAATGGCATCGATAAACCATTTTGCCGCATCCAATTTTTGTTTAATGAACATTACTGCTTCTTTTTGGGCTTTGGATTTATTCTTGGATTCCTTATACCCCTTGAGCATATTGGTGTAATCGTGGGAAACATGCAGGTCCGGCGCATTTCGCCCGTTGAGGGTGAGTTCCAGTTCCCCATCGACTATCCTGATAGTAAAATCGGGGACTACATGTTCCACTATACGACTATTTCCAGAATATGTTCCCCCTGGTTTAGGGTTGAGACCTTCAATTTCACGAATGGCCTCCCGAAGTTGGTCTTCGGAAATATCAAATTTCTGGATTAATTTCTTGTAATGTTTTTTACTGAATTGTTCGAATGCAGTCTCCATAATGGAAATGGCAAGGGCAACCGAAGGCGTTTGGTCCTTTCTTTCCAACTGGAGCAACAGGCATTCTTGCAGATCGCGCGCGGCGACTCCGGCGGGATCCAGGTCCTGTACGATTTTCAGGACCTTCTCCACCTTGTCCTCAGAGGTATAAACATTTTGGGTAAAAGCCAGATCATCTACTATATCCTCAATCTCCCTTCTGATATAACCGCTCTCGTCCACACTGCCCACAAGAAATTTTGCAATTTCCACCTCTTCGTCATCCAGACGATAGGTATTGAGCTGCTGCAGTAGATATTGATTAAAGGATGTTCCGGCAGCATAGGGGATCTGCCTATCCTCATCGTCGGCACTATAATTGTTTGCTGAAAGTTTATAACTAGGAACCTCATCGTCGCTTAAGTAATCATCAACGTTTATCTCCGTTTCTATTACTTCATTGCCTTCATCATATTCCTGCTCAAAGTTGTCATCACTGAACTCACTATCGTATCCGTCTTCTTCCTCCTTACCTCCTTCCAAAGCAGGATTTTCCTGCATTTCCTGCGAGATCCGTTGTTCAAAAGCCTGAATGGGCAGTTGTATCATCTTCATCAACTGTATCTGTTGGGGAGATAATTTCTGAGAGAGCTTTAGATTTAACTGCTGTTTCAACATCTGTCAAACTACTTCATAAAGTTAAAAAAAACAGACAACCATAAAGTTTCGTCATCCGTCCTGTACATTTAAAATTCCGCATTGCCCGGGGTGCGG
>CAYXDM010000200.1:0-3702 GCA_964463595.1 uncultured Aequorivita sp. | reverse complement strand
TATTGTGCCCGTGCCAAATGCGCCTGACTTTTTGGAAAATGTATGTTGAAAAGTGCCTCACTTTTTGAGACCAATTTCAACTGTTCCAAAAGTGGTTTTGGCAAAGTTTCATAGAAGTTGTTTTTACTTTCTACGAAGACCTGTTGCATCAATGAATTTATCAACCGATTTGTAATGCCGCTGTTTGCCAATTTTTCGGTGGAAGGATACACGGGTTGCATAGCCGAGCGTATGCTTTTTTCGTGGGCGTCGAGCAATTCCATTTCGGGATGCGGCATCGAAAAACTTCCGTTGAAATAATTCGTTTTTCCGAAGATCACATACGCAACATTCAGCTTCAAATTCTCCTGGATCCATTTTTGTCCGCGAAACCAGACCAGTTCCATGGTCCCCGTTTCGTCAATAAAAGTGGCGACCAACCTTTTTCCGCGTTTTTGCTCGACGGTTTTAATGTGGGTGATTTTCCCGATAATTTGCACTTCGGCATTTGTTTGTAGCAATTGTGCAATCTTATAATACTGGGTTCTGTCCAAATATCTATTCGGAAAAAGGTTCAGCAAATCCTGGTAGGTATGGACGCCGAGTTCCTTTTTCAGCAGTTCCGCCCGCTTGGGCCAGAGACCTTTCAGATAATCTATTGGAGTTTGCAGAAAATTGGCGTTCATAGAACGAAAATACTAATTCCCGCAAAGGCGGGAATCCCATTGATTGAAAATTTGTAATTTGGTAACTCATAAAAATTACGCTTCTTAAAATGAACAAATTTCTTTTTGCGTTTCTTTTTTCGGGTTTAACGGTATTGGCGCAACAGACTGATGTTGTGGATTTCTTAAATATTTCAGGAGTTATAGCACCGAATTTTGAGGAGAGGAAAATTGCAGGAAGTTTATTAGTTGATTTCGATATGTTGAAGCACACGGATTCGATCTACCTGGACGCCGTGGATTTCAAAATTTCCCAAAATGAAAAAAATGGTATCAAAATTTCCAATACGGATAAAAAAATTTGGCTGATATCCAATTTTGAAAAAGGGAAAAAGTACTCCGTTGAAATTTCGTATGAAGTTTATCCCAAACAAACTGTTTATTTCTTTTCGGATCAAATTTGGACGCAGGGACAAGGAAAATATACTTCGCATTGGCTCCCAAGCCTAGACGATGTCAACGACAAGATTGAATTTGACCTGCAGATTATCGCCCCCAGGGATTTTATTGTCGTGGCAAACGGAAAAATTAAGGATGTTGAAGAAGGATTTGAAAATAGACAACAATGGAATTTTGATATGAAAAACCCAATGTCCAGCTATCTCGTAGCTTTCGCAATTGGTGATTTCGACAAAAAAGAACTCGTCTCAAATTCTGGAATTCCTATTGAATTGTATTATAAACCCGAAGATTCGCTGAAAGTTGAACCAACTTACAGATATAGCAAGGAAATATTTGACTTTTTGGAACAGGAAATAGGATTTCCCTATCCCTGGCAAAATTACAAGCAAGTTCCCGTTCGCGATTTTCTGTATGCCGGAATGGAAAATACCACCGCCACTTTCTTCTCCGAAGCGTTTATGGTTGATTCCATAGGCTTTAGCGACAGAAATTACATAAACGTAAACGCCCATGAACTGGCCCACCAATGGTTCGGGAATACAGTTACGGCAACCTCTGACGAACACCATTGGTTGCACGAAGGCTTTGCTACCTATTACGCTTTATTGGCAGAAAGGAAGATTTTTGGAGAGGACTATTATTACTGGCAACTCTACCAATCTGCAGAACAATTAAAGGCTTTGAGTGACGAAGGGAAAGGTGAGTCCTTGTTGGATCCCAAGGCAGGCTCGCTTACTTTTTATCAAAAGGGCGCGTGGGCGTTGCACCTTTTAAGAGAATGGATTGGTGATGTTGCGTTTAAATCCGCGGTGAAAAATTATCTGGAAAAACACAAGTTCCAAAATGTTGCCACCCAGGATTTTTTGGATGAGATAAAAGCAGTTTCTGATGTGGATCTGACGGAATTTGAAGAAAACTGGCTTTATCAAAGTGCCTTTCAAAGTGAGGATGCCTATAGATCGTTGATAAAATCCGAATTCATAAACAGCTATTTTGAGGTGTCTGCCCTGCGTGCCTTACCATTAAAAAATAAAAACGCCCAATTGAGGTCCGCCCTCACTTTTCCAAATGATTTTATTGGCCAGGAGGTGGTGTACCAATTGGCCGAAGAGCCCATTTCTGAAACCTTGCCACTTCTTAAAAAGGCCCTTGAGAGCAACAATCTGTATGTGCGACAAGCGGTGGCGCTTTCGCTTCAAAATATTCCCAGAACATTTCAAGAGGAATATGAGAGCTTGCTTCGCGATGAATCTTACGTTACGATGGAAGCGGCTTTATATCAATTATGGTTTCATTTTCCGGAAAAGAGAATGGAATACCTGAATGCAACCGAGGGAATCGAGGGATTTCAAAACAAGAATATTCGCCAGCTCTGGCTTGCGCTTGCCTTAATAACGGAAAACTATCACAATGCCGACAAATTGAATTATTTAAGCGAATTGAAGCAGTATTCCTCAGGGGCCTATAGCTTCGAAATTAGGGAGAAATCTTTTGGGTATATAAATGAGCTGCAGCTTTGGGACAGGGAGACCCTAGGGAATTTGTTGGAAGCCTGTGTGCATCCCACCTGGCGTTTTGCGAAGTTTTCAAGGGAACTGTTGAAACGGTTGCTCCCGGAAAAAAAGTATTACCAACAACTGATGGCCCTTAAAGCCCAAAGTTCGGAGAAAGCTGAGCTTTATTTAAACTCAATTGTGGAATAGGGCTTGGTCATCTCGGGAGGGGCAGGAATGAAATGTGGAGGGATGGGGCTTCCATTATGCCACACAAAAAAACGGAGAGCTCAATGAAGGTTTAGCTATTAGCAGAAAGAATTGATCAAGTGGAATTTCCAAGGCGGGCAACCCACACTTCCCATCTCTCACAAGGGTTAAAAAAGTTCGGCCACCTCACTTTTCACGTAAGCAACTGCTTTTGTTGTCGGGCTCACTTCTTCCATGAAATTTTCGATGATGCTCTTTCTCATTTTATCTACATCGTCTTCCTTTTCCTTCATATTAGCTTGTCTGATAACGTGGATGGTGGCATTTTTAGCGGCGACCACCACATTCCAACATTCTGAGGAAACAAAGATCTGCTGGGTCAAGTTATGTTCAAATTCCTGTTCTATGTTTTTTACCAATAGGCTTTCATAATCATCCTTGGAATCCGAAAATGGCTTCACCCTAACCAATAATTTGATGGGATCAATTCTTTCGAGGAAAAGCACAAGGCGCTCATAGGCCTGCAGCCTAAGCGGCAAAATCTGTTTTTGCGCCTCCTTTTGCACCAGATATCTTCTTCGGCCTTCCTCATTGGCAGTATGTCCCTTAAAAAAATAATAGGCTATAATACCAACCACTATGGCTGGTAACAAATAGGCTGCATAGCTTATGATTTGTGTTGCTTCGTCCATAAAATTGAAAATGAATTCCCAAAAGTAGTTTGTTTTGGGCTTCCAAACAAGTATGGCTTTGGGATTCCTTATCTCGTTAATTTCGGGTCGGTGAAGCAGAATTTTTTATAAAGCAGTCTACCTTATAAAGGTTCGAGCTGGGTGTTGGGTGCTGGGTAACAGACACCCATTCTCGATTCTTCCCAAAACTGAGGGATGTAT
>CAYXDM010000199.1:0-3742 GCA_964463595.1 uncultured Aequorivita sp. | reverse complement strand
ATGACCTCAAGTTTTTCTCCTTGTTGGACAAACAGTTTTACCCGATCCCACACCAAAATCTTTGAAAACGTTGGGACTGGAATTTCCCGCTGTACCATGGATCCTGAACTTTTAAAACAATCCATGGCCCTATCGGGACTACAGCTGAAAAGCAACAAAATGAGAAGACCAATTGTAATTGTTTTCATACCATTCATTGATTATGGGTTTCTTATAATCTTACGCCAACCCCAAATTCCACGGCCTCGGCTTTTGCCCAATGGGAATGTACCGACACGGTGGCAAAAAAGCGTTCCTTCAAAAAATAACGTTTTAACCCTATCCGCGCATAGACCCTGGTCTCAAATTCATAAGGCCAATACACATAATAGCCCAATTGAGTGAGGGCGGCCACTTTATTGAAACGAAGTTCATGGCCGATAAAAAGACCCACGCGCCTATAATCTTCATTTCCGGAAAGTCCATCCTCAGGATAGGCTATAGAACGAAACTTGATATACTCCTTTAAAAATGTAGAAAAGAAAACATCCATTCCCACTTGGATGCTACTTTTATAATTGACCCGTTTATCTGCAAACAAGGATAACCCATAAAATGGTTCCTGCCCAAGACCGATCACATCACTTTCATTTACTCCTGTGCGAAATACAAAATTATATGCTATCCTCTGGGCGTGAGTACTGCTAAGGGTATCCGGCTGTTTGATATACTGGGGAAAATCCTTGGGATTGACTTGATAATTTATCCCCATGTTCACGGAAAGGCCATTGGTACTGGTATTCGGGGCTTTCAAGTTTCCATTGCTATAATGGGTGATCAAAAATCCGACATGGAAACCAAAGCCCTGCCATAAATTCTCCCGCACAAAGTTTCCTTTCAAATAGGTCGTGCTCATCAATGGAGTGCCATAAGCCGTGTTATTATAGTTTTCATAGTAATTATAAGGGTTGTTGGCATAGGCAATACCCTGTCCTATTTGAAATCTTAAATTCCTCCTTAAAAAATACCAATTCAAGTGTCCATAAACCGCCAGAACCTCTCCCAGAGCTTCATTGTCCATATCTTGGTACGCAAAGGAAAATCCCCAGTCCGGATAATTGTACCGCCTCTCCCATTCGTTAAAGCCATAGGTTTTTCGGTTTAGGGAAAACATAACTCCCGTGGGATGGCCGGTAATTAAATGTTGGATGGTCGGGTTGTGCTCGAGTATATTTCCGTAGAAAAAATCAGCCTCAAATGAAATCGGCTTTTTCTCCTCCTCCTGGGAAAAGAGTGCATAATTAAGGGAGACAGCTAATAAGGCGGCAATTAAATACTTCATGTTTTTTAAACGCCCGTAAAGATATACCAATCTTCAGGAAAGAATCAAAATCAAGACGGGAGTTTCAAAATGAAAAGATTATGGGAATTTTCTTTCCTTGGGAAACAATACCGAATTCTATAAAGCGGAACGAACAATGCAAACCGTTTTTCAGCGAAATTGGAACCTTGGGGAAGAAACCTAGAGCTGCGGTATGATGGCTAACATAATTTATTTACTTTTGCCCAGACAAATTAAGAGGAAGGATTTGACTGATTGCAACCTCATTAAAAAATGCTAAAGGCAGTGAAAACCTACCTTCGGCGCAATTGTCAAATCTTTTGGACAAGGATTTATTACTTGAGGACCATAAGACTTGAGACTATTGGATAGAACTAAACATTCTTAAGTCCCTTTGTCTTGTACTACAACTCTTTAGTTTTATAAAATTTTAAATAAGATTTATGGCGTATTTATTCACTTCCGAAAGCGTTTCGGAAGGACATCCAGACAAAGTAGCGGATCAGATCAGCGATGCGCTTTTAGATAATTTTTTAGCCTTCGATCCGGAAAGCAAGGTAGCCTGCGAAACTTTGGTCACCACGGGGCAAGTGGTGCTCGCGGGCGAGGTGAAAAGCAACACTTACCTCGACGTCCAAAATATTGCGCGCGATGTGATCAATAAAATTGGATATACGAAGGGAGAATATAAATTCAGCGGCGATTCCTGCGGAGTTATTTCCTTAATTCACGAACAATCACAGGACATTAACCAAGGTGTGGACCGTGAAAACAAAGAAGAGCAAGGTGCGGGCGACCAAGGAATGATGTTCGGTTATGCAACTAAGGAAACGGCCAATTATATGCCGTTGGCCCTGGATATTTCCCATAAAATAATGATTGAATTGGCTGATCTTCGACGTGAGAATGCTGAAATAAAATACTTGAGACCAGATGCCAAAAGCCAGGTGACCATCGAATATAGTGACGACAATATTCCCCAAAGAATAGTGGCAATCGTGGTTTCCACACAACACGATGATTTTGACGAAGACGAACAAATGCTGTCAAAAATCAAAAAGGACATCAAGGAAATTTTGGTTCCAAGGGTAAAAGAACAGCTACCGGAATATGTCCAACAATTGTTCAATGAGAACATTACCTATCATATAAACCCAACAGGTAAATTCGTGATCGGGGGCCCGCACGGCGATACGGGATTAACGGGAAGAAAAATAATCGTAGACACCTACGGTGGAAAGGGAGCGCATGGAGGCGGAGCCTTCAGCGGAAAAGACCCGAGCAAGGTAGATAGAAGCGGAGCCTATGCTGCACGGCACATTGCTAAAAACCTTGTAGCGGCCGGTGTCTCCGATGAGGTTTTGGTCCAGGTTTCCTATGCCATCGGGGTTGTGGAGCCCACTTCAATTTTGGTAAATACCTATAATTCCTCAAAAGTGGAACTCCCAGACGGGGAGATCGCCCGGAAAGTTTCAGAAATTTTCGATATGCGTCCGGCAGCTATCGAAAAAAGATTGAAACTCAGAAATCCGATCTATTCTGAAACGGCCGCTTATGGCCATATGGGAAGAAATCCCGAGAAGATAACCAAGACTTTTGAAAGCCCCTATAATGGGAAAATCCAAAAGGAAGTTGAACTTTTCACTTGGGAAAAATTGGATTACGTGGACAAGGTGAAGGCGACCTTCAATTTATAAAATTCAGATTGGGCGAAGCCGAAACCTGGTTCAGGACTTACAACAAATAAAAATCCCAAATTCCAATAATAATTTCTGTAATTTGGGATTTGCCTTTTTGGTGCTTTTAATATTTTACATTCCCCCCTTTCTTTCCGGGACTCTCGGTGTGGGCCATTGTTGGGGCTGGCCCGTCCTTTCATCCATGGGCATGATAATTTGTTCCCGAGAGGATTTTTCGGGATCCTCAGAGGCCATGTAAGTTAAGATCGCGGTCAAAATAACGTTGTTCCGCACGTCGTCAAAAACGATTTTGTCATACGTATCGAGATTGGTGTGCCACGTATAGTTCCAGTAATCCCAACTCAGCGAACTTAGGAAAAATGCAGGCGCCCCAGCGGCAATAAAAGAAGCGTTGTCCGAACCTCCCCGTGCGGGCCACCCTGGAAAAGTGGTCTCAATATGTTGGGTGATGGTGTCCGGCACCGCTTTCAACCATCGCGACAAATACGCATAGGAATGCAGAAAACCCGCCCCATTGATTCTGGCCACCCGTCCGGTCCCATTATCTTGGTTAAAGACCGCCTGAATATTCCGCACAATCTCTGGGTGGTCTTCAACAAAGGCAGCAGAGCCGTTCAGTCCCTGTTCCTCACTTCCCCAAAGTCCGACCAAAATGGTGCGTTTCGGATTGGGATATACTTCTTTCAAAATACGAAGAGCTTCCATCATTACCAAGGTTACG
>CAYXDM010000198.1:0-3758 GCA_964463595.1 uncultured Aequorivita sp. | reverse complement strand
GTCACGCTTTGAAAATGGTTTTGATACCATGTCAGAAAAACCTTTTTTGACATAAGTATCCCTGGAATGTTCCCGACTGCCGGTCATTGCAATAATGGGTTGGTTTTTATATGAACCCACCTGGCCGTTTTTCAGACTTTTCAGAACGGAAAACCCATCCGTCTCCGGCATTTGAATGTCGGTAAGAATGAAATCATAACTGAAATCGGATCCGGAACCTTGGAAGGTTTTAAACCGATTATAAACTTTTGCTTTAATCCCAAGTTGTTGGAGCATTTCCTTTAGCATGGTTCCTACGGCATCATCATCATCTATTATCACTGCTTTCAATCCCGCAAATGAGATCGTTTTTTTCTGGGGGTTATTCGAGAAAATCCTCTCGCTGTTTTTCAAGGGCAGAACAAGTATAAATTCGCTGCCTTCGCCCAACTTACTCTTAACCTTCAATTTTCCGCCAAGTAACTGGGCAAGCTGTCTTGAAATGGCGAGACCCAACCCACTGCCGCCAAATTTATGTGCGGTGTCCTTTTCCGCCTGGGTAAATTCATCGAAAATCAATTCCTGCTTTTCTTTTGAGATTCCAATTCCCGAGTCGATTACCGATATCCTGATCGTTGAGATTGCATCCTTTTTTTTGAGTTCCACTGCCTTTATTTCAACACTGCCACTTGGCGTGAACTTAAAGGCGTTTCCCACCAGATTGTTTATAATCTGCCGAAGGCGTAATGGATCACTTTCAAATATCCTGTTTCTGAGGTTTTCCGAAATTGAGATTTTAAGGCGGACCGGTTTTTCGGGATAGAGCTGTTTTATGGCATTTCCGGCCTCAGTGATAACATTTTCCAGTGAAAAGGGGATGCTTTCTATCGGCAATTTACCGGCTTCCAATTTTGAAAAATCCAAAAGGTCATCTACCAAATGGGAAATGAAATGGGAGCTGGAGGTTATTTGTGATAAATAGTGTTTCTGTTTTTCCGAAAGTGGGGAATTTTCAAAAAGTTCGGCATAACCACTTATGGTATTCAAAGGTGTCTTTAAATCGTGACTTACGGTTGAAATTAATTGGTTCCGACTTTTCAACAGACTTTCGGCGTAATTTTTCGATTCTTCCAGGTTTTTTTTAAATCGTTCCGCCTTAAAAAAGTCCGATAGGATCAAATAGGAGAAAATGAGCATGATAGCGCTGCCAATAATCCCCGCTGCGCCCAAGATATTTCCGGTTCGTTGGATGGATGCTTTCCGGAGCTCATTTTCCAAATTGTTATTTCGAGCAATTTCCGCATCCAAACTGGTGATGATTTCCCGGAGCCGCTCCGAAATGTTTAGATCATTCCGGATAAGTTCATTTTCTCTTTGTTTCAAGGATTCGCTTATCCTGGAATTCTTCTTTTTTGCCTCAGACACTATATATTTGGCCGCAATAAGCATGGAATCTACCGTTTTCGATTTCACGGTTGAAGTGTCCCGATCTGAACTGCTGTTGAGATAATCGGCATAAGACTGCCAGATTCTGCGCTCCCGTCTGCTAAGCCGGGACGGGTTCTTATAAAGGGTTTCTACCGAAATCAGCCCAGTGGAGGCCTCGAGCTTACGCACCTCTCGCATGATTTCGTCGAGCGAGGTATCCTGGTTGTTGGTCAGGCCCAAAATTCGGAGCTGTTCTATATTTTGGTTTTTTTCGATCAGCAGCGATTTTACACTGTCCAGTTGCTCTATTTGATAATCGACGGTGGAGAGGGACTTTATTTCCTTTATTTTCAGAAAGAGGGAATCTGTCTTTAGCATATACCGTTCAAAATCGTCATCGCTTTCTGTGAGCAGCGCAAGCCTTGCAAAACCATCGGCTTCATATACAAGGTTTATCAATGTCCCCGTTTCAATAAATTTTTGCTCCCCTAAGGTCTTGACATTTTCGGAAGTCAATTTCTCAAATTCGGTATATAAAAAAAAGCCGACTCCCGCAAATAAGACGCCCAAAACGAGATAGCCAAGAATTATCTTGAATGTAAATTGGTTTCGAGAGGTTATCATGGTTCAAAAATAGACACAAAAAATAGAGTAAAAAATCCATATCTTATGATATTTGGAAGGGTTTTTCATATTTTCTTGGAATATCCCAAGAATTTTTGGTTTCAACCCAGAGTCTGTGCAGATGCAGCCATAAAAATATGGAGGGTCTGGTTAAGATTGCAAAAGGAATTGTATCTTTGCCCCAACATCTCAAAGGGGTGCGGATTTAAGTGGCGGGTGATGAGTGGTGAGTTGAAAAACTCTAAACCCAGAGCCCTAAACTCAAAAAAGCTGAGATTATACCCAAAGAACCTGGGCGGGTAATGCTGCCAAGGGATAAACGGACAGAGCGTCTGAAGGTAAACCCTGTGGATCCATAATATGGATTTTCAGGGTTTTTCTTTTAATATCCACAAACCGAGAATACTGCCCCTTTTATTCGAATAAATATTTATTGCGAATGAAATGAACCCTTCATGCTTTTGATTTCCATTCAAATGTGAAAGGTTAATTCCATCCGATCCTTAATTTAAAAATTTTACAGATGAAAAAGTTATTGATTTCCGCAGTGGTTGTTGCTATGGCCTTTCAGGGTTTTGCGCAGGAATTGGATCCAGAAAAACTACAGGATACCACAAAAGTTGAAACGCTTGATGAGGTGCTATTAAAGTCGGTGCGCGTGGATGCAGATTCCCCGATCACGCACTCAAACCTGGATAAGGAAGAAATCGAGAAACGGAACCTCGGTCAGGAACTGCCGTATATGCTCAACTATATGCCCTCTGTTGTCACCACCAGCGATGCCGGGGCAGGAGTGGGCTACGCCCATATACGCGTTCGGGGAAGTGACGCCTCGCGGGTTAACGTAACCCTCAACGGGATGCCGTATAACGATTCAGAAAGCCAGGTAACGGTGTGGGTAAACCTGCCGGACCTGACCTCTTCCGTGGAAAACCTACAGTTGCAACGGGGAGTAGGAACTTCCACAAATGGTTCGGGAGCCTTTGGAGCCAGTTTAAACATAAAGACCGATGCCATTTCGGAGAAGGCGAGTGCCCAGTTTTCAAATTCCATAGGAAGTTATAATACACGAAAGCACAATGTGGAATTCAATACCGGTTTGATTTCAAATAATTTCGAGGTTTCAGGGAGGTTGTCAACCATTAAGTCCGATGGTTATATAGATAGGGCAAGTTCAGACCTAAAATCCTATTTTCTACAGGCGGCTTTTGTGGAGCGAAACACCCTCATAAAAGCGTTGGCCTTTGGAGGACGGCAGCAAACCTATCAAGCGTGGAACGGTCTTGAAGATCTCGAGAAATTGGAGAACGACCGCACGTTCAATGTTTCAGGAATGTACACAGATGAAGCGGGAAATATTCGTTTTTATGATAATGAAGTGGACAATTATGGCCAGGATATTTATCAATTGATCTGGAACCAACGGATCGATAATAATTGGAACACCAATTTGGCCTTCAGCTATACACGGGGTTTGGGGTATTTCGAACAATATAAGGAGGATCAAAAATTCGAAAATTATGGTCTGGATCACATTGAAATTGGTGGAGAAACAGTAAACGAAACGGATTTAATCCGCCGAAGATGGCTGGACAATCATTTTTATGCTGCCAATGCCAATGTGAACTATAAGGATGGCAAATGGGATATTTCATCCGGGGCCTTTTACAGTTATTACCAGGGCGATCATTACGGCGAAATATTATGGTCGCGCTATGCCAGTAATT
>CAYXDM010000197.1:0-3769 GCA_964463595.1 uncultured Aequorivita sp. | reverse complement strand
AGGTCTTCTTTGGAGAGGTGGGAATATTTATTTTGGAGGGAATTTTGAGTGGAACCATGCTCTACTGCTGGCTACTGGCTACTGGCTACTGGCTGCTGGCTGCTAAATATATCGGTATTTGTCATGTATTTTCTCCGTGGTGCATAAATTTAATTACGCATCATATTCAAGGCGTACTGTTTTTTGCTTTAGTGCTTTCATGCACTGCATAAAGAATACAAAACTAAAAGTGCCGCGATTTATTTTTGCAGAAACGCTTTTATAAGTCTCATGCACTCCGATGGCATTTAGCTTTTCGATCAGGGTTTCGTATCCTATGCCCAAGCGCGCCAATTCAGCTTTAAGGTGATTGGCGGCCTGTTTATTCCAGTTGTCTTGAGTCATAGATATATCCAATGCAATTAAATGGGGTGGCATAGCATTAGTCGTGTTAAGCGAAATCATAAACAGTGGTCACAATATTTTTTTGTGTAAGTGTTTCTTCAATAATAGGTTCTATTTCTTCCCACCGCCCTCCTGCAAGTCCGCAGCCTATTCGGGGCATATGTACAGAAGCATTATGCTGGAGCGCATATTCGGCTACGGCAATTAATCCTTGGCGAACAGCAGGGTAGCGAATGGGGGCTGGTGATTTATTGTCGCGCGGTGATCGGACACCTTCTTGTCCGATAATGTTGGCAACGACAATATCGCTTTCAACCGGTATAAATTGCACATCGCCTAGCGCCGGTTTTTTCACAGCAGAAAAAGAGCTTTTGTAGATGGCTTCGGGGGACTTCCAGCGCTTGCTGATCGCGAGCACAAATCCTTTGCCCCATTTGCCAAGGTCATTGCAAATATGAACAACGATTTTCGTTCCCACTGCTTTTGGTTGCGTGGCGTCACCCACTAAATAAGTAATGCTCATTTTTTTGTGGCTTCTAACCATTTGGCTTCAAAATCTTTTTTTCTGATTTCTTTTATATCGAACTCATGCTGGCTGCGTATCTCACTAATTTGCGGAACTGGCGTGATACCCAATCGAGTTCCCTCGGTTGCTTTAATGACCGAAGCAAAACCCAAATGCCCATTTGCAAATACTTCAATTTTGCGCGTTTCATAGCGGTTAGGATCAAGCTCACTGTAAAACTCTACAGGGCTTCCTGCGGGGCTATTGTTCCATTTTGAATAGATGTAAGTACTCATTTTAATCTCCTGTTAATTGCGGCCATGACCCACTAAGCGGTTCTGAATATCAAGCGGCTCGCTTGCCTGGATAACGTAAACATACTGCCTTCCACGAATAACCATTAACCCGTCCACGTTGATATTTATATGGTGTGTAAAGCGTTTTCCTGCCCACGGGATACCAAAAAATATCATCGACAATTGCGACGGTCGCATGGTGTGAGGAACGATATCGCTTAAATATTGACCCTCACCAAAACGTGCATCTTTTGGATTGTTTGCCTTCAATGATGGCAACAATGTTTTGCTTTTTAAAATACCGTCATAACCCGCTTGGCTTGTGTAATGGTAAAGAACTCTCGACATAAATATTCCTTGAGATAAACATTCAAAAAGGGAGCTAATCCAACGAGGCCACACAATACCACAAAACACAAAATCCTCAAATATGAAGAAAAAGCCGCTTAAATGGATGGTAGAAGACCTCATATATGTTAATGTATCTCCATATGTAGAGATATTGGGGTTTAAAATGAGCAATAAACAACACTTCCTGCTTTCAGCCAAAGCCCGTACCTTGTCGGTTCGCCAAGTATTTGAGCTAACCGAACAGCAAGCTTTTGAAACCTTCAAGGAAGTGCGCTGGGGCAAAGGCGACAACGTGGCTTGCCCGTTGTGTGGCTCATTGAACAAGCATTACTTTATCCGCGTTCGCCGCCAATGGCGCTGCAAAGATTGCAACTATACCTTTTCAGTCACCAGCGGTACTGTGTTTGCGTTTCACAAATTACCCTTGCGCATTTATCTGTCCGCTATCGCCATTTACACGAATGCTGTTAAAGGTATTTCTGCTTTACAGCTAGGCCGCGATTTAGGTGCGCAGTACAAAACTGCGTTTGTTCTTGCCCATGAAATCCGTGAGTCATTGATGGAGCAGCGCGACATGGCGCAACTGCCTGGCGAGGTTCATATTGATGGTGCTTATGTAAACGGCCACATTCGCCCCAAAAAGCAAGAGAGCAGATCGCATTGATAGACGGTTAGCCACTCACCAAAAACCTACCAAACGCTGCGTATTGGTGTTTCGCCAACGTGCGCTTCCGGCGGCACTGCAAAGCCAAAACAATTCCAATGACGCCACTATAGGCGCAACAAAAACCATCACCTTTGTGGTTAATTCTGAGAATCAAGCCGACGTAATTAAGTTGGCTGATCGTGTGGTAGTGCAAGGCTCAACTATTTGCGCGGACGAAAGCCCCGCATATGATCCCCTTCATGCCAAATACAATACCAAGCGCGTTAACCATCAAACCGAATATTCAACCGATGATGGTGTTAGCAACAATATGGCTGAAAGTTATTTTGCACGCTTTCGCAGAATGCAATACGGCCAAACACATAAATGCGGCATTGAATATTTAGCGAGCTATGCGAATGAAGCGACTTATCGTGAAGACACTCGTCGCTGGCCGAACGGTAAAATCTTTACGATACAAGCTGTGTAAGATCGTTAAAATGTTTTTCTGAAAATTCACAATATTCGCCGTAGTCGATTCTATATTTTTATGCTCTAGCAGTTCATCAACAATTTCACGGCTACACAACGGCTTTTTTAAATTCCCGCAACACGTCCAGCGTCATGCGCTACGCCTCACCTCGCTCAAAATTCTTACTTTTCGCGTAAGTGCACTTGCCTTTGATGGCTCGTAAATCATACTGCGGCGAAAACAGCTTAATGGTATTATCCAAATGCGTTAGCGCACCTTGCAGTCGCCCAATTTCAGCTTGAATTGTGATGATTGCCCTGCAATTTCTTCGCGTTTTGACAGTAAACCTGATACTACGTGTGACTCGGCCATGTTAATTCCTCGTGTGGTTAATGAGGAAACAATAGGGTTAGGTTAGGAAAAAACTTGTGCGGCTGCTACATAATTCACTAAATAAAAGGCGAATAAAAGCATGAAAAAATATTTTGTTAATGCTGTTGTTCTGTTTATTGGCATCCTCATAGGGATCATAGCTGCTACCAACTATACATCTTACCAAGCCGTGGAAATTGACTTTATGAACGATTCAGCGAAGTTGCTGGTTCCTCTAATGGATGACTATCGCCTCATTGAGAAGGGTGTTTCCCAAACTGATGAGGAGTTTCGAAAAGCGGTTCTTTGTCACGTTTTGAGGCAGAGAAAAACTGTCGCTGCGGTGATGCGTCTATATGATGACTCGCTGCTGAGAGAAGAGGAGCGTGGGAATGAGCTGCTTGGTTCGCGAGATTACATGCTCGATGAAGCAAACAGCCTTACGCCAGAAGGTGTTAGCGCTGATGAGTATTTCGACAGGGAATGCAAAGCCTACCATCGTTAGTTCATATTCTCTTGCTCACTGCGCTGGCTCATCGCCAGCGCGGCCCATCCCATCCTCATAGTCCTCTCAACCACAAAAGCGGCTTTACGCGCCCTCTCATAAGAATAAGTTATAACTAATACGCCATTCTCGCGCTGTCTCTTCTCAACCCTCGCCTATACTTGTAACTAACGCCGCTCCATTTGAGGGGTGACCAGCCATTTGTCTAAAGAAGATTTCCATGGAACGCAATGTATTA
>CAYXDM010000196.1:0-3778 GCA_964463595.1 uncultured Aequorivita sp. | reverse complement strand
ATCTGTGAATTTTTAGAAATAGATTTTAAATATTTTAATGAGGCGGATTTTCAGATACACTCCAATAAGACAAAGACACCGAGAAATGAGCAGCTACAACTTATTAGAAACCGACTATTAAGATATCAAAGCAACAACAAATATGTTGGCAATTTACCGATTCAGCCTGAAGACTTAAATTACAAAGTATCCTTAAGTCATAAAATAATAAACAAAATCCATAAGAGGATAAATCCAATGCAATATGGAGTGAAATACATACCAAATCCCTCAACTATTTCGTATTTGAATGAATATTTTAAGTTTAATTTAGAAGGTTTGGATGACTTAATTAAACTTAAAGCTACTTCACAGTGGTTTTTATGACGATGAAATGATGAAAATAGGTATCGTCCTTTCAAGCACTCCCGGCTATTCCGAAACCTTTTTTCGTTCCAAGATAAAGGGGCTTCAAAAAAAGGGGATTGAGGTGTGTCTCTTTTGTTTTAAAAGAGAAGATGATTTCGATCTTTGCCCCGTAATCAAAGGGCCGCGGGTCAGAGCAAATCTACTTGAACAAACTTGGTCCATACTAAGGGAGTTCACGCTTTTGCTACCGTATTGGTCAACCGTATCTAGATATATAAAACTGGAACGGAAGGAAAAGACCAGATGGTGGGACTTATTTAAAAGGATATATCTCAATTCCCATTTGTTAAAAGCAAAAACAGATTGGCTGCATTATGGGTTCGGAACCATGGCATTGGGAAGCGAAACTGTTGCCAAGGCCATAGGAGCAAAAATGGCCGTTAGTTTCCGGGGCTTTGATATAGCAGTATATCCAGTGAAAAATCCAGGGTGCTATTTGCTTTTATGGAAATATGTAGATAAAGTCCATGTCATTTCCGAAGATCTCCTGAGGTTGGCAAAAATGAATGGTCTTTCGGAAAATATTCCAGTAGTCAAAATTACACCTGCAATAGATTTGAAGGTTTTCCAGTCCATTGGGACCCGAGAAGATCCAAGGTGCAAAGTTGTTTTTATGACAACAGGTCGATTGCATTGGAAAAAAGGATTGGTCCACACCTTGGAAGCCCTGGCAATTCTTATGAAGAATGGTCTTGATTTTTCCTATAAAATAATTGGCGAAGGGGAGGAGCGGGAACGCATTGCCTTTGCTGCCTATCAACTTGGTTTAAAAGAGCGCGTCCGGTTTTTAGGAAAATTGCCCCATAATAAAATAAAAGAGGAATTGGAGAAGGCCGATATCTATCTCCAATACAGTTTGCAGGAAGGTTTTTGTAATGCCGTATTGGAAGCACAGGCCATGGGCAAACTGAGTATAGTGAGTGATGCGGAAGGCCTCGCGGAAAATGTATTGCACGGACAAACAGGGTGGGTGGTCCCTAAATATGCTCCGAACTTATTGGCAGAGCAAATAAGGACAGTGCTCTTGATGGATGAAAAAACAAAAGCCGCTATTGCCCAAAATGCGATGGAAAGGATAAAAAGAGAATTTACTACAAAGAAGCAAGAGCGGGAGTTTTTGGAGTTTTACGGTGTGGAAGGGTTGTCAGAGAAATACTGAGAGAACGGGGGGTTAGGCTTTGTTCTTGGTTTCCTCCCTTCGGTCGGAATGCCCCGGCGTTATTTTGTTGTTGGATTGGGATTCCTCCCTACCGTCGGAATGACCAGGCTTTTTTTGTTGCTGGTTTTAAAGGGTTGGCGGCAGAGCCGCCAACCCTTTAAAAACCTTAGACTTAAGTGCTACCTGTCATTCCGAGCAGCGCGAGGAATCTATTTGTTTTCTTCTTTTTGTTGAAACAACAAGACGTTTTTTTGTTGTTGAGTTCCAACCGTCATTCCGAGCACCGTGAGGAATCTAGCCCTGAGCCCTACCCGTCATTCTGACCTCACTTCGTTAATCGTTTCTATCTTCAGGCGGAATCTCAATGTTTTCTTGTCCTAATTCATTCATCAAATCCTTTACTTGTTGTGCGAAGGGAAGGATGTTTTTAACGAATCCTTTTTCAGTGGCTATTTCGTTCCAATCGGGGTTCTTTTGGTTTATTAATGCTTCTTTCTTTTGTCTGTTCCATTTTTTCAGCTCTTTTTCTCGCTGAATGGCTAAATTGAAATGTTGAAATTCTTCAAAATAGATACAGTATTCCAAATTGTATTTATCGGTGAATGAACTTTTATGTAAGTGGTTCTTATGTTCGTAAATTCTTCGGCACAGGTTGTTTGTAACGCCAATATAAATTGTAGTTTTATTTTTATTGGTCATTATATATACAAATCCTGCTTTTACCCATACGTTAGTGTTTCCGTGGTTTTAAATCCATATCAAGTTGATTTAAGTGGTAACTGGTTTTTAAATGTATAAAAGTTTTTTGGTTTTTGTCTTTTGATTTTTTGGAGTTTTTATGAGGTTGCGGTTTTTCTATTTAATTTTTAATTCCACGAGTTTTGCCTTACAACAACGAAATGGAAAAGACCTATATTTATTCCCATGAAACTATACTTTCCGAAATCCCATTATAGACCCAAACGTCGCTTTGTATTCCCGTTGCTTAGACCTTTTACCAAAGGTGAAGGGTATACTGATGCCGAAAGGAAGACTTTGTATGGTATATCGGAAAAGGATTTTGAGTTTACGGACAATTTAGAAAATGCCGACTTGGCTATCTTGACGATGGCTTGGAACTATTATGTAAATTCAAAACAAACGGACCTTGCCATTGCGTTCATAAAAGATTGCCAAGTTCTGGGGAAAAAGGTAATAACCGTGAATTTAGGCGACTCTGGAGTCAGGATTCCATATTTTGAAAACCTGATTGTCCTTAGGGCCAGTGGTTATAAATCGAAGTTTTCTCCAAATGAGTATGCCTTTCCACCAATGATTGAGGATCCGTTGGCGACTTTTTTCAAAAGGAAAACTATATTTGAAAGGCCATATACCCCCGAGGCGGTTATTGGATTTTGTGGACAGGCAAATTCCTCCCGGATCAATGCTTTAAAGGAAATCCTCAACACTTCATTTCAGAATATCAAATTTTATGCGGGGTTTAGCCTGAAAGAACCACAACAATTATTTTCAACCTCTTTGTTACGGGCAACGGTTTTAAAAGCTATTCAGAAGTCTTCCGAAGTTGATACGAATTTTATCCTTCGGCGAAAATACCGCGCCGGAGTTACGGTAAATAAAGGAACCCATAAAACCACCATGGAGTTTTACACCAACATCAAAGATTCTGATTATGTAGTTTGCGTACGTGGCGCGGGAAATTTCTCCATCCGTTTTTATGAGGCATTGGCAATGGGCCGTATTCCGGTATTTATAAATACCGATTGTGCCCTCCCGTTTGCCGATAAACTGGATTGGAAAAAACACGTGGTTTGGATTGAATATAAGGACCGTTATAAAGCTGCCGAAACAGTAGCCCTGTTCCATAGTTCTTTATCAGAAAAGGAATTTATAGATTTACAGTTAGCCAATAGGAAATTGTGGGAGGATAAATTGACTTTGGGTGGGTTTTTTAAAAATTTCATTTTTACTTTTAATTGATAAATTAAATGGAAATATCTTTAAAAGTGATCAAGGTTCACCTTGTAAATTCTTACCTAAACCTTTCCAATAGTTGGAATTTGTTTCTAGCCAAATTAAATGGTAAAAAAATAGTTTATTCTCATTTCGCAAGGGTTAATAATTTTGGAGATCGATTCAATAAAGACTTGGTTCGTTTTTATAATGCAGAATTAATATATACTTCTTCTTACAAAAACAGTCGGGTTTCAT
>CAYXDM010000195.1:0-3877 GCA_964463595.1 uncultured Aequorivita sp. | reverse complement strand
TAAGTTGTTCACTGGTTTTTCCAAATCTTCTTTCTCTATTTTGATAATTTAATATTGCCGTGAAAAGATGCTCTTTCGTATAATCCGGCCAAAGTGTCTCGGTGAAATATAGCTCGGCATACGCTATTTGCCATAACAGGAAATTGCTGATACGCTGTTCGCCACTGGTGCGTATCAATAAATCCACATCTGGTAAATTTTGCGTGTAAAGATGGTCATTTATAACTGTTTCATCAATATCGCCCGGCGAAATTAGGTTATTTTTTACTTTAAGACTAATCTCTTTTATGGTTTTTGTTATTTCCTGCCGGGAGCCATAACTCAGTGCAAGGGTGAGGGTCATGCGCCCATTGTCCTTTGTCAATTCCATTACTTTCCGCAACTCTGCGCCCACCTTGGGCGGAAGGGCCTCCAGGTTTCCTATTGCATTGAGTTTGATACGGTTGTCCTGTAGGGTCTTTATTTCCTTTTTAAGAGATGAAACGAGAAGTTTCATCAATAATTGCACTTCCACCTTGGGTCGATTCCAATTTTCGGTGGAAAAGGCGTAGAGCGTTAAAAACTCCACTCCAATTTCTGCGCAACCCTCCACAATTTCCCGAACAGCCTTGCTCCCATTTTCATGGCCCTTAAACCGGAACATTCCCCTTTGTTTTGCCCATCGACCGTTTCCGTCCATAATTATGGCAAGATGGGTGGGTAGCAATGCTTTATTGATTTGGTCTCGAGTATTCATAGAATTTAAAAAACGCAGTAACAGGGTCTTCTTCCGAAGGCAAAAGTAACGGTTATACCTGTAAATACGTACCAATCATTGCTGTCAATGTTCCCAAATTTTAGGGCCAGGTCGTCAGCCTTTCCTTTCCCCGGATTGCTGCCGTCCAAATTATCGGTAAAGGTGTAGCGGGCACCTACTTCGAAGCCTACCAGGGCGTTTGTACTGACCCGCACCTTATAGCCTACCACCATCGGGATTCCAAAGTTTATGGCATTGTCGTACTTCGAAATCAGATTATTACTATCCTTATATAAGGCCGAATATCCAAATGCGGTGATCCCCGTATAAAGATAGGGTGTGGAGATGGTTTCAAGACTATGGACATCAAATTCCCAGAAAGTATATTCCAGACCTATTGAAAGTTCCTTTATCCTGTTTTTGAAATTATATCCCCTTTCTGCGCGGCGATTGTTTTCGCTCTGGGTATCATCCCCTGCAATATTTGCAAAAAGGAAGGACGCTCTAAATGCATGACGGGCACTGCGGTTCCATTTAAATATACCACCTACAGCCAAGGTGCTGGGATTGATATAATTTGTTTTTCCAATGTCACCGATATAATTGGCGGCACCCACCATTCCCCCTATTTCGTATGTTTGGGCTTTCGCCGTAAATGCCGTTGTCAATAGTAAAAAAACGGTTATAAAATACTTCATATTTTTTAAAAGTTTGCAAATATAACAATAAACTTGGGGCGGGGATGTGCCAGAGCCATTTGTACTGTTGATTAACAAAATTTAAAAGATTTTATTGTTCGGCCTCGGCAGGAATCGGTGAACGGGCAGAGTAGGAAGGTCAATTTCGCTTGTCCTCTCCCCACAACAATTTTTTTCTGATGGTTTTGATGAAACTATCCTCGTTCAATTGCAGGAGTTTAATAGTGAAGGCCGCTTTCTTTATGTGTAGCCATGTTTCGTTTTCCAAGGTGCAGATTCTGGAGTCCATGGCAAGTAAGAAAGCATTCTCACGTCCGGAAACCTTCAGCGATACCACGGCGGAATCGGGCAATACCAGGGGGCGGGCATTGAGATTGTGGGCCGCAATGGGGGTGATCACGATGCTGCTTGCGTTAGGGTCTATCACGGGGCCGCCACAACTGAGGGAATATCCAGTAGAGCCGGTGGGTGTGGCCACAATGAGGCCATCAGACCAATAGGAGGTTAAATATTTGCCATCCACCCAGGTTTCCACCTTTATCATGGAGGTAGTGTTCTTCCGATTTAGGGCCACTTCGTTTAAGGCAAAATTTAAGGGCAACACTTTGTCTTTAGGGGGCGATGTTTCCACGGTGAGGAGGGTCCGTTCGGAAATTGTATATTTCCCATCGAGAATCTGGGTTAGGCTTTGGCTTATCTCTTCTTTTTGGATCGTGGCCAAAAAACCGAGCCTTCCGGTGTTTATTCCTACAATGGGTATGCCCATATTTTTGACAAAAGTGACCGCTTTCAGAAGGGTGCCGTCCCCGCCAATGCTGAAGAATAGATCAAAGGTCCTATCCAATTTCGTGAAGGTGGACAGACCGGAAAAATTTTCGGTAATGTCCTGGTTGCGGTTAATGATTTCCATGAAATCCTTTTCAATGAAAACCTTGAATTCCTTCTTCCGAAGTACATCCAGGAGCATTTGAATATAGATTTCGGAGTTTTCGTGATAGAATTGACCGTAGATTCCTATTTTCATTTACTTCGCTTTAATACCAATCAAAAAATATTCCGTGGACCCGAAAACTGTTTTTCAATTAGATATTTAAATACTTGCCCAAATATTGGGATCTTTCTTTTAGATCTTCTATAAACTTATCTTCTTCGTGGTGGCTGACCACAACATAGTTGTACCTTCTGAAGGTCTGCACGATGCTGTTCATTCCGCTGTGGCCCACCTTTAAGGTTATCTGTACCGTCCCATCCTTCATTTCTGAGATGAAGGCCCCAAAGATCCGCACTCCGTTTGATTCCACAATCTGACAAACTTCGCTAAAGGAATAGTCCTTAATCCCCTTCTCGACCACAATTATCCCTCCATTTTCATTTAAAAACGGGGTGTTGTTGAACAGGCTCATAATGTCCCCCAATTCATAGTAGCCCAAATAGCGATTGTCCTCTCCCAAAACTGGCATTATATTGGTTTTATGGACGGCGAATGCCTCCAGGACATCGAGCCAATTTGTGTCCGCAAGAACATGGAACGGCTCCAGGGCATATTGGAAATCGCTGAGCGGCTTGCTGTTTTCAAAACAATAAATATCGTTTTCCGAAACACATCCCAGATATTGGCCATCCCTTTCAACGGGTATATGGGTGTAAGCGAGTTGGTTGAAAACACTTTGCACTTCCTTTACCTTTAAAGAGACATCAATGGGTCCCACATCATTTATGATATAAACTTCCGTATCCATAACTCCGATTTTGATGCAAATTACTCAAAATAAAAATGCCTGAACTCATCGGCGGTGCGTATTTTTGTTTCACGGCATACATCAAAAGAGGCGATCCTTTAAATATCACCTAAATTAGCTGCCTAGTGGAATGAGGGAACATTGCTAAAATAAATTATAAAAATGACAAGATTAAGTGTAAATATCAATAAAATAGCTACCTTACGGAATGCCCGTGGGGGCAATATGCCTGATCTTTTGGAGATGGCGAAAGACATACAGAAATTCGGGGCGCAGGGGATTACCGTCCATCCCCGGCCGGACGAGCGCCATATCAAATATCAGGATGCCTACGATCTGAAGTCGATAGTGGGGGTAGAATACAATATTGAGGGAAATCCCATGGACAATTTTACGAAAATGGTCCTGGAGATAAAGCCCACACAAGTAACCCTAGTGCCCGATGCAGTGGATGCCTTAACCTCAAATGCTGGTTGGAATACGGTAAAGCATGGGGATTATCTGAGGGAGATTATCTCGGAATTTACCAGAAATGGAATTCGAACCTCTATTTTTGTGGATCCGGACCTTGAAATGATAGAAGGAGCTGCATCAACAGGTGCGGACCGTATAGAACTGTACACCGAGGAATATGCAAAACAATATTCTCTTGGGAACAAAAGCGCGGTACAGCCTTATACAGCATGTGCCGTGTTAGCAAGTGA
>CAYXDM010000194.1:0-3950 GCA_964463595.1 uncultured Aequorivita sp. | reverse complement strand
GTCATGTCCCACGGCAAGCTTGGAGCTGTAAATGGACATGCCAAGCGAGGAAAAACTGAGCAACGATTTTGTCATGTCATTGAGTTCACTTCGACAAAATGCAATAAGATCTGGCGGGTGGAGTCGTATCGTGGTTGAGGTTGTATACCCATCTAGCAATGCCATGTTAAATATCTAGAGGGAATTATGTCAGAGATTGCTAAGACACCTGAACCTCCATACTACGCGGTGATCTTCAGCAGCCATCGCACGGAGGGTGACAATGGGTACTCTGAAATGGCTGAACGAAACCGCTTTTACGCTAACGCTTCAAATCGTCCGGCTACCTCGGCGTTAGCTAACCAGGCAAAAGATTGTACAAATAAAGGAATTAAAAATGGTTAAATTTGAAACGCTGTGGAAGAATTTTCCCGATAAGGCAGTGGTTAAGAACCTGTGTCAAAACAAACAGCCTGCAAAGTCGACACCTTTTGATAACTATTGTGCCATATTGCTCAGTGAGTGCTTTATTAAATCGGGGATTGATTTAACCTTATTAAAAGGTGATCGGTGTTGGTCTCATTCAGGTAAAAAACATATTTTGAGAGCCGAAGAACTGGCGAATTCCTTAAAAACCAAGGCTCCCGCTGGTTTTTCTCAGGTTCAGAAAATAACACCTGGGAATTTTCAAAGTATCTTGAAAGATAAAACTGGAGTTATCTTTTTTAAAGGCTACTGGCAGCGAGGCAGCGAAAGCTTCGACAGAAGAAGCGGTGACCATATTGACCTTTGGAACAAAAATGAAATTACGAGTTCTTCGATGTTCACGCGCGGTGTATTGGAATTTTTTGGCCGCGTAAGTGAATTTAACAAATCAAAAGAAATTTGGTTTTGGGAGATAAATTAGCTTTATGAAAAAAAAACTATTATACATAGGTGTTGGTTTTCTAAGTTTTATCACTAATTTTCTAATCTACAATTTTTCATTTAATACTCAAGCTACACCGTTTTTGCACGAAGAACAGCGTGTAGATAGCGCTATTCTAATGCTTAAAGTAACATTGCCAGCATATTTTTTAGCTGCGCTAATCATCACATCAATATTCTATTACATCGGAAAAAATAGAAATAAAAAATAAAAATTTTGTCCAGTTGACGTTTTGGTCTTCGTTCCTTTTTTTGTGCATGACCATCGACCGTTTTTGCACAAAAATCCAATACAACCAAAACGCAAACGACAAAAGCATTATGCATCGGAGGGAGATGCCGTGCAATATTTTAAATCTGTATTTTTGCTTGTTGGCTTATTTGCTGCTTTTGCTAGTTCGGCTCACGCTGCCCAGCCAACGATTACCGTTGTATACAATCCGCGTCTTGATTCTGTTTGCTCTTTTTTACAAGGATACGCAATCAAAGATGAGTGGAAGGTAGAGTTGTCGTCAAGTCAGAGAGAGTTTGAGAGTCTGTGGAAAGCGGTGGGGCCGAAACTTATTGAGGCTACTGAGAAAATTACAAATAAACCATTTCCTGATAAAAGCTTTACCGTACGATTGACGTTGTGCAATATACCATCTCAGTCATACTTCGGTATAGGTATTAACATGCGATATGCCCTCGAAAGTTTTACTACAACACCTGTGCCAATCAGCTACAAGGTTAATACTCTATTTCATGAGCTGTTGCATAAATATTTTGCGGAAAACCCTATAGAAAATTCTGTACTTCTTGAGCAATATGCCTCTGAGCCCGAGCGCGTAAGAAATCATCTTCATCTACTAGCTCTACAAAAGGCAGTGAATCTTAAACTCAATGAAACTAACATGCTGAAAGACCAAATTGCCATTGATAGCCAACTTCCAGACGGCTACTACAAAAGAGCCTGGGAGATCGTAAATGAAACTGATACGGAATATCTCAAATATGTGTCTGAAATATCTGCGGTAGGTGAGGCACATGCAGATGAAAAATAACGATATGGCGGAAGCCATAAGTAGACTGTAAAGCTATTCATGTCTCTTATCCCAATGTTACTGATATTCAACGCGGAACGTGGTTGTGACTTGAGGCACTAGCACTTTGGCGCTACTTACTTTTATCTTTACCTGCGAAATGTCGGCGCTTCAGTTTTTTTCATACTGTGAGTGTTAAATGCCCGCAGCGCACATGAGCCAAACATTAGCGGAGCCAGAATTTTGGCTCGGCAGAAGGATATAGGATGAATTTTAAAATCCTAAAACTGTTAGTCATATTGTTGCTGACGCAGCTTTTCACGAGCTGCTCACCGCTAGAGAAGGAAAAAGAGTCAAGTGTTTCGTCGTTGGACAAAGAAGTTAATCTCGCGGCTTTTTTTCACGGTATTGATCCCACTGAAGCGACTTTTGTGGTTTATCATCCATCTTCAGGCCAGATCATCCGGCATAATGCTGCGCGTGCCCAGCAACGATTTATTCCCGCCTCTACCTATAAAATTCCACATTCGTTCATCGCTTTGGAGACTGGGGTAGCTGAAGGGCCGGAACATATGATTCAGTGGAATGATAGTTACAGACCAGCTGAAGGTTTCTGGTCGTCTGAATGGTCGAGAGATCAAACACTCCGTTCGGCGATGCGGTTATCTGTATACTGGTACTATCAGGTGCTTGCTCGGGAGATCGGGGCGGAGCGCATGCAGGCGTACCTGGAAAAATTTGATTATGGTAACCGCGACATCGGAGGTGGCATCGATAAGTTTTGGCTTCACGGTGAACTGCGGATCTCGCCGAACGAGCAAGTCAGATTTCTTGAGCGAATGTATAGCGGGAAGCTCGGTTTATCTCCTCGAACGACACAGATCGTGAAAGAGATTCTGGTGCTGGAGGAAAGCGCGGACTATCGGTTGAGTGGAAAAACAGGCACTGCCGACGTGGCGCCAACACAAGAGCTGGCGTGGTTGGTAGGCTTCGTCGAGCGCGAAGGGGACGTGTGGTTTTATGCATTAAATATGGAAGGCGAGCAAGTGTGGGAACAGTGGGGCCAACCCGCTAAGCGCATAGCTCTTGTACGCAGCTTGCTGCGGGAGCTGAAAGTACTCCCCAAGGGCTAACAATGGTTAACTCAGCCACCAAAGCGGCGCGCAGTCGCGGTACTGCTTCTGGTGGCCAATAATGGCAGGCATTTTATTTTACGTTCAACAATATGTTAAGGAGCACGCATGTTTACTGGATTGGCTATTTTGGGCCTTGTTTTGAAGCTTTTAATTGTAATTGGCGTTGTCGTCTTTGCTGTTAAATTGCTTAATCGTGTTACGGATATCGCACGTTCTCAAAAATCCATTGCTGAATCTCAAATTCAGCTGATTGATTTATTAAGTGTTAAAACGATGAGCCAATCGGATAAACCAAGAGGCTAGTTCATGATGGCAAAAAAACTAACCATTTCAATTTCTGAATATGATGATGATATCAAAAATATCGTCGCACCCGCATTAAACGGCGGCTTGGATGTAACCTTCAAAAAATATTCTACGCTGAGTGACTTATCAGCTTACGAAGGCGAAGCGAAATATCCACTCACTCTCGTAGGTCATGCCAATGGTCTAGGTTTTAAAACTGGCATTGGCTTAGGTGACCGCATTGATGGAAAAACCGTTGCGGAATATTTATTGAAGAAAAACCTCAAGGTTAGCACTTTTCCCTTTTGTTTGATCGCGGGGTGCAGCGCAGCGTCAGATAAGGTAAAAGGACTTTACGTCGTCCTGGCCAAATCGCTCCAAATTCCCGTAGTAGCATCAAGCACCGCGGTTAAAATGGCACGCGTCGGCGAAACTGTTGAACTCATACCACAAAATGCGGGCGTTTGGAGAGTCTATTTCCCCGCAGATGATGAGCGTTACGATCTTACTGCCGCCCGCTGCAAAGACATCCGCAGCATCTTGGAAAAGCAAGAATTTAAATGCAAGCTCGGTGTGCTTTGATCGCTTGTTTAATTAAAAA
>CAYXDM010000193.1:0-3972 GCA_964463595.1 uncultured Aequorivita sp. | reverse complement strand
ATAAAGTTAAATCGGAAGAACACCGGATCTTTCAGCAATTTATCAACCGCCATCGTGCCGGTAGGCTACACTTTCAACACAGGATCAGGGCGGAAGAACGCCTTTTCCCTGACGAGATAAAGTTCCGAGGCAGGTACTTTATTTCTCTAAACCTTCCCCTCAACCATTCGACCATCACCAAAAACACGGTCTACCTTGCCGCCTACAACGAGATTTTCCTCAACGCCCAGGACAAGATCTTTGACCGCAACAGGATTTATGCTGGTTTAGGCTTCGGTATACACGAGTCCATACGTTTGGAACTTGGGGTCATGTCTCAGATTTACACCGATAGCCACAGAAACCAGTTTCAGATCGGGTTTTATAATAATCTGCCGTTCTAGTGGAATAGTCGAGTTCTTTTTTCAGATCCCAATTTCTTTATTAAAAAACTTGTCGGAGCCATATTGCATGAATATTTCTCTCCTACCTTCAATAATTTTTGCCTACATTGCTTTGCCGAGCAATTTTCAAGCCTGTACTCAAGGTTTCTAAAAATTGTAAACTTTTAAAACGAAGAATAAACCACAAATCCTCCCATTATCATGCAACAATACTCCCAAGAATTCCATGATCTTGTAAATCTGGCTGCAGAAAAGACGGACGAATTTTACCAGACCAACAGCAAAGATACACCAAACCCGTATTACATTGGCAAGGGCAATCCCAAAGCCAAAATTCTAATAATCGGTAAGGAATTGGCTATTGACCCAAAATCCAAACCAAATGAATTTAAAAATGAATCCGTAGAAAATCCACTTCAATGGAAAAAGATCATTGAGGGGGAGGAAAGCTCCTTTAATCCTCATTTGCCATATAAGGAAGGGTTTTTGCCGCCAACTTCCGGTTCAACCTGGAGGCAATATCAGCGTTTATGTGATTTAATTCTTCCAGCTATGCGAGTTAATAGCAAGTCCTACTTTTTCCATAATTTCTTTATTACTGAAGCCAATACCACACCTTCAAAATACTCCCCAGGTAGGGGGAAATTAGATTTGGACCGTCGTATAGAGTTCTTTAAAAACAACAGCTTCTTTCAAAATTTCAAAGTCGTAATTGTTGCGGCTGGAGGATACCTCCATGTGCCACAGATTGAAGAAATTTTTGCAGTAAAAGAAATGGACCGAAGTCAATCTACCCCCAATAATAAGTTCATCACATTCAGGGATGAAGGTGCGGAGAGGTTAGTAATTAGTACTCGCCAGCTAAGCATGGCAGTTTCGCAAGAATTGATGGACAAAATCGCCAATGAAATAAACCAGTTTATAAGTGACAAAGAATTAAAATAAAAGTTGGTACAATGATAACTAAATAGAACCCGGATGTCCCTGAATCATTAATATCGGATATATCCGTTAAGTTTGATTCTGCGAATTCCCAATTTATTTTGGATCCCTTTTGCCTTAAAACAATAAGATGAAGGAAATTAAGTGTGCGAAATCAAGTTTTCATGCACTTCAGTCACGTCTGCCTTCAGACAGGTCTTAATAGTTATGAAAATTTTAAATTGACCTAAAACTGATACAAGAAACTTTGTTATGAAGACCACTGCTGCGAAAAAACTGCAATTTCATTTCATCGGCCTTGGCGGAGCCGGATGTAACGTGGTGGAAGGAATGCATGCCAAAGAGATCCAAGGCAAATTTACCTGCATTACCGAGCTTAAAAGACCGCACCTAGCGGAACAGATACAGTTTGCTATATTCCTTCCGCCAGGAGACCGTGAACGCAAGTTACCCTCAGGAATTCCCGACATGAAACTCCCTATTCAACTTTCTGATAAAATTAAAGAAGTGTTTTCTGAAAATGACACCTATATCCTCTTGGCGGGCCTCGGAGGCTTTACAGGAACCAAGCTGGTCGGGCAATTAATCCCGTGGTTACAGAACCACCACAAAAATTTTGTGGTTTGCTGCAGCATCCCTTTTGCCTTCGAAGGGGAAAGTAGGGATATTGCTTTCCGGTTGGTTGATCAATTCCGATCACTTCCCAACTTCCACTATTTCGATCTGGAATCCGTAAAGGAAAAATATGCTACCCGCACGATTAGGGCGACAGAAGAGGAATTTTGGACGCTTGTCAAAAAAATCTTCCCGGAGACGGAAGGACGGGAAGGCATAGCCTAATATAGACACAAAAAAAGCGGCTCCATCACGAAGCCGCTTTTCTGTGTCTTTAAAGACAAGGTTATTCTGTTGCCTTCTCAGCCAGCACGATAATCTTATTATCCTTAACTTCTACCACCCCACCATTGACGGTAAGCGAAATCCTTCTGTCTGCGGTAGTAAATGAAATCACTCCCTCAGCTAAGGCGGATACAATAGGAGCGTGGTTCTTTAACACCTGGAATGAGCCGTCCGCACCAGGAAAACTGGCTTCAGAAACTTCCCCTTGAAATACTTTTCTATCCGGTGTTACTATTTCTAAATACATCTCTCAGTCTATATTAAGAAAGGATCTCTCCTTCTGTTTTTATCTTTATCTAAGTACCTGCTTCCTGCCTCCGGTCAACAAAGACCCGGCCAAAAGCCTGAAAACCACCGTGGGCTGTTGGCCGTCGTCTGCCGGCAACTTATCTAACCTCTGCCAGCATTTTCTCACCTTTGGCAATTGCGTCTTCAATGGTTCCCACCAAGTTGAACGCGGCCTCAGGAAGATGGTCCAGTTCACCGTCCATGATCATATTGAAGCCTTTGATGGTATCTTTGATGTCCACCAATACTCCTTTAAGACCGGTAAACTGCTCTGCTACGTGGAACGGCTGGGAAAGGAACCGCTGTATCCTTCTTGCTCTACCCACGACCAGTTTATCTTCTTCGGAAAGTTCTTCCATACCCAGGATGGCGATGATATCCTGAAGCTCTTTGTATCGCTGAAGGATTTCCTTCACGTTCGTAGCACAGTTGTAATGTTCATCACCCAACACGTCGGGAGAAAGAATCCTTGAGGTAGAGTCCAGTGGATCCACCGCTGGGTAAATACCCAATTCGGCAATCTTTCTGGAAAGGACGGTAGTAGCATCCAAGTGGGCAAAGGTCGTAGCCGGAGCCGGGTCAGTCAAGTCATCCGCAGGTACATATACGGCCTGTACGGAAGTAATGGAACCGTGCTTGGTGGAAGTAATCCTCTCCTGCATCACACCCATTTCTGTCGCCAAAGTAGGTTGGTAACCTACCGCTGATGGCATACGTCCCAAAAGTGCGGACACTTCAGATCCTGCTTGGGTAAACCGGAAGATGTTATCGATAAAGAAAAGAATATCCTTACCAGCACCGTCGCCCTCTCCGTCGCGGTAGTACTCGGCAAGTGTCAGGCCTGTAAGGGCCACTCTTGCACGTGCCCCAGGAGGCTCGTTCATCTGACCAAACACAAAGGTCGCCTTGGAGTCTTCCAGCCCTTTCAGATCTACTTTGGAAAGATCCCATCCGCCTTCTTCTTCCAAAGACTTAACGAAGTCCTCGCCATAAGTTACGATGCCGGATTCGATCATTTCCCTAAGAAGGTCATTTCCCTCACGGGTCCTTTCACCCACACCTGCAAATACAGACAGACCGGAATAAGCTTTTGCAATGTTATTGATCAGCTCCTGGATCAATACGGTTTTACCCACACCGGCACCACCGAACAGTCCGATTTTACCACCCTTAGCGTAGGGCTCGATCAAGTCAATTACTTTAATACCGGTATATAATACTTCCGTAGAAGTAGAAAGATCTTCAAATCTAGGGGCAGCGCGGTGGATTGGAAGACGCTTTCCGCTTTCGGGTTGGGGAAGACCGTCGATGGCCTCTCCTACCACGTTAAACAACCTTCCTTTGATGCCTTCCCCAGTAGGCACAGAGATAGGGGCGCCTAGATCGACCGCTTCCATTCCTCTTACCATACCTTCGGATGAATCCATTGCAATGGTCCTCACCCTGCTTTCGCCAAGAT
>CAYXDM010000192.1:0-4053 GCA_964463595.1 uncultured Aequorivita sp. | reverse complement strand
CTTGTTGCGCATTAAATTGCGGTCTTCATCAGATTCGTCCTTATACCCGCATAAGTGAAAAATACCATGGATCATAACCCTATGCAGTTCGTTTTCTAAGGTGACTTGATATAGGGAAGCATTCTCAATAACCCGATCGACGGAAATAAAAATCTCTCCATTTATCTCGTTGCCCATTCCATAGTCAAAAGTCAAAATATCGGTAAAGGTGTCGTGGTTCAGGAATTCAACATTGAGTTTATGAAGAAATGGATCGGTGCAAAAAGTATAACTCAATTGCCCTAATTCCTTACTCTCGGCAACAACCGTTTTGGTGATCCAATCCCGCAAAATATCAAGGTTGGAAATCTTTAAATCAATTTCAAAATTAAACTCAATCATCTGTTGTTCTAAAGTAATCTTGGACCTTGTTCTTATAATCTTGTCGCAATGGCAAGGACTCCCTGTTTAAAATCTCCACGGAATTGAAGAATTGTTTGATCTCCTCCGGATCCATTACGGTATTGTTTCGAAAGTCCCTTCGATTTGTCTGGGACTCCCTTCTGCTCTCAAAGCCCTGTTCAAAGGTAGCTTCATCAAGTTTCAACAATTCATACTTTAAATTGAGCATTTCCTGGAGTGTGCCTTGATTAAAGCCTTTATCCAATAATTGTTGTTCAATGCCTTCCATTTTCTTGAGCAATCGACCGCCATCGCCCTCCAAACCTTCTTTGCTCATCTTGTCCTGTAGTTGTTGGCGCAACATTTGTTGCTGTTTGTAGATCTCAAAAAGTTCACCATTCAAATCGTCGCCAAAGCCGTTATCGCCTTCTTGCTCTCCTTGGCCTTGACCACCATTGCCAGAGTTTCCGCTCTGGCCATCTCCCTCAGCGCCCTCGTTTCCTTCACCTTCACCTTCTCCCTCTCCTTTGCCCCCTTCGCTGCCTTTCTCCATCCCTTCACCCATCTTCTGGTTGAGGCTCTCTTGTTTCTGAATAATATCGGGCAATTGAAACTCCCCTTCACCACTAGACCCGGGTTTTGGCTGTCCACTCCCGCCACCAGAGGCCATCGCTAACTGCATTTGCATATTGCCCAACAAATCGTCCAAAAGAACGGCTAAATCATTTGAGCCGGTAATTGTATATCGCTGATTGCTAATTCCTTGCTGAATAATATTGTCCGCCAAACGCTCGAGTGACTTATCAACATTATATTGAATCTCGGTCAATGTGGAATTGATCTTGTCACCCAACAAAGGTTGGCGCAATGAAAGTGCAAAAAGACTGTCGTCTATATGTTGAAAATTGAGCTTTAACTCATTCTGTATCTGGAGTTTCTTTCCAAAAATAGGATGTCCATATTTTATTTGTGTAAACGTTTCCATTAAATCCTCTTGGCCAAAGGAAAAAACAACCAGATTATCCAAGATCTGACGAAGCATCCTGACATCCTCGTCCAAAGTTTCCGTTTGGCCGGACTGCATTTGTTGTTGCATTTTCTGGGCAATTTGTTTCATTTTTTGCCCAGCATTCTTTTGGTTACCAGAAGCACCTTCAGGCTCCTGATTTTCCAGTTTATCGGTAGCATTTTGTTGTTCTTGGTCAATTTCGCCTTCGGTCTGTTCATCCTTAGGAATATCCAAGGGTTTTTTCAATTCTTGGTTTTCCTCCTGCAATTTGTCCATTTCCTCTTTGTAGGCATCAAAGGCTTCATTGAGCTCCTTTTGCTCCATTTCAGTATCTTCACCCTGTTCAGAACGTTCAGAAAGTTTCTCTTGCTCCTCACCCATCTTCAACAATTCTTCCATAAGTTTCTCAGCCTTTTTCTCTACGTAATACCGTTTGGTAAGCTCCAGTAACTGCTCAAGGTTCCGCTCTTGGTTTTTGTTTTGTTTCGCCAATTTCTCCAACTTATCAGTCAACTCCTCCTTCTGGATCTTGTCCTGGAGTTTCTCAAGCTCGTCAAGTAACTTTTCGTTCTCCTTCAACCGTTCTTCATTTTCATCCAAACGCTTTTCAAGTTGTTCCTTAAACGGATCGTTCTCCTTATTCTCCGGTTGAAATTGTTCCAGCTCATCCTTAAGTTTCTTTGAAAAATCCTTCATCAGTTCCTCTTGCCGCTGCTGTCGTTGAATAAAGTTTTCCAGTTTTTTCCTGTCGTTGTAGTTGAGCTCATTTTTTTCTTTCTGGGTACGCGACAGTTCATCCAAAGTCTGTTTGTGCTCCCGAAGCTCTTCCAATGAGTTGTCCAATCCCTGGATGGCCTGTTGTTGGTTCCGGAGCTGTTCATTTTCAAGTTCGTCCGAAGTCAGTTTTCGAAAAGAATAAATCCCCGATTTTGTGGATTTATGATTGTGTAGGGCATCGTTATCAAATATTTCAAAATAATACTCATACGAAACCCCTTCTTCCAAAGGAAGGTTTCCGGGAAAAACGTAAGTAAATTGGTCAAAATTACTTTTACTGATAGGAAGATTCTCTTGTTCACTATGCTCTGATTTTCCTTCGGGATAATAGACCACTCTTAAGCGCGTCAACCCGTAATCATCGGAAACCTGACCGAGAAACAATGTACGATTGATATTCGTGCTGTCTATTTTGGATTGTACAGAAATTTCGGGAAACTGATCTTTTACAACATTCAGGGTAAAAGCGAGATTCTCATAGTCCTTTAAATTTTCATTGGAAGTGGTAATGGTGTAATCCAGTTTGTTAAAAACTCCTTTCTCGAACTTAAACCTATCCTTTTCAGCTGAAAAATCATAGACGGTATCAATAGTTTTCAAGGCGATGGACTTGGTGTTTCTGGCAGAAATCCTCCAATGGACTTTTGTGCCTTCCGGAATAACGGCGCTTCCATTGCCCTTTATGGTCTCGTCCTGTTTGTTCGTATAGGCTGGATAATCGAGAAGCATCTCCAAATCCAGAAGAGATGGTGTTTTTATAACATCTAAACGATAATCCCTTGAACTGACAGCGTTCGCCCTGAACATAAAACTAAGCGGTTCAACAGGCTGGGAAAAAGTATATTCAAAAAATCCAGGGGCAATTTGATGCATATAATAGGTTTCCCCACTAAAAAAAATAGCCGCATTTTCAGGAATTACATTCCCATCGGTACGCACTTGCAAATTGAATGGCTTTCCCTCAATGGCGTTCAGATCTTCATTGACCACAATGAAGGAAAACGGTGCGGGAGGCTCAAAAGCTGTATCGTAGCGGACCACCCTGCTATAGCTGCTCGAAAAAATTTCCATTCCTCCAAAGGTGCTGAACAGCACAAAAACCAGAATAGGGATTGCAGCATATTTCAAATATTTTGCGTTCTTTCGAAAGTTGACGGCACTTTGGAAAGGAATCGGCTGAAGCTCTGCAGCTTTTTGGTCGATACTGGCGGCCAATAGTTCGCTCTCCAATTTATTTTGATTTAACTGTATAACGTTCAGTAGCTTGTCGCTTACCTGTGGAAAGTGGTTTCCGATGATTCGGGAAGCGTCCTCATAACCAATTCCTTTTCGGAACCGGAAAAGTTTTGCCAACGGAAAAACAATAAAGCGAAGAAACAGTCCGATTTCAAAAACTATAAAAGTCCAGAAAAGAATTGTCCTTCCTAAGGGGGCCAACCAGAGAAAGTATTCAATGAGCAAGATAATTAGAAGGTACAGCAGTCCGATGGCGAAAAAAAGGATTGCTCCCTTTATAAGCTCATTGGTATAATATTTTCTGATAAAAGCCTCCAGTTTTTGCTGGATAATGCCAAAATTCCCCATAATCATCAATAAATTTGGAAATCAAATCCGGTATCGTCGGTGTACATTCGCTTAAATTCCTTCCGTTTTTTTAAAATGGCTTTAAAAATACAATAAATTTCTATCCTTCCCACCATTCTACCCATCGCAAAAACCATCCCAATTATAAGCGGGGCGCATTATTTCAATAACTTTAAAATGCACGGGCAGAATTGTATCTTTGTAAAAAGTTTAACCGTTCAAAAATGATTCTCTTTTATTCAGGGAGTCGGATAGAGATTATGTCACAAAAAATAAGGGTGCGTTTTGCGCCCAGCCCAACA
>CAYXDM010000191.1:0-4092 GCA_964463595.1 uncultured Aequorivita sp. | reverse complement strand
ATGGCCATTGCCATAGCCCGGGAAGGCGGAATTGGGGTGATACACAAAAATATGAGCATTGAAAAACAGGCCGCAGAAGTCCGCAAGGTAAAACGTGCCGAAAGCGGAATGATAATAGACCCTGTTACGCTGCGCAAACACAATACGGTGGGCGATGCGCAGAAAACCATGCGCGAATATAGCATCGGCGGAATTCCAATTGTGGATGAAGCGGGAAAATTGATAGGGATCGTCACCAACCGCGACCTGCGCTTTGAAAGGGATTTGAACCACGAACTCAGCGAGGTAATGACTTCAAAAAACCTAATTACCGTGGCGCAGGGAACTTCCTTAAAAGAAGCGGAAATCATACTCCAGAAACACAAAATCGAAAAGCTTCCAGTGGTTGCCGAGGACGGAAAACTGCTCGGACTGATTACCTTCAGGGACATTACAAAACTCACCCAAAAACCAATTGCGAACAAAGATCAATACGGCCGTCTTCGGGTTGCCGCAGCTTTGGGCGTAACCCCCGACGTGATGGAAAGGGCAGAGGCATTGGTGAATGCACAAATTGATGCAGTGATTATCGACACCGCCCACGGACACACAAAAGGCGTTGTGGAAGTTTTAAAGCAAGTAAAACAAAGATTTCCAGATTTGGACGTAGTTGTAGGAAATATCGCCACTCCCGAAGCAGCAAAATATTTGGTCGATGCTGGTGCCGATGCCGTAAAAGTAGGAATTGGGCCTGGTTCCATCTGTACCACACGAGTTGTTGCCGGCGTTGGTTTCCCGCAGTTTTCGGCTGTGCTGGAAGTTGCCGCCGCCATTAAGGGCAGGGGTGTACCCGTGATCGCCGATGGGGGAATACGCTATACGGGCGATATCCCGAAAGCAATTGCCGCCGGGGCAGATTGCGTAATGTTGGGATCGTTATTGGCGGGAACAAAAGAATCTCCAGGAGAAACCATTATTTATGAAGGAAGAAAATATAAATCCTATAGGGGAATGGGCTCTGTGGAAGCCATGAAACAAGGAAGCAAGGATCGCTATTTCCAGGATGTGGAGGACGACATCAAAAAACTCGTGCCCGAAGGGATCGTGGGCCGTGTTCCCTATAAAGGTGAGCTTGTTGAGAGTATGACCCAATTTATTGGAGGGCTAAGGGCGGGAATGGGATATTGTGGCGCTAAGGATGTGGCGGGTTTGAAAAGAAACGGCAAGTTTGTCAAGATCACATTTTCAGGAATTGCAGAAAGCCATCCGCACGATGTTACAATAACAAAAGAAGCTCCTAATTATAGTAGATAATCACATTTTGAGAAAGGAATTTGCGATTGAATGAATTGGGAACCAATAAAAAAAACGTGGCGCAATTGTGTGCCACGTTTTTTTTTAAGGGAATATTGACAGTGGATTATTCGTCCTCTTTTTCTGTTACCGTGATGCCCATTTCAGAAAGTATGGACAGGGTGAGGTCAAAATTTGGATCCAAATAAACTATGTCCATAGAGGTTTGCAATACTTGGGTGTAACTTTGTGCTTGGGCCACTTTTTCCAGGGCGCCCTCAATTTTGGTGTACAGTGGTTTTAGGAGTTCCTGTTGTTTCAATTCCATCAGTTTTACGCCGTTTTGCTGGAATTTTTGGATATCGTCTTCTAAATTGATCAATTGTGCTTGTTTCTCCCTTCGTTGCGCAATGGTCAATTCAATTTCTTGGGCAGAATAGGCTTCGGTGAGTGCTTTGTATTCCTCAACTTTTTTATTGAGATCGGCATCCATTTGCGTTCCATAGGCCGAAAGTTTTTCCTGCACAGAAGCTATCTCGGGCATGTGGGAAAGAATGTAATCAACATCAACAGTGCCCACTTTTCCTTGGGAGAAGCCTGTCAGTGCAATAAAAAAAACAGCGATCTTTAGAAGTTTCATAAGCTTCAATTTAGGTTTAAAAATAAGAGCCCAAAGATATTATAAATATTGAAAATGAGGAGCAATGAAAGGATACTTAAATATTAAATGGCTCTCAGCCTCGGTTTCCTAAAGACAGAGGATAGGGCAAACATCCTATTCTTCTTCATAATATTGACCGCGATGGGGTTTTAAAAGTGCCCTTAAATTGTCCACCATATCTTTTTCAACCACCATAAAGGCAATATGGTGCATTGGCGAAATCGTTTCTGTGCCCAGAAGAAAGTTTTTATAATCCTTCGCCGCTATAAATTCTCCCAGATGTTTCACATGGTGCGCTGCGGTGGGCTTTGCGTTTGGACCGTGAAAATCCCAAATAAACTTTATTCTGTCTGTCATGTTGGGGCGTTTATTGAATGTGCTGCAAAGGTCGGTCATAAAGTGTTAGTTTGAAAGAAATGTCAATCGATGTTGTTAGTGTTTTTCACAAGAGAAAACCTTTGGCCTTATGTTGTTTTGTAAACAGATGGTCTTTCTGCAATTTTAGTGCATTAAGGCACAATCATTTTATATTATATTCGTTTCTTTTTCGGGCAATGGTTACGTAGCTTTTGCTATTTTTGCAACTTTGTGCACAAAAACCATGCGTTGGTGATTGTGAAAATATTTAAAATAAATAGTTAAGCATAAATGAAAAAACTTCTTACTGTACTGTTTTTGTGTATTGGCACACTCACAGTTTCTTCCCAGAACAAAAAAGATGTATTGTTGAGCGTAAATGGCAATCCTGTTTATGCCAATGAGTTTGAAAGGGTTTACAAGAAAAATCTCGACCTGGTCCAAGATGAATCACAGAAAGATGTGGACAGTTACCTACAGCTTTTCATCGATTATAAATTAAAGATTTTTGAGGCAAAGGCCCAAGGATTGGAAAACGATGAGGTCTATCAAAGGGAATTCAATAAATATCGCGACCAACTTTCCCGAAACTATCTCTTTGAGGACAAGCTTACCGAGGACCTTGCAAAAGAAGCTTATGAAAGAAGCAAAGAAGACATAAACGCAAGCCATATTCTGATTATGGTCAGCTATGAGGCCACGCCGCAAGATACGCTGGCTGCTTACAACAAAATTAAATCCGTCCACGAAAAAGCTTTAAAGGGAGCGGATTTTGAAAGCCTTGCCAAGGAATATTCCGAAGAGCCCAACGCAAAGGAATCTGGCGGAAATTTAGGATATTTTACCGTATTCAATATGGTGTATCCTTTTGAAACAGCAGCCTACAACACCAATACAGGTGAAATTTCCGACATTGTCCGTACTAGTTTTGGATACCACATTATCAAAGTAAATGACCGCCGTGTCCGTCTTCCAAAAATTGAGGTTTCTCACATTATGGTATCTGATAAAAAAGGTGCGCGCACGTTTGATCCCCACGAGCGCATCAAGGAAATTGCGACCTTGCTGAAGCAGGGCCAAACTTTTGAAAACCTCGCCAAGGAATATTCAGACGATAAAAGCACTGCCGTTGACGGAGGGAAAATGAGGGCCTTCACCAAAGGGGAACTGCGCGCTCCCCAATTTGAGGATGCGGCATACAAACTTGATAGGCCAGGCGAAGTCAGTGAACCGGTCAAAACAGATTTCGGATGGCACATTATCCGGTTGGAAAACAAATTGCCCGAACCCACTTTTGAAGATCAAAAAGACCTTTTCGAAAAACGGATCAAACAAGGGGACCGTGGAAAAGTGGTGGTCAATACCGTAAACAAACGCATCAAGGATATGTATGGGTTTAAGGAAGGAACGCATTATCTTCCGTTCTTTGAAACCTATGTGACCGATTCGGTGATGTCGAGAAAATGGCAAATGGCGCCCATCCCGGCGGCCCAGGATAAAATTCTTTTCACCATCGGGGATGGAACGGTAAAATATTCCGATTTTGCCCAATACATCGAGGAGCGCCAGCACAGCACCCTTCCTTTTAGGGAAAAAGCACCATTGCTCCATAGTTTTTACGAAGAATTTGAGATCAAGGAATTGAAAGACTATTTCAAGGAACAGTTGGAAAAGGAAAATGAGGACTACGCATCCATCTTGGGCGAGTACCGAGATGGCCTGCTTATTTTTGATGTGATGGACCGAAATATTTGGAGCAAGGCAAAGAACGATTCGATAGGACTTCAGCGTTATTACGAAAA
>CAYXDM010000190.1:0-4096 GCA_964463595.1 uncultured Aequorivita sp. | reverse complement strand
CCCATAGCCTCATTTGTTAATTATTTTCCTGTAAAACTTCGGCATTTTAATGATTTCTTTATTAGATTCACTCCCAATTAAATTCGTCAATTAAGATCCATCTAAATATGAAAAATCATTTGTACCCATTAAAATTTGATCCACTTTACCAGTACCGGATATGGGGTGGCAGAAGACTTGAAAATTTACTGCCCAAACCTTTGCCCCAGGATGAGCCCATAGGGGAAGCCTGGTTGTTGAGCGATAGAAAAGACCATGCCAGTGTGGTTTTGGAGGGCCCATTGAAAGGAACTACTTTGACCCAACTGATGGAAGATTATCGCGATGGAATAATGGGGAAACTGGGTGACCAATTTGAACAATTCCCCTTGTTGTTAAAGTTTCTGGATTGTAACGAAGTACTCTCTGTCCAGGTGCATCCCTCAGATAACCAAAGGGAGTATTTGCCGGAGGGAGATATGGGGAAAACTGAAGCTTGGGTAGTTTTGGAAGCGGCGGAAAACAGCAAGATCTATGCAGGTTTAAAGAAAGGAGCCACCAAGGAGGCCCTTCTTCAGGCCATTGAGGATAAGACTTTGGCAGATCAGCTCCACAGTTTTGTCCCCAAGGAGGGGGACGGGGTGTTTATCCAATCGGGAACGGTTCACACAGTAGGCGGCGCAGTGATTTTTGAGGTCCAGCAAAACAGCGATGTCACTTTTCGACTTTACGATTGGGATCGGGTTGATGCGAAGACCGGAAAACCACGGGAACTACAGGTTGAAAAAGCCATAGATTGTATTGATTTTGAGCAAGTTGAGATCGGCCCCGTAACCCCACAGAAAAGCAGGGAGATACCAAATGCTGAAACAATGTTTGACAACCAGCATTTTAAACTTTGGCGAATACACAGCGATTCCGGGCTTATCGTAGGTTTAGAAAATGAACCCGCCATATTGGTCTGCACTGGGGGCAAGGGCAGTATGGAACACGCCGGTACAACCTACTTTTTGGAAAAAGGGGAGGTAATGCTATTGCCCGCCTTTATTGGCCCACTCCAATTCAGGCCAGAGGGTGATATAACCCTTCTCCAAATAGCGATACCTGAAAAAAAAGAGAATTAAACCCATGAAAAAACTGATCATTTTTGATCTGGATGGCACATTGGCCAAGAGTAAATCGGCCATAGACCCTGAAATGTCCGACCTTTTAAAAAGATTGCTGGACGTGCATCAAGTGGCAATCATCTCAGGCGGGGCGTGGCCGCAGTTCGAGAAACAGGTAATAGAGCATTTGCCCACTGATTCCAACCTTGGAAAGTTGTACATCCTTCCCACCTCCGGCACGAGGTTCTATCAATACAAAAACGGTTGGAAGATGCTCTATGCCGAAGATTTTACGGAGGAACAGAAGAAAACCATTTTAGACAATCTCCAAAAAGCTGTAGCCGAATCCAATCTTAATATCGCAAGGACCTGGGGAGAGCAGATCGAGGATAGGGGCAGCCAGATAACTTTTTCGGCCCTTGGCCAAGAGGCTCCACTGGATGCAAAAAAAGAATGGGATCCAGACTTTAAAAAACGCAAAAAAATTGTCGCAAACCTCGAGAAACCATTAAGAGATTTTTCGATCGGCATGGGCGGTACCACATCCATAGATATCGTAAAGCCCGGTATTGACAAGGCCTACGGCCTTCAAAAATTGACGGAAATCCTCGATGTAAAAATAGCAAACATGCTGTTTATTGGGGATGCCCTGTTTGAAGGGGGCAATGATTACCCTGCCAGACGAACAGGGGTGGATTGTGTTCAGGTACGCGATGCCGAGGAAACGAAAAGAATAATTGAGACCATCATAGCCTGTAGCGGGGGGATGGAAAAAACCAACCAATTATGATACCGTTCAAATTAGATAGAATATGTACTATAATGGAACCCGAAAAGGGCAATGAATATGAAGTGGAAGGCGTCCTGAATCCCGCCGTTGCCCGGGGTCCGGATGGGGAACTTTATCTTTTTCCGCGGATGGTGGCGAAAGACAATTTTTCCCGCATAGGAATAGCCAGGGCGATATTCAACAAATCGGGAGATCCCATTGATGTGGAGCGCCTGGGGATAGTATTGGAGCCACACGCAGATTACGAAAAGCGTCCAGATGGCGGAGGAGGCTGTGAAGATCCGCGAATTACCTACGTGGAAAGTGTGGAGCATTATATAATGACCTACACCGCCTTTGGAACGGACGGACCGCGAATAGCCATGGCAAGATCAAAGGATCTGTTTAGCTGGGAGCGGATGGGATTGGTCCAGTTTTCGTCCTATATGGAGGAAGTCGATTTTAACGATACCGATGATAAAGACGCCAGTTTTTTTCCCATCGCCCTCCCCAGCCCCCATGATCATCCCTCTATTGCCATGGTGCACAGACCTCTTTTCCCGGATTCCATACCGGAAGAAACCATTAATAAGATGAACAGGAAAATTGAGAACAACAAAGAAAGTATTTGGATATCCTATTACAATTTAAAAGAAGGAAAAAACACTTCCCTGGAGCAGGTTGAATTCACCTCGCATCACTGCCTTGCGCATCCGGTATATCCTTGGGAAAATCTAAAAATAGGTGGTGGTGCTCCTCCCATTTTAACAAAGCACGGTTGGCTGATGATCTATCATGGTGTCCAGAGACATAAGGATTCCAAGGAAAAGGAAAAAAAATACACCTATTCCGCCGGTGCTATGATTTTATCCAAAGAGGAACCCCAAAGAATATTATACCGGTCCCACGAACCCATCCTAACACCGGAATTGCCCGGTGAAATTATCGGCACCATAGGAAATGTGGTCTTTCCTACCGGCACGGATAGAAGGGACGATATTGGCCAACCCAATAGAATTGACGTGTATTATGGAATGGCCGACAAGCGGATTGGCGTAGCCAAATTGGAGATCCCCGAACATATTCCCATTGCCATTTAAATAAAAAAGTAGCCTTAGACCATTGAGTTTAAAACCACCATAAGGCTCCGATTTGGTTCGTTTTCGCATGTGAAAACCTGGCGATATTTTCTCTTTCCCTGGCTTCTGAACTGAATTATTTTAAACTGAATCTATTGTCTCCACTCCTTAAATGTATTGATCAATCCATTGGTGGAAGCATCATGCGATGCTACAGTGGCATCATCATCCAGTTCAGGCAATACTTTTTCTGCAAGTTGTTTCCCGAGTTCCACACCCCATTGATCAAAGCTGTAGATATTCCAGATTACACCCTGTACAAAAATCTTGTGTTCATAAAATGCTATCAGGGAACCGAGGGTAAAGGGTGTAATCTTCTTGATCAAAAAGGAGTTGGTAGGTTTATTTCCGGCAAATACTTTAAACGGGATCAATTTTTCCATTTCCGATTGCTCCATGCCCTGTGACCTTAATTCGTCCGCCACATGATCTGCGGATTTTCCATTCATCAGGGCTTCGGTCTGTGCAAAGAAATTTGAAACCAAGATAGGATGGTGGTTCCCTATTGGATTATGGCTGATTGCGGGTGCGATAAAATCGCAGGGAATTAAATGTGTTCCCTGGTGTATAAGCTGATAAAAAGCGTGTTGCCCATTGGTTCCAGGTTCGCCCCAGACTATTGGCCCGGTTTGATACGCTACCTTTTTGCCATTTCTATCAGTATGTTTGCCGTTGCTCTCCATGTTGCCCTGCTGGAAATAGGCGGGAAATCTGTGCATATATTGGTCGTAGGGCAATATTGCCTCGGTTTCAGACCCAAAGAAGTTGGTGTACCAAATTCCTATAAGTGCCATTATTACGGGAATGTTTTCCTCCAATTCTGCCGTTCTAAAATGATGATCGGTAGTTTCCGCACCTTTCAGGAGATTCTCAAAGTTCTCATATCCAATGGTCAGGGCTATGGAAAGACCAATGCTACTCCACAGACTATAACGCCCTCCTACCCAATCCCAGAACACAAACATGTTTTCGGGATCAATCCCAAAGTCCTCCACACCTTCCCTATTGGTTGAAAGGGCGACAAAATGTTTTTCAATATGTTCCTCTTCCTTTGCCGATTGTAAAAACCATTCCCGAGCTGAATGTGCATTCGTCATTGTTTC
>CAYXDM010000189.1:0-4103 GCA_964463595.1 uncultured Aequorivita sp. | reverse complement strand
GAATTAATTACTGGAAATCACACTAGAATATCCTTCAATTTTAAGTTTAGACAACTTTGTATATAAGCTTAGTCTTCAAATAGATATGCTCAGTCCATAAGGCCGATTACTTTTTGTTATGCCTTATGCTAAGATCAATTCACCGTTAATACGTTTCAAGTTCCCCCTAGCTCCCTACACTTAATTTCGTACACAGATCTTCCGCAAAACTGTTTTATAAAAAGCCCTCACATTCCGGCAAGGGGCTTTTGTTTTAATGTGGACAATTTTCAGTTCAAAGGTCTTTCCCTTTATCTGTTTTTACCCAGTTAATTAATGATCTCACTATAACAATCTCCCAACCCAGGACCGGGCAAATAATAGGCCTGGATCGATAGAAGTTTTCCCTTTTCCTTTAGAGTATGCCTGAAAAAACCTTGCGAATTAAGAACGATTATTTCGTTCGCCCTCAAAACTTTTTGGCCGTCCTGTATATCCATCATTAAAATTATCCGGCCAGTGTCTACCTTTAATCCTTTGTCCGAAGTCAGTACCACACCTTCTACTTCATTTCCATTTCTGTGAAACCGCAAAATCCTCGTTTTTTTACCGGTTATAATCTCCGCATCCACACCACTCATTCTGTTGGGAGTATGCGGATGATTTTCGGTAGGATCATCGATATAGGCCACTATTCCCACTCTATTGGGTTTGACTCTAAAGGTTCCTACCACCTCCCGTATTCTTTCGAAATCTTTTTGGTGTTTGTCATGCGCATTTACTGATTCAGTCTTACCCAATGAGACCGGAATATTATAAATATATTCCGGATCAAACTCAAACATCAGCTTTACCATTTTTGTTTCCCCTGGCTGGAGGTAAAGGCTTTTAGTTTCAACATAGGTACGGTATAACGGATTGGTCTGACCGGGCCGGATATATACTGTTGTGGGCTTATCGTAGGGGTTGCCAACCTCAACCTGGGTTATTTCACGCGATGCGGGTGAATCTGATGCTGAAATAAAACGGTCGTAATTGGATTGCGCCAGGTTATTGAAGATCGACATCTCCAAAACCGGGGTCGGTCCCGGGGTAATATAGCCAGGAATACGAACGATGATGCAATAGTGACCATTTCCGGGCGGGTTCCAGGAGGTGGTAAATTTAACCGTGCCCAAGGCCGGTATATTCTGGGTGTCTGAGCCCAAAATGGTTTCAGGAGTTCCGCCGACGTTGTAGTTCTTTACATAAAATTCTACCCGTACCCCCGGAGCATCCAAATTTCCGTTGTTCTTAACTGATGCAATCACGGTGTTTGGATTGCCCGCCCAAGGCACATTGAACCAGTTGGCCGGATCGGCAATATTTCTGTCGTTCTGCACCTCAATATCCGGGCTCTGCCATTGGCGCTCGGCACTTGCCGGCCAAGGACGGATAGCTGGGTCCGGTTTGCTGTTTACGCCATATTCAATCTTAATATCAGCCTTATCGGCGGTTATACCGCTTACACTCAGCTTAAAATCTGTAGGGAAGGTTGGATCGGTGTTGTCGGTTTCCTCATAGTCGCCACCATTGATCAATACACTGCCGTCTCCGTCAATGTCATTTGGCACCAAAAGTATGGCCGGCCTGCTAATAGGTGCATCGCCGGGAGTGGAGTCCACATCAGTTATCAAAATGGCGTCTGGGGTATCCAAAGCCCTATCGCCTATGTGTGTTGATTGGCCCGAACGGTATTCAACATAGTAATTCCAGCCATCGGCTATTCGTATTTCTATTCCCGTACTATTGCCGGCCGGGGGCGCTCCCCTTTCTATCGGACTCAATGTAACTGTTTCATTTACTACCCCGCCGCCATTGGCGAAATTATATGTCCTCAGCCAACTTTCCTGCACCCATCCCAACATCATCCTGTGGGCCATTGAAAAATGTGGTAGGTTATTTTCCGAATCCATAGGTTCCCAATTACCGGGATTTCTTCCCGTTTCCGGTTTGTACTGGTCGCCCAATCCAATGCTATGACCCAATTCATGCACAATGGTAGACCGCACCGTACGGTCTGGACGGAAGGCCGCACCCCACTCCCGGGGCATAGAGACAAAGCCTAAATTTTTATTTCCCTCGGCGGTAGTAAACGTACTTGCGCCTCCATAAGGCCAGGCATTCATCACCACCCCATCACTGTTTGTCCACGATTCTGAAATTAGTATAACGTTGTCAAAATCATCAAAGTCAACTATACTGTCACTGACAGTTATAGCTTCTTGATAATAAGTCCCCTTTGGTTTGCCAGTGTCGTCAAAATTGTCTGCCCAGTTATTTGCAAAATTGACCGGACCAAAGATACTCGCGGAAAGATCGTAAGTATTGTAAGAAACCTCCCTATAAAACTGACGGGCGCTTTCCATCCGGCCCGAAATATTTACTCCGTTTATGGCTTCGTCCATCCAACGGTTCCTAATGGCATCCAGGGTAGGAACATCTGTGGGATATCTGGCATCGGCAAAATCAATCAAAATAAGGGCTATCCTTCGGGTCCCCGTGGCGGGCACTACATTCAGGTTTTGGGGAGTTGAGGGCCCGCCGCCCCAAGCAGGATTCGCAATAATGTTCTCGCTGATACCCGTAAAGGAAATACCGGGTCCTCTTTTTTCGTCCGTCCACTTGGTGTCTATAGAAAATTCGACGGTTTTTAGCAGGCTGTTATCGGATCTTTTATGGACCGTAAGATGATAGGTTCCGGGCTGATACCCAAAGCAGAGCATGATATCCGGATTGTGGCTATCATATTCGGCATCCCGGCATTCCGAGACATAACCGCCCGGCGCACCTTCCTGTACGCCAAACCGTAGATCGTCCATGGTTAGCTTGTGCAGGCGCACTTTAATTTTTTTATATGATCCCACAAAATACGGATCGGAAGAAAATGTCAGGTTAACACTTGGCTTAGTGATAAATGGGCCTAAAATCCAACGGATTAGCATATAGACCAGAGCAATAGGGTACGAAATAATCTTTATAAATATTTCCATGATAGTAGGGTATATGAATGACCGCCTACTCTCTTTATGGGATTTTCGGCCTCCTCCGGGGGAAATCTTTCAATAATAGGTTCTAATTCAGAAGAAATAAAAATGGTATGGCATCGCTGAAAACGACGGCTCCTAATTGGGGAAAGAAAGGCAAGGCTGTTGGCTCGAGGTTAACTACGTTAAAGTTAGTGATTTATCATCACAAATAACCATTGCCACTTCCTTTTTATTTCAATAGCACCTGTAGGACTGCCCCAAATGAGATGTGATCTGAAAAAGAAAGCGCCTGGGGCAATATAGAGTGGGAAGTTCGGTGTGCATCCATTCCATGGTCTGGAGAAAAAAAGTTGAAAGTACGGCCTCCGCAGAACCTCTTCGTGGTTTCTTCCGATACAATCTAATGGAAATTTGGCTCAGGAATTTTCAAGACTGCATTTTATCATTCTATCCTTTCCGAAAATATCCCGTTTTACCTCGATTTCGGTAAAACCTTTTTCGCGGAAATAGGTTTTCAGTTCATTTCCAAATTCTTCGTTTATTTCGAAATAAAGCTTTCCATTAGAATCCAGTACATCCTTGGCCCAATCAGATATCACTTTATAAAACAACAAAGGATCATCATCTTTTACGAACAAGGCCGTTTCTGGCTCATAGTCCAGAACATTGGGCTGCATCTGGTCCTTTTCCAGATTGCGCACATAAGGGGGATTGGAAACGATAATATCATATTTTTCGGAAGGCCGGTTTTTATCAATGGGAAGTGTTTTGATTTTGAGAATATCCCTTTGCAAAAATTCGATTTCCACCTGGTTCAATCTTGCATTTTTTCCAGCAACCCCAAGGGCTTCCGATGATATATCCACCGCCCTGACCATGGCGTGTGGCAACATTTTTGCCAATGAGACCGCAATACAGCCCGAGCCAGTTCCTATGTCCAAAATTCGGGGGGCATGATTTCCTGCGACTTGATCCGAAATTATCCATTCCACCAGCTCTTCGGTTTCAGGCCGGGGAATTAAGGTGTGTTCGTCCACCTTAAAAATGAGTCCGCAAAATTCCGTTTCTCCAAGTATATATTGGATGGGCTCAAAT
>CAYXDM010000188.1:0-4277 GCA_964463595.1 uncultured Aequorivita sp. | reverse complement strand
TAAAAGCAGTTTACGACCCATAGGGCTGTCTTCCTGCACGCGGCATGGCTGGATCAGGCTCCCGCCCATTGTCCAATATTCCTCACTGCTGCCTCCCGTAGGAGTCTGGTCCGTGTCTCAGTACCAGTGTGGGGGATCCCCCTCTCAGGGCCCCTAACCATCGTAGCCTTGGTGTGCCGTTACCACACCAACAAGCTAATGGTACGCATGCTCATCTTGTACCGATAAATCTTTAATTAAGGGACGATGACGCCCCCCAATACTATGGGGCATTAATCCAAGTTTCCCTGGGCTATTCCCCTGTACAAGGCAGATTGCATACGCGTTACTCACCCGTCCGCCGGTCTCAAAGGAGCAAGCTCCTTCTACCCCTCGACTTGCATGTGTTAGGCCTGCCGCTAGCGTTCATCCTGAGCCAGGATCAAACTCTTCATCGTATAATCTTCAATAATATTGCGACCATACTCCAGTAAGAGCTCGACTCTCAAAAAAAATCTCAGAAAATCTCACTTAGTTTAGTTTCTTTGTTGACCGGAACCCTCTCGGGAACCGATCTACGCTGTCAATTTCAATATCTCAATGAACTTACCTTTACTTATATAAAAAATAAAGATTCAATTTTGATGGTGGTACGGACTCGAACCGTTACTATTACTGCCTTTCACCAATTTCTTAAGAACACGCTTTTCTCTAAGCGGGTGCAAATATACACCTAATTTTTAAACTACCAACACTTTTGGAAAAAATAATTCTTACACTTTAAAGAACGCGGCCCGAACAATTGACAAAACAATCTTCCCTATTGTTCTAAGCGGGTGCAAAGATAGAACCTTATTCTTTCCCAGCAAGTCTTTTTCAAAAATATTTTAAAAACTAAAGAACTTCTTGTTTTCTCCCTCAACCTGTCTCGTTGCTGTCTTAAGCGGATGCAAATATAAAACCCTTTTACGTTTCACCAAACGATTTGATGGCTTTTTTACATTATTTTCCTACCCTGCTCTTCAATTGGTTGAAGGTTCAACACTTACCCTTAAAATAATTTTTATTCGATTTATACCTTAATATATACCCTCCATCTAACGGCATCGAACGGAAAGTAAAACTAGGACTGCAATAACTTCCGTTCCCGACACTATAAAGGGCGAAACCACCCTCTCAAGTATAACGGAAATTGATTTGATGTAACCGTGCAATGATTTGACAAATTCAAAAATGAATACCCACTATTAAAAATGAGATATTGCAAACCGCTGAAACTAACACTATATTTGCAGCCTAAATTTTTTGAGTGTATGATAGCCATTACCCTGCCCGATGGAAGTGTAAAGCATTTTGACGCGGGGACAACTCCCCTGGAAGTTGCCCGCAACATTAGCGAAGGATTTGCAAGAAACGTGATTTCGGCATCCTTCAATAATCAGGTAGTCGAAACCAGCACCCCGTTAAAGGAAGATGGAAACCTATTACTATATACCTGGAATGACGATAATGGGAAAAAGGCCTTTTGGCATTCCTCCGCACATATTCTAGCCCAAGCTCTGGAAGAGTTATATCCAGGCATAAAACTGACCATCGGCCCGGCCATTGAAAACGGTTTTTATTATGATGTCGATTTTTGCGAGCACCCTATATCCGATAAGGATTTCAAAAAAATTGAAGACAGAATGTTGGAGATTGCGCGCGGGAAGCACGAGTTCTCCATGCGTACCTCATCCAAGAACGAGGCCCTGGAATACTATAAAAAGCAAAACAATCCATACAAGGTAGAATTGATTGAAAATCTGGAAGACGGAACCATCACTTTTTGTGATCACGATACGTTCACGGATCTATGTAGGGGAGGCCATATTCCCAATACGGGAATTGTGAAGGCTGTAAAATTGACAAACATTGCGGGCGCTTACTGGCGCGGCGATGAAAAGAACACCCAACTTAGCAGGATCTACGGGATCAGTTTCCCGAAACAAAAGGATCTGACGGAGTACCTTCACTTACTGGAGGAAGCAAAAAAGCGCGACCACAGAAAATTGGGAAAAGAACTGGATTTGTTCACTTTTTCGCAGAAAGTGGGCCAAGGTCTTCCTATGTGGCTTCCAAAAGGAGCTGCGCTACGTGAGCGCCTGGAGAACTTCCTGAAAAAAGCCCAGAAAAAGGCCGGATATGAAATGGTCATCTCTCCTCATATTGGACAAAAGGAACTTTATGTTACCTCAGGCCATTATGCGAAATATGGAGCAGACAGTTTCCAGCCCATAAAAACCCCGAGCGAAGGCGAGGAGTTTTTGTTGAAACCGATGAACTGTCCACATCATTGTGAAATATATAAAAGCAAATCCTGGTCCTATAAGGATCTTCCTAAACGATTCGCGGAATTTGGAACAGTTTATCGCTATGAGCAGAGTGGCGAATTGCACGGGCTGACAAGAGTTCGTGGGTTTACGCAGGACGATGCCCATATTTTTTGTATGCCTGATCAGTTGGACGCTGAGTTTAAAAAGGTAATCGATTTGGTCCTATACGTTTTTGGCTCCCTGGGGTTTGAAAATTTTTACACACAGGTTTCCTTGCGCGACCCGGACAATCCGGATAAATATATAGGATCCCTTGAAAATTGGGATAAGGCAGAGAAAGCGATCATAAACGCTGCCGAATCCAAGGGCCTGGATTACAAAATAGAATATGGGGAAGCGGCTTTTTACGGTCCCAAATTGGACTTTATGGTAAAGGACGCCTTGGGGCGAAGATGGCAGCTGGGCACCATTCAGGTGGATTATAATTTACCGGAACGTTTCGAGCTTGAATATAAGGGAAGCGACAACGAAATGCACAGGCCCGTAATGATCCATAGGGCTCCCTTCGGCAGTATGGAGCGGTTTGTGGCCATTTTGTTGGAGCATACCGGTGGAGATTTCCCACTTTGGCTCACTCCAGACCAAGTGACTATTTTATCCTTAAGTGAAAAATATGAAAAATACTCGCAAAAAGTTTTAAATTTGCTGGAAAATGACGAAATTCGCGCCCTCGTTGACAATAGAAATGAGACCGTTGGAAAGAAAATAAGGGAGGCAGAAATGAACAAAATCCCTTATATGCTCGTTGTTGGAGAGCAGGAGGAACGGGATGGTACGGTTTCTGTACGGAAACGAGGGGAAGGCGATTTGGGAACCATGACTCCCTCTGCCTTTGCAGAATTGATTCAACAAACAATAAGTAAGGAATCGAAAGAATTTAATGTTTAACTAAAATTAATTAGTCATAGCAATACGAAGAAAAAGAAGTAGAGGTCCTGCCCGGGTAATCAAGGAAGATCAGCATAGAATCAACGGAAAGATTCGTGCCGAGGAAGTACGTCTGGTGGGAGACAATGTTGAAGTTGGTGTGTATCCTCTTAGGAAAGCACGCGAAATGGCAGAGGAACAGGAATTGGATCTTGTAGAGATTTCACCTAATGCCAATCCGCCAGTTTGTAAGATCATAGACTATAAGAAATTCGTTTATGAGCAAAAAAAGCGGGAGAAGGCATTAAAGGCCAAAGCAACAAAGGTCACGATCAAGGAAATACGATTTGGACCCAATACAGACGATCACGATTACGAGTTCAAAAGGAAACACGGCGAGAAGTTTTTACAGGAAGGTTCCAAATTGAAGGCCTATGTATTTTTCAAGGGCCGTTCCATAATCTATAAGGATCAAGGGGAGATATTATTATTGCGTCTTGCCCGGGACTTGGAAGAATTCGGAAAAGTGGAACAAATGCCCAAACTGGAAGGGAAGCGGATGATCATGTTCATTGCACCGAAAAAAAAGTGATCGGTTCCATTTTTTTCAGTACATAATACGGCCCAAAAGAAAAATAAATCCTTCAATCATCAATGGATTGAAGGTCAAAATAAAGCGAAGTAATAAATAAAAAGCAGGAAACATGCCGAAACAAAAAACGAAATCCAGTGCCAAAAAACGATTTAAGCTTACCGGCACTGGGAAGATCAAAAGAAAGCACGCGTTCAAAAGCCATATCTTGACAAAGAAAAGCAAAAAGCGCAAAAAAGCATTGACAAAGATGGGCCTAGTCCATCCGAGCGATGAAAACAATGTCAAACACATGCTTCGAATGAAGTAATAAGGTTTTGACCGGTTAAACAATATCATTTAAACCCTGGAGCAGCGCAACCAAAGAATTCGAAATTCAGATATACACTTCAGAATTAAAGAATCGCCTGCTACAAAAATCTAAACTTATGCCAAGATCAGTAAATTCAGTTGCGAAGAGAGCCCGC
>CAYXDM010000187.1:0-4279 GCA_964463595.1 uncultured Aequorivita sp. | reverse complement strand
TAATAGATGCGCGTCACGGGGTGATCGAGCAGACGAAACGCCATGCTTTTATTGCGTCCTTGCTTCAGATTCCCCATATAATTGTTTGTGTCAATAAGATGGACCTTGTCGATTATTCAGAAGAGGTATTTCAGAATATAGTCCAGCAGTTTGAAGGCTTTTCATCAAAATTGTATGTAAAGGATATACAATTCTTGCCCATCAGTGCCCTAAACGGAGACAATGTGGTAAATCGATCCACTAATATGGATTGGTACCAGGGCGCGCCCTTGCTAAATGCCTTGGAAACCATGCACATAGGTAGTGACACCAATAAGATCGATGCCCGTTTTCCCGTACAAACGGTTTTACGCCCCCAAAGCGAGGAGTTTTTGGACTATAGGGGATATGCCGGCAGGGTGGCCAGTGGCATCTTTAGACCGGGCGATGCGGTGGTCGTAATGCCCTCCGGATTTCCTTCCAAAATAAAGTCGATAGACACTATGGAAGGTGGGGTTGATGAGGCCTTTGTCCCCATGTCCGTCGCCATTTCCTTGGAAGATGATATTGAAATCAGCCGCGGGGCCATGATCGTAAAGGAAAACAATCAACCCAGGGCCGTACAGGAATTCGACGCCATGCTCTGTTGGTTCAACAACGAGCCGGCTAAACCGAGGGCGAAATATACCATTGTCCATACGAGCAATGAGCAAAAAGCCATGATCAAGGATGTTTTATATAAGATCGATATCAATACCTATGCCCGGAAGGAAGACGACAAGGAATTGAAAATGAACGATATTTCCCGGGTAACCGTTCGCACCACCCGCCCTTTGATGATCGACGGATATCGTGATAATCGCACCACGGGCAGTTTTATTCTGATAGACGATGCTACACATCAAACCGTAGCCGCTGGCATGATCGTATAAAAATTGGAGGCCTTAAGCATTTGGATCCAATTTAGAAAGTTATGGGAACCTAAATTTTGTAGATTGCTTAAATAATAATTGTGATAAAGATTTAATATAAATGAAAATCAAAAATATTTGTTGTATTGGTGCGGGATATGTAGGGGGTCCGACCATGTCTGTGTTAGCCCTTAAAAATCCGGGAATAAAAGTGACGGTTGTCGATATCAATGAGGAACGGATTGCTGCCTGGAACCACGCAGAATTGAATAACCTTCCCATTTATGAACCGGGATTGAAAGAAATCGTCCAGGAAGCCAGGGGGAAAAATCTGTTTTTCAGTACAGATGTTGAAAAAGCCATCGACGAAGCGGAGATGATATTTATTTCCGTCAATACCCCTACCAAGACCTACGGAAAAGGAAAGGGAATGGCTGCCGATTTAAAGTATATTGAACTTTCAGCCCGGCAGATTGCCAAAGTAGCTACCAATGATAAGATAGTTGTTGAAAAGTCCACTCTTCCTGTCAGGACGGCCCAGGCGATAAAGGATATTTTGGACCATACCGGAAATGGCGTAAAGTTCCAGATTCTTTCCAATCCTGAGTTTTTGGCCGAAGGCACGGCTGTTGAGGATTTGATCAATCCCGACCGGGTTTTGATCGGTGGTGAGGAAAGTGCCGAAGGAAAGGAGGCCATTGAGGCTTTGGTAAACATATACGCATCCTGGATTCCCCGAGAAAAGATTCTAACAACAAATGTCTGGTCGTCTGAGTTGTCAAAATTGGTTGCCAATGCCTTTTTGGCCCAGCGGGTTTCGTCCATCAATGCCATTTCTGAATTGTGTGAAGTAACCGGCGCAGACGTCAGGGAGGTAAGTAGGGCAATTGGAATGGACAGTAGAATAGGGCCCAAATTCCTGCAATCCTCCGTGGGCTTTGGAGGATCCTGCTTTCAAAAGGATATTTTGAACCTGGTTTATATTGCGAAATCTTATGGTCTGCACCAAGTGGCAGATTATTGGGAGCAGGTGATTATAATGAACGACTACCAAAAGCTGCGGTTTGCCGAAAATATTGTTTCCACGCTATATAACACCGTTTCGGGAAAGAAAATAACCTTTTTGGGTTGGGCCTTTAAAAAGGATACCAATGATACCCGCGAATCGGCAGCGATTTACGTGGCCGATGCCCTGTTGAACGAACAGGCCGAAATTATCGTTTTCGATCCCAAGGTGGAAGAGGCCAGGATATATGAGGATCTGGATGCCCTGAATACCCGAAGTCCACAAGAGAACAGGAGATTGTTAAAAGTTTATAAGGATCCCTATCAAGCCTGTGAAACTTCACACGCAGTGGCCATCCTAACGGAATGGGATGAATTTAGAAACTACGATTGGCAAAAAATATACAATTCGGTTACGAAGCCGGCCTTCCTCTTTGATGGCCGAAATATATTGAACAATCTAGGCCTTTCGAAAATCGGCTTTCAATATTCGGCCATTGGCGTGTCCAACCTTAACCCAGAATCATGACAATATTGGTTACCGGCGCGGCGGGATTTATCGGGTACCATCTATGTGAGCAATTAATTGCACTGGGGTATTCCGTAGTGGGTTTGGACAATATAAACGATTATTACGACGTCCGGTTAAAATACGCCCGCCTTGAAAATTTGGGTATCCCCCAAATTCAAATCGAGTACAATAAGCCGATAGCCAGTAAAATTCACGACAGTAGATTTAGGTTTATAAAAATGAACCTGGAGGATCAGGAAAATCTCCCCGTCCTTTTCGCTGAAGTGGGGTTTGATATGGTGTGCAACCTGGCAGCCCAGGCAGGAGTACGCTACAGTCTTGAGCAACCGATGAAATATGTGCAGAGCAATATTGTGGGCTTCCTCAATTTGTTGGAATGTGTAAGAAATGCGGGAGTGAAAAAACTGGTATATGCCAGTAGCTCCAGTGTTTATGGGCTGAATGATAAAGTGCCTTTCTCCATCCAGGACAGCGTAGATAATCCCATTAGTTTGTATGCGGCCACAAAAAAGAGCAATGAACTTATGGCCCATACCTACAGCCATTTATTTGGGTTTGAGACCATAGGGTTGCGGTTTTTTACCGTTTACGGCCCCTGGGGAAGACCTGATATGGCTATGTTCTTATTTACTGAGGCAATTTTAAACGATAATCCCATTAAGGTTTTTAATAATGGGAATCTCTCCAGAGACTTTACTTATATAGATGATATTGTAGAAGGTATTGTTGCAACCTTAAACGCAAGCAAGGAGGATGATCCACTTTATAAACTTTACAATATAGGCAACGGAAATCCGGTTAAATTAATGGATTTTATTGAAGCAATTGAAAAGACGACAAATAAAACTGCAATTAAAGAAATGTATCCCATGCAACCTGGCGATGTGGAAAAAACTTGGGCGGATACCCAATCCCTGGAGATTGATTACGACTATAAGCCGAACACACCAATTCAAAAGGGAGTGGATGCCTTTGTGGCTTGGTATATAGATTATTATTCGAAGGCACTTTGACATCGTCAGCCCTTGCTGACTCGTTTGACAAGATTAAATTGTGTAACTCTGGTAGGTATTTGAAAATTTAAAAAAAATATGACAAATCATTGTTGTCCGATAAAAATACTTGGAATATTAACACATAAAATCTCTCACCCTGTTCGGGATGACCTGGCTATACTGCTTTGGTTGCCGGCTTTGCCGTCAAACCTAAGCACCCGCCAGCCTACCGCTCTATAAAGCAATGTCATTCTGGGCGAAGCGAGAATCTAAAATTTAAAAATGAAAAAAATACTTATTGTATTTGGCACCCGGCCGGAAGCTATAAAGATGGCGCCATTGGTAAAGGAATTTGGAAAATATCCGGAAAGATTTGACACCCGTGTGTGCGTTACGGCACAGCACCGTGAAATGTTGGACCAAGTACTGACCTTTTTTAATATCCAGCCACAATACGATTTGGACCTGATGAGACCGGGCCAGGATCTATACGGCTTAACTGCTGCCATCATTACCGAACTGAAACCGGTTTTGGAAAGCTTTAAACCGGACTACGTCTTTGTACACGGAGACACCACCACCACTATGGCCTCCAGTATTGCGGGCTTTTACAGCGGTGCCAAAATATGCCATATAGAGGCCGGCTTGAGGACCCATAATAAATACGCTCCGTTTCCCGAGGAGATCAATAGGCAGATCACAGGCCGCGTTACGGATTTCCATTTTTCCCCGACCAATGCCTCCCGCGATAATCTTTTACGGGAAAATATCGATCCAAAAAGCATAGTCGTCACTGGCAATACAGTAATAGATGCCTTATTGCAAAGTGTGGAAAAGGTAAAACATGAACCGAGTGA
>CAYXDM010000186.1:0-4283 GCA_964463595.1 uncultured Aequorivita sp. | reverse complement strand
TGTGCATCTCTGTATGGCTACAGTTTTGTTTTTTATTTCAGCAGTCACATTCTCTGCTTGTTGTATATAACCTTCATTCCTAACGGACTCATTTTGGTCATATATCAAGGAGAAAATAATTTCCGGATTGTTATCATCGCTGAATGCTGCGGCATAGTCGTCCGACAAACTGTAATTGCTGCTGTTCAGAACATAATCAACGGCAGCATTTGCTTCGTTCAGTAAGTCCTGACCATTCACTTTTGACATCCAAAGAAAAATATCGGCCATTAGCATGTTGGCTGCTTCTTTGGAAGCAACACCCTTTCCCTGGACATAACGGTTTGGAATGAGGCTCACAGCTTGTTCGATATCGCTTTTTATAAGATTAAAGACCTCCGACACCGGATCCCTGGAAGGATAAAGGTTTTCCTGTGACGCAGACTCATGAGGATTGGTCAAGATCGGCGCATCGCCCCAGACCCTTGCAATATGGTAATAAGCAAATGCGCGTAAAAAATAAGCGTTGCCAAGAATGAAGTTTTTATCATTCTCATTCTCAAATTCAATATCCGGAGTGTACTTAAGTATTAAGTTACAATCGTTTATTAAAGTATAAGTCGAACCCCAATCACTTCCATCGTCATCAGGAACCAAATTATTATCAAATAGATTTGCTTTATGAAATCGGCCAGCCTGGACCCCGTTGTCATAATATCCCGTACGATAGTCTCCCCAGTTATGATAATTTGCTCCATAGGAAGAGCGAAATTGACTGTATGCACCATACAAAGCCCCCCAAGCATCTTCGGAACTCTCCCACATAGAGGCTACTGTTATACTACTTAAAGGTGAAACCTCTAAAAGATCATCACAGGATATGCCGGACAGTAATACCAATAGGATCATTAAACTATTTCTTAATTTTTTCATGTCACCCTTTGTTTAAAATTAAAAACTCAACTTTAATCCAAATGTCACCTTTCTTATAGGAGGATACCCTACCCCGGCACTGTTTACGGCACTGGAAACGTCAGGAGGGGTTGCTAAAACTTTGGTAAAGTAATGCAAATTATTGCCTGATACATACACGCTCAAATCCTTAATTCCCCATTTCGAAATTAAACTTTCATGGAACTGATAACCCAAGGACACTTCTCTAATACATAAGTAATCATTGCTGAAGAGCCGGGCATCGCTAACTCTCCGATAGTTTCGCCCTTCATTGGTGTCATGGGGAGCAAACCTTGCCCATTTGGTATTGGCTGCATCTCCGGGTTGCTTCCAGGCATCCAGGATCTGAATTGGCATTGCTACATTATTGTTGAATGTGCTCATCATGCTATAACCAAATTGTTCATCCAACTGTGAATGCCCCAAAGCGTAATCAAGGTAAATTCGGAAAGAGAAATTCTTGTAATTTAATGTATTCCCAATCCCTCCGATAGTATGAGGGACCGATACGCCCAGTTCGAATTGATCGTATTCCGTAATTTGTCCATCACCATCTCTATCCTTCCATTCATAATCTCCGGGGAATTTTCTACCTAATTCAGAAGTCTGGGTCTCAGGATCCCATCCTTGCGCCCAGTAATCCCACCGGGCATTTTCAGCTTGTTCTTGGTTGTCTATTATATAATCGATCTTAAATCCCCAAAGCCTGTTAAGCGGTTCACCTTCTGCTATACCTCCAAAATCCTCCCCATTTGGCACTACCCATCCGCCAATCCTATTCTTATCTCTTCCATTGTCGGGTAATTTTAATACCAAATTCCTATTGCCGCTTATCGTGAAATTGGTCTCCCAGCTAAAGTTATCCGTTCTTATAGTCGTGGTTGACAAATCTAAATCATACCCGTAAAAGCGAACCGTTCCTACGTTTGTCTCTATACTACCAAATCCCGAAGTATTGGGTAGCGGGACGCTAAATAACAGGTCTTTTGTTCTTTTATCATATAGATCGGCTATAATCCTTACTTTATCGTTCAATAAACCAATTTCAACTCCGACATCCCATTGTGTGGTAGTCTCCCAGTTTAATGCTCGGTTTGGCATTGCAGTATTTCTTATACCTGCCAAACCATCATATCTATAGGATAGCGAATACGATCCCTGTGCGGTATATAAGCCTATATCATTATTTCCGGTCTGACCTATACTTGACCTGACCTTCAGACTGGATACTAGCTCTTGTGCTTTAAAAAAATCCTCATCAGATATATTCCATGCAGCCGAAAAACTGGGGAATACCCCCCATTTATTATCAGTTCCAAACCGGGAAGAACCATCCCTCCTTATTGAAAAAGAGAATAAGTATTTCTGTCTGTAGTCGTACATTATTCGCCCAAACATCCCCACAAGAACCTCTTCGCTTAAAGAAGTGCTTGCATCTGTTTTTTCCGGGGCAACATTTAACGTTTCCACCTTATCTGAAACTGCTCCCTGTGCAGCAGCTGTAAGGCTTTTGTTTTTTAACCCCCGATATGACACTCCCCCTAAAGCAGAAAAATTATGGTTTCCTAGGGAAACCCCATAATTCAACAACGCTTCAAATTCGTCAATAACTGACTCGTTAAAACTACTTGAAGCGGGACGTAAAGTGTTAAAAACATTAGCTTTTTCGAATCCGTCGAATTGGCTGATGGATGTATAGTGAGTTCCCCTCACTGTCGCACTTAAGTTTTTGGTAATGGAATAATCCAAAGTCGTTCCGATACTGAATTCTTTCACATTCTGATCCCGGGAATAGATATGGTCCCAAAATAAAGGTGCCGTGGATGTTGAATTATATCCTCTTGCCGGCGTTCCATCATCCATATATAGACGTTGGGTTGGAGCTCCCATCGCCTGTCTTGTAATGGCGTTGTTTTGGCTTGCGTGTTGTTCCGGATGCGTTTCTATATAATTGAAATTGGTAGATACTGTCAACCTATCCGAAACCTTTATATCTGTATTAGCCCTTGCAGTAAATCGCTTCCATCCCGTCGAAAACACCACTCCATCGTCATTGGTGTATCCTACACCTCCTGCGTATCGAACGCTTTCGGAACCACCTGTCACGCCTAAATAATAATGTTGCCTCCAGGCAGGATTAAAAATTACATCCGCCAAATTATTATCGACAAACGTAAGTGTTTTACTGGGATCCAGTGGATCAGGCATGGTTTTCCAACCATCAGGAGCAATTTCACCGGCATTTAGATACCGCAATCCGATAAATGAATCCTCATCATTATTCGTACTCGAGGCAAACCCGGTTGTTGTCAGCCATTGTGGGTTTGGACTTCTTGCTAAAGCCGGCCTTGAAAGCGTTAAAAACTGTTCTGAATTCACTCTTTCATAATACCTTTCAATATTTTGATGGCTAGAATTAGTTTCAAATGTTACTTCAGGCTCCGTATTGTACCTGCCCTTTTTGGTTGTAATCAATACGACTCCATTTGAACCCCTCGCGCCATAAATAGCGGTTGCGGCTGCATCTTTTAAAACTTCTATCGACTCGATGTCATGTGGATTGACATCTGCGATACTTCTAGCAAAACCATCAATCAATACCAGGGGACTATTGTTTTTTTGTATTGAAGAGCCCCCTCTGATTCGGATCTGGGGTGGTTCACCCGGCTGTCCCGAGCTACTATAAACTCTCATTCCGGAAATCTTCCCCTTCAGCCCATCTCCTATTGTATTGATCGGGATATTGGATAATTCCTGAGGATTATATTTAGAAATGGAAGTGGTCAAGGTTTTTCTTGATTGCTCTCCGTACCCGACCACCACCACCTCATCTAGAGAGGCGATATCGGGTAAAAGCTGAACATCTATCGTACTCCGGTTTCCTACAGCCACCTCCTGGGAAACATAGCCTATGGAACTGAAAACCAAAACGGATTCAGATGAAGGGACTTGAATGCTATAACTTCCATCCATATCCGTTACAGCTCCCTGGGTAGTACCTTTGATCAGAACATTGGCACCGGGGAGTCCAGCCGGTTCATCTTCGGAGGTGACTTGGCCCGAAACTACTACGCCAGCTGCCTGCCCGAACGTATCTGGGGCAAACCCTGAGAGCACCACAAGGTGCAGAAACAAGAACTTGTAGACTATTTTCATATTACCTGGGCGTTTATTTGGGGTTGATATATTAAACAACTTTCATATGCATATATGTACTACATGTCAAATATTGAATTTAAATCTGAAAATAGCAAATGATCAGTGGATATTTTTTTTAAGACATTAACATTTTCTTCTCGCAGCCGCGAAAATTTAAAAATAAACGACCACTATAACCTGGCTTCGCCAAC
>CAYXDM010000185.1:0-4299 GCA_964463595.1 uncultured Aequorivita sp. | reverse complement strand
GTTTATGATCAGGGTGCATATTTTCCAATTGCATTTAATAAACTCCTGACGGAAAGTTCTACATCAAATTGTACTTTTTAACTTTTATAAAAAAATGAATCTAGTAATCGACGTCGGAAATACATTGATAAAACTGGGTGTTTTCGACCTGGAGGCCTTAAAATTAAAGAAGATTTGCGCGAAAGAAAATTTTCTGTCCACACTTGGGGAGATTATAGATAGCTTTCCCAATATTACCCACGTACTAGTGGCATCGGTGGGCAAACTTTCTGATGAACAGGTCACATATCTCCGACATCATTTCCGGATTGTATATCTTGATCAAAACACGGCGGTTCCCTTTATCAATAAATACGCCACTCCCCAAACCCTTGGAGTTGATCGGATTGCTGTGGTGAGTGCTGCGGCGCATCAATTTCCAAACAAAAATGTATTGCTCGTCGATGCCGGCACCAGCATTACCTATGATTTTATTAATTCGAGAAACGAGTATTTGGGCGGTGCCATTTCGCCAGGGATCAGCCTTCGTTACCAGGCGCTCCATTCCTTTACGGAAAAATTGCCCCTGTTGCCCATCGAGGATCCAAAAGATTTTATTGGCGACTCGACCGCAGCATCCATGCATTCGGGAATTGTCCTTGGAGTTTTATTTGAAATTGAAGGATTCATCGAAAAATATCGGAAAAAATTTCCGGATTTAACAGTTATTTTAACAGGTGGAGATACACATTTTTTGCGAGATCGTTTAAAAAATGACATCTTTGCCAACGCAAATTTTCTGTTGGAAGGTTTGAACCAAATTTTGGAATATAATAAGCGTTGATGTTTAGAAACTTAATAGTAGGAGTATTTTTACTTATTGCGGGCACGATGTTGGCCCAGGAAGGAACAACCTCGCCATATTCCTATTATGGCATTGGAATCTTAAAATTTCGTGGCACTGCCGAAAACCGTACTATGGGAGGAATCAGTGTTTTTGCGGACAGCATCCACCTAAACCTCCAAAACCCTGCCGCCTACTCCGGCCTAAGACTGGTCAACTATTCCATGGGAGCGAGCCATAAATCAACCAATCTTAAAACAAGTTCTGAGAGCAATAGCATTTCGGCCACCTCACTAGATTATTTGGCCATGGGAATTCCAATGGGAAAATTCGGAATGGGATTTGGCCTACTTCCCTATACTTCGGTAGGATATGATTTTCTTTCAAAAAGAGACGATGGAATGACCCAATACTTCGGAAGCGGAGGACTGAACAAAGTCTTTCTTTCAGTTGCATATCAGGTTACCCCAGAATTTTCCCTGGGGATAGATGGCCATTACAACTTCGGAAAAATTGACAATACCACCATCTCACAAAAAAACGACCTGGAGCTGGGCACGAGGGCCATCAACAGTTCGGAGCTTCAGGGATTCAGTATTACTTTCGGTGCATTGATCAAAAAGACGATAAGTGACAATCTCGAGTTATCCGGATCTTTCACCTACACCCCGACTACAACGTTACATTCGGTCAACTACCGGAAAATCGAAACTGTATCCATCATGCCGGTAGGCATCTTTTCTGTAGATGAAAGGGAAGTGGACATGGCCGACACCGAACTTAATTCACCCTCCCGGTTCACAATTGGGGCCGGCATTTCGACACCCAAAAATTGGGGCGTAGGCCTGGAATACACCCTTGAGGAAACGAGCGATTTTAGCAATAGATTTTCTGTGACCGATAATGTCGGCTATAAGAACGCTTCAAAATTTCGGTTGGGCGGATTTTATATCCCGGAATATAATTCCTTCGGAAATTATGCAAAACGTTTGGTTTATAGGGCGGGAATGCGGTATGAGCAAACCGGCCTGAGCGTGTCCGGACAGGATGTAAACGAGTTTGGCATATCTTTTGGGTTAGGGTTGCCAATGGGGCGATTGTTCTCCAATTTTAATCTCGGATTCGAAATCGGCAGGCGTGGAACCACTGATAGTGGGTTGATACAAGAAAACTTCTTTAACACCTTCCTCAGCCTTTCACTAAATGATCGCTGGTTTGAAAAAAGATTTATCGACTAATAATTAACATTTCTATCATGAAAATTAAACTTCAGATATTTCTCTCAGTTTTATTCCTTTCTATTTCTGGGAGTACATTTGCACAGGCGCCCGATGATTGCGCCATAACCCTTTCCTATTTTATTGAGCCTGCGAAGGCGAAAAATTACGAGGCCGCTGTAAAACATTACGAAAAGGTGATCCAGGAATGCCCAAAGGCTAGCTTGGCCACTTATCAATATGCCGTGCGGATGTTTGAGTATTTCATATACGAGAAAAAAGACACCAGCAAGGTAAGTGATTTGATACAGGCATGGAGACTTCGGTTGGAGAATTTCCCCGAAAAGACCTCTGAAGGCGAAGTGCTTACCACCATTGCCCAATTGGAATTTGACCATGGAATTGGCACTAAAAGGGAGCAATTCGATGCGTTTGATGAGGCTTTTAAGAAAGATCCGGAAAATTTCACCAGTGGAAAGAGTCTTTACACCTATTTCTCCCTTGCCGTAGATCTTTTTAACGAGAAAAAAATGGAACTGCAGGATATCTTTGAACTTTATGATATAGTGCAATCCAAAATCGACAAGGAGAAAAACAACCTCGCCGAAAAACTGACTCCTTTAATGGACAAGGAAGAGGCCGGAAATACCTTGACCGATAAGGAACAACGGGCCAAAGAGGTCTATGACAACAACCTAGGGGTATATGCCACAGTTGAAGGCAGTATAAACGCCAAACTTGGCCAATTGGCAGACTGTGAGAACCTTATTCCTTTTTACGAAAAGGATTACGAAAACAAAAAGAACGACATAGAGTGGATCAAAGCGGCCAGTAACAGACTGGATGCCAAGGAATGTGAGACTGCATTATCTTCCAAACTTGCTGTACGTCTTCACGAATTGGAGCCGAGTTCCACCTCTGCCTATCTATTGGGGAAACAAGCCGAAGCTGAAGGAAAATCCAACAGGGCATTGGAATATTTTAACGAAGCCGCAAGTCTGGAAAAAGACAATTCAAAGAAAGCACGGATTTTTTACAGTATTGCAGAAAACTATAGAAAAAAAGGTAGCTTTGGATCTGCTCGGACCTATTATAACAGAATGCTTGAGGTAAAGCCTTCCGCTGGAATAGCCTATTATAAAATAGCGACGCTGTATGCCGATAGCGCCAATGACTGTGGGAACACAGTATTTGAAAAAAGAGCCATGAACTGGCTGGCCGCTGATATGATGGACAAGGCCGCAAGAGTGGATGGAACCATTGCATCAAATGCAAGGGCCGCCGCTGCCAGCTACAGACAACGGGCCCCTCAAAAAAGCGATATCTTCAATGAAGGTATGGCGGGCAAAACCGTTACCTTTAACTGTTGGGTAGGAGGAAGCGTCCAGGTTCCAAATTTATAAGAATGGTTAATATCGATAATATGTATAAAAGCGTGATGGCTCTTAGTTTGGCCATCACGCTTTTTGCATGTGAGAGCAATTACCAAAATGTGAAAAAGCTGGGGCTTTCCGATGGTGCACCCATCGCTGTCGGGAAAAACATTAACTTCAAATATACTGACTCGGGGAAACTAGTGTCCAATCTTTTGGCTGAAAAACTCCTGGATTTTTCCAATCTCCAGTTTCCATACAAGGAATTCCCAGCGGGAGTGGAAGTCCATTTCTGGGATGAGGAAAAAAATGAGAACACGGTTACGGCAGATTATGCCATCCAGTATGAGGAGGTAGGCTTGATCGACCTGCGGGAAAATGTTGTAATAGTTACCGGCGATAGTGTGGTACTTGAGGCCAACCAACTGTATTGGGACCAAAAAAACGCATGGGTGTTTACCGACCAGCCCTACAGAATAAACTTTAAGGACGGATCATTTAATGAAGGGGATCGCTTTGACAGTAATCAGGATTTTACTATTTTCCTTTCCCGCAATAATCAAGGCACACAATTAATAGACAAAAACAAACAAGACAATGATAAATAAGATATATAAAATAGTAGAATACATATATTTGGTAATGGCGGTATTTTTCGCCGTTGAAGCCGTTAACAATTGGAATGAAAATCCAGGCAGGGCATATCTTTTTCTCGCTTTTGTAATGGTTTCCATTTTTATGTTTTTCTTCAGAAGAAATTTTCGAAAAAAAATGGAAAAACGCAGTAGGCAATAATTAGGTTCCGGGTGCATTCGGAACAGGAACCAATGAGAATCCAGAATTGACAATTTCAGAATATTGGAAGACAGTATCATAATCATAATAA
>CAYXDM010000184.1:0-4308 GCA_964463595.1 uncultured Aequorivita sp. | reverse complement strand
ATATTGAAGTACATTTTCCCCAACCTAATTTTCCTCTCTTGAAACCATGCCAATGACAAAACGTATTCCTCCACAGATTATTCGCCAAACCTTTGTCCTATTACTTATCCTATCTATAGGAAGCTTGATTTTTCGGGAGCTCCTGCCCTATTTAACCGGCGTTTTGGGAGCCGTTACTCTCTACGTCATTATGCGGAAATGGATGAAGGCCCTGGTAAACAAGAAAAGATGGAGTCCTACATTGGCTGCATCCGTTTTAATGTTTGCCTCCTTTATTTGTATTCTTTTGCCGGTTACCGGTACAATTCTAATGTTGGGAAATAAAATAGGAAAGGCCGTGGAAAATTCACAGGAAGTGGTTCACGCCATGAGGGATCAGATTGGGAAAATTGAGGATAAATTCGGTTATGAATTTAGTTCAGAGCTCGATGCTTCTTCAATAACCAGCAGAGTGTCCAGCAGTTTGGAGAATTTGGTTGGGGGCACTTTCAACGCCTTTATTGCAATCGGTCTGATGTATTTTATCCTCTTTTATATGTTGACAAATAGAAATGAACTTAAGGAGTCCCTGATGGAATATATTCCGATGACCCGATCAAATTTAAAGGAAATTGGCAGCGAGGTACAGGTTATGGTCCGGTCCAATGCTCTTGGGATCCCCTTGGTGGGGCTGGCCCAAGGGATAGTGGCCCTTATAGGATTTTTGATTTTTGGAACCGAGGATCCATTTTTCTGGTTTGTAATAGTAACCATCTCAAGTATGATCCCGTTTGTGGGAACGCTCCTGGGAATAGTACCGGTATTTATCGTAACGCTCTCCGCTGGCGATACTTTCGCCGCCTGGGGAATTCTGATTTATGGTTTTGTGATTGTTGGCAGTACCGACAATATTATCCGTCTTTACGTCTTAAAAAAATTGGACAATGTGCATCCATTGATCACCTTGATAGGAGTGATAGTCGGGGTACCTCTTTTCGGCTTTATTGGCCTAATCTTTGGACCGCTGCTTATCAGTCTTTTTCTCGTAATTGTTAAGATCTATAGGCAGGAATACGGCAAGGATGTTCCGGACAAGAGGGAGGATATTCTCTGATCACGGATTGAAAATTCCCCGTTGTTCACGGCCTTTAATTTGGAATCCAACCCTTCCGTCAGATAAAAAAATCCATCTTTTTGATCCGGAAGGTCATTATAACAAAATTTTAAATTTATGATTTTTGTAAAACCGTATCTTTAAAACAAAAACACTATGTCGCTAAAAGGAAGTTTATCAAGATACTTTGATCGGTCCCACCGCCATGATGATCCACAGGACCACACTCTCTCGGTTCAGGAAACCGCAAAAAAACACATGGAAAAGGAAGTCGTAACCATTAATGACGACGATGTGGATGTGGTCTTGGAAAATGAGGAAGCCATCAAGAAAAAATTCAGTGGCACAACATCCGTTTCAAAATATGCCGAATTGGGCCAAATTATGATCGGTATGCTGAAGGATATAAAAAATGGCATCTACAGGGAAGTCCCGTGGTTTACCATTGCCACGGTGGTATTGGCCCTACTCTACCTGCTCAATCCTTTTGATATAATCCCGGATTTCGTCCCTGGCATAGGTTATATTGATGATCTTTCGGTCTTGGCAATTGCTACGGGATGGGTGGAAAGCGATCTCCACAAATACCTGGATTGGAAAATAAAGGAAGGGGAAGGACTTTAACGCCCTCGCCGTTGTTCCCGGGCCAAGAGCGTATTTTTGAGTAGCATGGCAATTGTCATGGGCCCCACCCCACCAGGAACGGGAGTGATGAAAGAGGCCTTTTTGCTTACGTTTTCAAAATCGACATCGCCTGTTATCACATATCCCTTCGGGCTGTTTGGGTCTTCAACGCGGGTTATACCCACGTCGATAACCACAGCATCATCCTTGACCATTTCTGCTTTTAAAAATTTCGGGACACCGAGTGCGGAAATAATAATATCGGCTTGGGTGGTAATTTGGGCGATATTCTTGGTATTGCTATGGGTTAGGGTTACGGTGCTGTTTCCCGGCCATCCCTTACGGCTCATCAGGATACTCATGGGCCTTCCCACAATATGGCTTCTGCCGATCACAACGGTATGCTTGCCTTTTGTATCTACCTTATATCGCTGCAGCAATTCCAATATCCCAAAAGGGGTAGCAGGAATGAACGTACTCATATCCAACGCCATTTTTCCAAAATTCTCCGGATGAAACCCATCGACGTCCTTACTGGGATCAACCGTCAGCAAAACTTTCTGGGTATCGATCTGCGTAGGAAGCGGAAGTTGGACGATAAACCCATCGATGTTGTCGTCCTCATTAAGCTCCTTGATCTTCCTTAGAAGTTCCAACTCGCTTGTGGTCTCGGGCATTTTTATCAACGTAGATTCAAACCCTACCCGTTCACAAGCTTTCACCTTGCTTCCCACATAAGTAAGGCTGGCTCCGTCATTTCCCACCAAAATTGCGGCGAGGTGTGGCACTTTTTCTCCATTTGCCTTCATTTTTTCAACTTCGGCCGCTATTTCGTTCTTGATGTCGTTGCTTATTTTCTTTCCGTCGAGGATTGTCATGCTTCTAAAGTTTTCAGTAGTCAGTTATCTGTTGTCGGTTATCTGTTGCCAGGTAAGTTTTTTATGGACTTACGCAAGATTTTTGAGGATGTAGTATCCAGTTCAATATATAAACCTTTTTTTTAAACAAATCGACATTTGTTTTGCCAGGTTTTCATTATCTAAGGTTTTTATAAGTCTGTTTTAAGTAAGTAATAATACAAGGTCGAAAAAGACCTTGCAGGAAATCTCAATTATATTTTACATGTCGATGATTGCTTCTATTTTTCACATTATTTTCAAACCATTTTTTTTCGAACAAAAGAATTGACAAAGATAGGATAAAAATGAAAATTGTTCCTCATTTTAGAGGCTCATTGAATATATCTCCGATTGGTGAAATGGGCGATTTCTGAAGAAAAACAATGCTTTTTTTTAATGCCGCTCCAACGCTTCATTCGGTTTTTGCCGAATTTCATTTTGAAGGGTTTTGGGCGAAACCACTTTCACTTCCCTGCCCATGGCCATAAGTTCCATAACAAAATCGTAGGTGGGTCTGAGGTAGAGTCCGATGATGCTTTCCTGTTTCGTTTCGGAAACCAGTTTTTGCGAATGGTGCAACGGCAACGATTGATGTAATTGGATTGTTTGGGAGTAAGGGACAACACGATTTTCTCCGGTTTTACGTCATCATAATGGATAATGCCAAAACAATGCGGGAATTATTTGAATGGGGCTTTCGGAAAACTTTTCCAAAGTTTGGAACTTTGGAAAAGTTGGAATTTTACTTCATCTATCGAAAACGAAGTATCTGAAAAAAGCAGATGGAAATACCATTAGTCAAATAATTTATTCAGCTCCTCAAGCATTGCCGGACGGCGGGGATATTTTGCTTTCAGGTTTAGGGCGACATTTAAAATCCTTTCTTTTCCTTGTGGAATATCTTTGATTATTTTTGCCATTTTCTGTGCCAAATCCCGGTACTCTTTTCTTGAGCTGACATAATCTCCTGCAATATCCAGTGCCGGAACATACATTTCAAGTAATTCAGTCGGATATTTCTCTAATAAATAGGAGTGATATCTCAAAACAGTATTTATTTTCTTTTCCTTTTGAACCAATTGCAAAAGTCTATCCAAATAATTTTCCTCGATATAGAGGGAAGCAAGCATGTCTGAAAAAGGAGGATTGGGATCGTACCAAGGCGCACCTTTCGATTTACTGTGATTTTTAGTTATCTCCTGAATTTTTTCTTCGATAACTTTTTCAATAACAGACGTCCATTCTTCCGCAGCGTATGTGTCTTTCCATTGATTGTAATATGAAGAGTTTATTCCATAATTACCAAGGGCAAAGCGTTTTGTATAAAGACGAACTTTTTCAATATCTTTTTCTAATACGGCGATTCGCAGCAATTCCTTTTCCCATTGCGATACGGTTCCCGGATGGCTATTTTGAAGGGCAATTTTTATACCGTCGGCAATAAGCTCTTTGGCATTTTTGAAATCCTTGTTCTCGATGGCCTTGTTTATTTCAACCGCTCTAATTTCTGGAATTTCTATGTTTTGTTGAATTATTTCTGCAACCTCAGTCTCTTTTCCGATTTCGGATAAAAAGGAAATCTTAAGCGTGGTAAAAAAGCTTTTATCATAACTGGAATCCTTTTCTGATTTAAGTTTGGCATCGATAAACTCGATAAACTCGGTCGTTTTTTGAGTTATAATTGCAACTTCT
>CAYXDM010000183.1:0-4323 GCA_964463595.1 uncultured Aequorivita sp. | reverse complement strand
AGTAAAAACTTGTTGTATTTTTGCACCCGCCTACGCAAAGAGATGCTTGGCAATAGGTAGTATCTTTTGGGCAGAGCCCAAAAATATTTTCAAAAAAGGGTTATTACAGAAGTTAAAGCACAAAATAATGAGCAAGAGGACATTTCAGCCATCAAAGAGAAAAAGAAAAAACAAGCACGGTTTCAGGGAGCGTATGGCTACCGCAAACGGAAGAAAAGTGTTGGCTGCCCGCAGAGCGAAAGGCAGAAAAAAACTATCTGTGTCTTCTGAACCCCGTCACAAAAAATAATGTTGATAAATTGTATATAAAAGGTGTTGTTTCCCAAAGCAACACCTTTTTTTTATACCCCAATCTGAAGTAATTTCGCCTTCAGGAAAAAACACAAAGAAATGCCTAAAAATCTCTCCATTAAATCCGTTTTGATCATTGGTTCCGGCCCTATAGTAATTGGGCAGGCGTGTGAGTTTGATTATTCCGGCTCACAAGCTTTGCGCTCCCTGCGTGAAGATGGGATCGAAACTGTTTTGATAAACAGCAATCCCGCTACCATTATGACCGACCCTTCCATGGCCGATCATATTTACCTCTTGCCCTTGACCACCAAATCCCTGGTCCAAATATTGAAGGACCATCCACAGATCGACGCCGTTTTGCCCACTATGGGCGGGCAGACCGCTCTAAACCTTTGTATTGAAGCCGATGAAAAAGGTATTTGGAAGGATTTTAATGTAAAATTGATTGGCGTCGATATCAACGCCATCAACATCACCGAGGATAGGGAAGAATTCCGGAATTTAATGCGGAAAATTGGAGTAAAAATGGCACCGCAGGAAACGGCTAATTCGTACCTTCAAGGTAAGGAAATAGCCCAAGAATTTGGTTTTCCATTGGTAATCAGGGCCTCCTATACGCTGGGCGGGGCGGGCGCCTCAATTGTTTATAAGGAAGAGGATTTTGACCATCTGTTGTCCCACGGATTGGAGATTTCACCTATCCACGAAGTGATGATCGACAAGGCGATGATGGGATGGAAAGAATTTGAGCTGGAATTGCTGAGGGACAATAATGACAATGTGGTCATTATTTGTGCCATCGAAAATATGGATCCCATGGGAATCCATACCGGAGATTCCATTACCGTGGCACCGGCAATGACCTTGAGCGACCGGACTTTTCAGAAAATGCGCGATATGGCCATCCTTATGATGCGCAGCATTGGCGATTTTGCCGGTGGATGCAACGTACAATTTGCCGTGAGTCCTGATAACGAGGAAGATATTATAGCAATCGAAATAAATCCGCGTGTATCAAGGTCCTCTGCCTTGGCTTCAAAGGCCACCGGTTACCCTATTGCCAAAATAGCGACAAAGCTCGCCATTGGTTATACCTTGGATGAGTTGAGCAACCAAATTACCAAATCCACCTCAGCCCTGTTTGAGCCTACCTTGGATTACGTTATCGTGAAAATTCCACGGTGGAACTTTGATAAGTTCGAAGGTTCCGATCGTACCCTAGGGCTCCAGATGAAATCGGTAGGGGAAGTAATGGGCATTGGTCGCTCCTTTCAGGAAGCTTTGCACAAGGCTACCCAATCCCTGGAAATAAAACGAAATGGTATTGGCGCCGATGGAAAGAGCTATACCAATTACGAACAGATTCTCGACAAGCTTAAAAACGCGAGCTGGGATCGGGTATTTGTAATTTACGATGCCATCCAAATCGGAATTCCCTTGAGCAGGATCCACGAGATCACCAAAATTGATATGTGGTTTCTTCGCCAATATGAAGAACTGTTTTTGTTGGAAAGGGAAATATCAAGATACACCCTGGATACCCTTCCTCGCGAATTATTGCTTGAAGCCAAACAAAAGGGCTATGGCGACCGCCAGATTGCGCATATGCTGAAATGTTTGGAAAGCCAAGTTTATAAAAAGCGGGAAGAACTCAATATTCAGCGCGTGTATAAATTGGTAGACACCTGTGCCGCGGAGTTCAAGGCCCAAACCCCATATTACTACTCCACTTTTGAAAACGAGGTGCAGCTCCCGGACGGAAAATCTTTCTCAGAAAATGACAGCGTAGTTTCTGATAGAAAAAAGATTGTGGTACTGGGTTCAGGCCCTAATAGGATCGGGCAGGGAATAGAGTTTGATTACTGTTGCGTCCACGGCGTATTGGCTGCCGCTGAATGTGGCTATGAAACCATAATGATAAACTGCAACCCCGAAACCGTTTCCACAGATTTCGACGTTGCGGACAAACTGTATTTTGAGCCTGTTTTCTGGGAGCATATCTACGACATTATCCGCCATGAAAAACCCGAAGGGGTGATCGTACAGTTGGGAGGGCAAACAGCCTTGAAGTTAGCGGAAAAGTTGGACAGGTACGGCATAAATATTATTGGAACCACGTACCAATCCCTGGATCTGGCCGAGGACCGTGGAAGTTTTTCCACTCTTTTAAAAGAAAACAATATTCCCTATCCGAAATTCGGCACGGCTGAAACTACGGAGCAAGCGTTGGAAATTGCCGAACAGTTGGATTTCCCGCTATTGATCCGTCCGTCTTACGTCTTGGGCGGACAGGGAATGAAAATTGTTATCAACAAGGCTGAGCTTGAGGAGCACGTAGTGGACCTTCTGCAGAAAATACCGAACAACAAGTTGCTCTTAGACCATTATTTGGATGGAGCGATCGAGGCGGAGGCAGATGCAATATGTGACGGGGAAAATGTGTACATCATCGGGATCATGGAACATATTGAACCCTGTGGAATACATTCAGGCGACTCCAATGCGACCTTGCCCCCCTTCAACATTGGCGAATTTGTATTGCAACAGATTAAGGACCATACCGAAAAAATCGCCAAATCATTAAATACCGTTGGCCTCATAAATGTTCAATTCGCAATAAAGGATGACATCGTTTACATTATTGAGGCCAATCCACGGGCCTCGAGGACAGTGCCGTTTATCTCAAAAGCTTATGGCGAACCCTATGTGAATTACGCCACCAAGATCATGCTGGGGCATAACAAGCTTACGGATTTCGAGTTCCAACCCAGGCTGGAAGGATTTGCCATTAAACAACCTGTATTTAGTTTCAATAAATTTCCGAACGTAAACAAACAATTGGGTCCGGAAATGAAGAGTACGGGCGAGAGTATTCTGTTTATAGACAGTCTAAAGGACGATGCCTTTTATGACTTATACGCGCGCCGCAAAATGTATTTGAGCAAATAACGCTGGTCCGGGCTGCTTTTTTATATTGTATTCTTTTTCGTATTTTGGATTGTTGTTAAGGGTTTTTCATTTATGAGGAAAATTACACTGCTAATTTGTTTTGTTATCTCCCCAATTATCAGTGCGCAGGGCGTTTATGAAATTATATGGGATTCATCCACAAACCCTTCCGTGGCAAGTCCTATTATTGAAGTGGGCGATACCGTAAAATGGATTTGGGCAAGCGCTTCGCAAAAAACCGTGACTAGTCTTCCGGGGAGTAGGGAGATTTTTGATAGTGGAATCCTAGAGGGAACAAACCAAACCTTTTCCTATACCTTTCAGAAAACAGGAGTTTCCGAATACGAAAATGAGATCGATCCAAATGTAAAAGGAAAGATTACCGTGGTGGGCAAGCTTTCCAAAGAAGACAAATTCGTGAAAAACCTCAAATTCTTTCCCAATCCGGTACGAAATTATTTGACCATTTCTTCGCCCTTCACAATAGACGGTTATCAAATTTATAATGTCCTCGGCTCCTTGGTGGCGGAGGGACCAGCGGCGAGAAAGACCACTACCGTGGATATGACCGCCCTAAACAGCGGTCTGTACTTTATAAAAGTGGTATCCGGGAATCTGCAATCTACCCTAAAAGTTGCTAAGAGGTAGGTGTCCGCAGTATTTATAGATGGACAGCAAATGGCTTTGGAAATTCAAAATCAAATATTTTCCATCGATAAGGAAATTGATGCTGTGGTTTTATGGAGAAGATAGGGATTGTTGAAGGAAGTTAGAAAAATAGTCTCCGCGTCCTCTGCGCCTTTGCGGTAAAAAATACGACCGCAAAAGCGCAAAGAGCGCAAAGGAAAATTTCAACTCTCCTCTTTATTCCCTTCATTTTTCAAAAATAAAATAGATAAATTGCTATAAAGCTTCCGAGAATGCAGAACTGAAGTGGGTCCTTATTATTATATCGGAATTGCAGACTTACTTTTTCATTATCTCGCTAAAATATTCTATAACCCAAAACGAGGGAAAAATTTTTGTAATCAGTGGTAACTTGATTGTATTGAAATATACGTCTCGACGGCATTAAATTTA
>CAYXDM010000182.1:0-4328 GCA_964463595.1 uncultured Aequorivita sp. | reverse complement strand
CCAATGTGCCACATCCTGTCCCTGTTATCGGGTTCATTTCGCATTTCGACACTTCGCCCGATTTTACCGGAGCCAATGTAAAACCCCAGGTCATCGAGAATTACGATGGGGGGGATATCGTATTGAATGAAGAACAGGAAATTATCCTTTCCCCAGATTATTTTGAGGATTTGCTCTTGTACAAGGGCCAGACCCTAATTACCACCGACGGCACCACGCTTCTGGGCGCGGATGACAAGGCAGGGATTACCGAAATTGTATCGGCCATGGAGTACCTCATCAACCATCCGGAGATAAAGCACGGAAAAATCCGGGTCGGGTTCACTCCCGATGAGGAAATTGGCCGGGGCGCGCATAAATTTGATGTGAAAAAATTCGGTGCCGAATGGGCGTACACTATGGACGGCAGCCAGGTTGGGGAACTTGAATATGAAAATTTTAATGCCGCGGGAGCTGTTGTTACCGTAAAAGGAAAAATAGTACATCCTGGATATGCCAAAGGAAAAATGATCAACAGTATGTACATTGCCACGGATTATATCAATTCTCTCCCAAGATTGGAAACCCCCGAGCATACGGAAGGGCGCGAAGGATTTTTCCATCTCCACACCATAGAGGGAAGCGTGGATGAAACCAAAATCCAATATATTATCCGCGATCACGACATGGAACATTTTGAGGCGCGAAAGGAGATGATGCAGGAACTGGCAAACGATATAAATGAACAGCACCAAAGGGAAGCGGTTACCGTAGAGATCAAGGATCAGTACTTCAATATGAAGGAGAAGATAAAGCCGGTGATGCACATAGTGAAGATTGCCAAAAAAGCGATGGAACAGGCGGGAATCGAAGCGATCATGAAACCCATTCGCGGTGGCACCGATGGGTCACAATTGAGTTTTATGGGCCTGCCATGTCCCAATATTTTTGCCGGCGGCCATAATTTCCACGGAAGATACGAGTATGTGCCCGTGGAAAGCATGATCAAAGCGACCGAGGTAATCGTGAACATCGCAAAATTGACGGCCCTGGATATTGATAGGTTTAAAGCGGAAGAGGAGTGAATCCCAGTCCCTTTTTCAGATAAATAGTTGCGTGAGGGTATGGATAACCAACCCAACCAAACCTCCTACCAACGTGCCGTTTACACGGATAAATTGGAGGTCCTTCCCGACCTCCAATTCCAATTTGTCGCTAAGCTCCTTACCTTCCCAACCCGCCACCGTCCTGGTGATAAGGACTTCCACCTCATTTCTGTTCCTCAGTATCATCCGATATAAAAAATGGCGGATCCAACTGTTGATACGAAGACCCAATTCCCGGTCCTGGGACAGACTGTGGGAGAGTTTCTGGATATTGCGCTTTATATAGCCCTTCAATTGGGAATCCGGATTTTCCAGATTGAGTAGCAGAATCCCTTTTATGGACTGCCATGCATCGTCTGTATAAGGACGTATATTTTGCTCGGTCAGGATTTCATCCTTTAACCTGTCGAACTTCGCCTTCCAGATTTCCGACCCAACAATCCCGCTGGAAAAATCCTGAAGGTTTTCGGTGATCTTCTTTCTTACAAAGTGGTCTTTATCTTCCTCTATTTCCTCAATAAATTTGATTAGGCCCTCCACTACTTCGCCCGATATTTTTTTTCCAGCCAAAAAAGCGATGAAAGGCCTGTTTTCTGATAATCGTTGTCGGATCATTTCACGACTTTCATCTATATAGGTCTTTATCTGTGGCAGCAATATTTCCAACAAATGGATATGCTCATTTTTCTCGATAAAATAGTCGATACCCGAGGCAGTGATTTTTTGGAAATCAATTTCATGCAAAATTTCAACGCCCTTGCCGGCCAAGAAGTTTTCCACTTCATCATCCTTCAGATCACCGATAATTTTCCGTGTTAGGTTTACGACTTCCTCCTCCAAAACCCTTTGATTGGTGGGGCGGTTCAACCATCCTGAAACAAATTTTACCACATCCAACCTTTCAATATACGGGCGTATATTTTCGGGGTTCAGGAAGTTGTCCTTTACGAATTTTCCCAAATTCTGCCCCAGATCGTTTTTCTTCCTTTCTATCAGGTTGGTATGGGGAATCGGGATGCCGAGGGGATGCTTAAAAATTGCCGTTACCGCGAACCAGTCTGCCAGGGCACCGACCATTCCGGCTTCGGAGAAAGCCTCAACATATCCCATCCAGGGCTGGGCAGCGTAATACTGAAGATAGACCATAACGCCGTACACCAAGGCCATAAAAAAGAAAAGACCGGTGGCCAATCTTTTGTGCTTTCGCAACTGTTGTCGTTTTGTTGGGTCGTTCATGGGGAATAAAGATAAAAAAACATCCCTTATTCTATCCTTTCCCCAAGGTCAATTGTATAAAGCACCTATATTCAGAATAAAAAACTCCCCTACTATATAGAATAGCAGAGGAGCACATATTACAATGAAACAGAAAGTTATTTTTTCTCCTTCACCGGAGCATTCAGTTTGGCCGTTTTTTCCATGGAAATGGCGGATCTTTCGTACTTCATTTTTCCGGACATGGTTTCAATAATGCAGGTACCATCATCGAAGAGATCCAAAATTTTACCGTGCAAACCTCCCATGGTAATCACTTTGTCGCCTTTTTTAAGTTGGGCGGCAAATTGTTTTTCCTGTTTGGCCTTTTTCATTTGTGGACGTATCAAAAAGAGATACATCACCAGGAATAATAGAATTATGGGTAAAAACTGAGAAATATCTCCCATGATAACGATTTAAAAATTTAATTGATAATATTAAGAAGTAGGTGCTTTTGAGGTCGGATTCTTGGGATTTACGAACGCCTTGATGGTAAGGGTCTCTGTGCCGGCCTCGGTATTGGAGGTAATGGTCACGGTTTTGCTTACCTGATTCTGTCCGCTACCGTTGAATTTGACCAAGAGCTCACCTCCATCCCCTGGGGCGATGGGTTCTTTTGTATAGGTTGGAACGGTACATCCACAGCTACTTTTTGCATCTACGATCATAAGAGGGGCATCGCCGGTGTTCGTGAATTTAAAAACATGCTCCACGTTGGTTCCCTGGTCAATAGTTCCAAAATCGAACTGTTCTTCCTCAAAAGTGATTTTTGGGAATTTCCCCGATTGAGCGTCCCGATCGGCTGCGGCCGCTACATTTTCTTCATTTACCTTAGCTGCCGCATTGTCCTTGCAAGAGGAAAAAGCAAATAAGGATACTGCTGCCAATAATAAAATTGATTTTTTCATTGTGATTATTTTTTTTTAGAGCACGCCAAAAGTAGTCATTTTTTTGGTTTTAATGAAGGCCTCGTCCTATTTTATTGAGTTTGCCGTTGTCGGAAAATTCCTTGACTATTTTATCGAGGATACCATTGACGAAGATACTGCTCTTGGGAGTGGAGTATTCCTTCGAGATTTCTAGATACTCGTTGATGGTGGCCATTGCGGGAATGGAAGGGAAATAAAGAAATTCCGCTATCGCCATTTTCAGGATAATCATGTCCACATCGGCAATTCGTTCCTGGTCCCAGTTGGGCGTCCTTCCGGTAATCTCTGCCTGCAATTTCGCATCGTTCAGCACTACCTTCCTGAAAAGCTGTATGGCATATTCACGATCTTCGGTATTCTTGTACAATTCGGGAACCAGAAGACTGGAAGCATTGTTATGGGAAAGTTTCCCAAGCATCTTTACCACTGCGGTGTTTACCAACGGAAAATCATCGACCCAAGTAAGGCGTTTATCCTCCAGATAGTCGTAAAGCTTCTCGTTGGGGGCTATTACCTCCTTGTAAACACGAAGCACAAATTTTTGATCGTCCTTAAAATCGGTTTTTACCTTTGCCAGATATTCCTTATACCATTCCTTTTCCCTGAGTTCTTTAAAAAGAATGTTCACGTATTCGGAATCCATTTCCCAGTAATTGAGTTTTTTCTTTTCAATGGCGTCGGCAAAAAGGGAATTGGAAGCAATCACTTTCAGCAGCTTGTTGTCCACGAAGATATGGCTCGGGTTTTTCTCACTATCGGTAGCCAGGAACTTTTGCTGCGATTTTGTCAAGAACCGCTCAGCCTGTTCCTGCATGGAGATCAGCATTTGAAGCATCAGCAGGTATAGATCCTGCATTTGGTCGATGCTGTATTTCAAAAACTTTTCCTGGGCATCAATATCGGGGTTTTCCCGGCGGTTGTAAGCGTAAACGGATTGCAAAACCTTAACCCTGATATGTCTTCTTGTAAGCATATTTTTATAAAAGAACTAGTTTGAAAAAACAACGCACAAGAATTTTCCTGTGCGCTGCAAAGATAGGGAAATTTAGTTATGGGT
>CAYXDM010000181.1:0-4353 GCA_964463595.1 uncultured Aequorivita sp. | reverse complement strand
GCTGCAAGGTCTCCAAAGGGGCTTCGCGAAGCAATTCCGTACCCCAGATATTGCCGGGATGTACCGCATAAACCCGAACACCAGATGCTTTGGCGCGAGTGTCCAATTCAAGTGAAAACAGGTTGGTAGCGGTTTTTGATTGCCCGTAAGCCGCCAAAGTTTCATATGCACGGTTTTCAAAATTCGGGTCTTCAAAATTGAATGGCGAAAATTGGTGTCCTTGAGAAGAGATATTTACAACTCTTGCGCCATTAGTCTTTTTAAGTGCGCTCCATAATCTTGAAGTAAGTTGGAACGATGCCAAATAATTGGTCGCCAATTGAGATTCTATGCCACGACTATCGCGGCGTAGTGGTACAAACATAATTCCCGCGTTATTGATTAGTAAATGCAAGGGGCTGCCCGAAGCCAAAAACTTTTCGGCAAAGCGATCTATGGAAGTGTGGTCCATTAAATCCATTTCCTCCAACTCCACATTGGGGATATCAGTCAGGTTTTTCTTTGCTTTCTCAATGCTTCTCGCCGGAACAATTACGGTTGCCCCAGCGGCTGCAAGTGTTTTCGTTGTTTCCAAACCAATACCCGAGTAACCGCCAGTTACGATAGCGATTTTTCCCGCCAGATCCATTCCTTTAATTACATCACTTGCTGTTGATGTGGCGTTAAACCCTGAACCGATTGGTTTTTGTAACGCTCCGTTATAATTATTGTGTTCCATTGTCTTATATCTTTTTTAGTTTATGGAACAAAGCTATTTACGATGCCAGCTTCCGTAACGATCAAAAGGCTGGATGGAATGACCAAAATGTAATATTAGTTGAACATTCGATTGGTTTGGGGTTTTAGGTGATTTTGGACATAAAAAAATCCGGCCTTGGTGGACTGGATTTTAGATATTTTTAGCTATGGTGCTTTCAAAGCATATATGTGATATCGCTAAATTTCGACATATTTACCTGAGCATCCCAAAAAAACCAACAATGTCATTCGCTAATAAATCTGGCTGTTCCATGGCGGCAAAATGTCCGCCAACCGGCATTGCTGTCCAATGTTGGATGTTGAATCCCTTTTCGATATAGGAGCGTGGAGGGGTTGGCAATTCCTTTGGAAATTTAGCAAAGCCAACAGGAACTTTTATAAAATCCTTTTCTCCAAATACCATCGGCTTCTTACTGTTTTCATTGTAAATCCGAATAGAGGAATGAATGGTTTGGGTTAGCCAATATAAGGTTACATTGGCAAGTAGTTCATCTTTTGAAAAAATATTTTCCACATCTCCCTTATTGTCACTCCAACCGTTGAATTTTTCTATGATCCAGGCGCATAGCCCCACTGGGGAATCGTTTAATCCGTATGCCAAGGTAATGGGTTTTGTGCTGTGTAAATAAGCATACGCACCTTCTTTTGCTGACCAACCGGCTCCTGTTTTTTGGAACGCGATTACTTCCTCTGAAAATGGTTCCCCTTCCTTGAGAAAAGGTTTGTAAGAACCGGAAATATAATTTAAGTGTAAACCAATTACATTTTTTGGATATTTTAAGGCCAACCAAGTGCTGATGCCGGACCCAATATCCCCGCCCTGGGCTCCATACTTATGGTATCCTAATTCATTCATTAATTTATGCCATATATCTGCAATAAAGGCACTGTTACAACCGGGATGGGGGATTTTATCAGAGAATCCAAAACCAATGACAGACGGTATCACTAAATCAAAGGAAAAATCCGGACCAGTTGTCAGAAGTGGGATTAGTTTCATCATCTCAAGAAAGGAACCTGGCCATCCATGGGAAATGATTAGGGGGATCGATTTTTTTCCTTTACCTTTTATGTGCAGAAAATGGATTTTATATCCATCAATGTCAGCAATAAAGTTGGGATAACTATTTATTTCGTTTTCAACTTTTCGCCAATCAAATTTGTTTTGCCAATACTCCGTCAGTTCTTTTAAGTAGAAAAGATTGGTTCCGTAGTCCCAGCCGGAATCTGCAATTTCATCTGGCCAGCGGGTGTTTTTCAATCTTATTTTTAAATCGTCAAGTGCTTGTTGAGGGATGTTTACTGAAAAAGGCTGTATCATTTTGCTTTTGCTTTTGTGAATATACAATTTTTGAAATGAAGTGGTCTGAAATTCCGGAAATGATAAACCCGCGCTCCCGCAAGTTTATAAACTCGCAAGAGCGTGGATTTTTTTACTGGAAAGCTTGTTGGGTTTTAAACGTGCAACGACAACCGTTTCCCAGTATAACGATCGATCTGTCTGAAAGCCCCAACTAAGCTGCCGATTCTGCAACCTGAATGTTTGCAATCAATTTGACCTCTTCACCCAGGGTCAATCCGCCTGCCTCTGTAATTGCATTGTAGGTCATACCAAATGCTGTCCGGTTTATTTTTCCGGTAATCTCAAAACCGTGTTTTAAATTGCCGAAACCGTCTTTTTCTGAACCGCCATACTCCACATTCAATTCAACTGGCTTGGTGACTCCCTTTATGGTCAAGTTTCCAGCCATTTTATAATCATCTCCCGATTTTACAAAGGAGGTTGAATTGAATGTGATCTTCGGATAGGTTTCCGTATCAAAAAAATCACTGCTTCTTAAATGTTCATCACGTTTCTGCTGATGTGTGTCTATGCTCGCTACGTCCAATGCAAAATTTACATCCGCACCGGTGAAGTCTTCCCCATTCGTGATAACAGCTCCTTCAAATTTTCTGAAAGAACCCGTAACGGTGGAAATAACCAAATGTTTGATTTTAAATTGCACTTCTGAATGCAATGGGTCAATAGACCATTTTGTTGTACTTGTCATAGTATTATTTTTAAATGTTTAATTAATAGTGCAAAGTTTCGGAGGTGTCACCACACGACATTTCCCTCGCTTTGTCTTTCTTTTATGTGTTTATGGATTTAAAATCCAATACCGTGAAACGGACTTTTTGAGTTCATCAGTCGAACTTGACCAAATCCCTAAAATTCAATTGGCCCCAGCTATTTCCGTGCGACTGCACAAGCAGTCCGCCTTCTGAAAGTCCGCCGAGTTTGATGGGTGCAAAACCAAGGTTTTCTGCAAGGGCACCAACCTCTGCTGTTGCGTCCTCATCGTCGCTTGCCAAAAACACGACTCTCCTACCGCCCTGTACGTTCGGGTCTTGACCAAGGAGGGCGGCAACCAAATGATTGAAGCCCTTAACCAGTTTAGCTCCACTAAAAGCCTGCTGGACGACCTTGGCGGAGGAAGGTTGTCCTCCCAGTTTCCCAAGGGGCACGCCGTAGGCATTGGTCACATCGATGATGGTCTTTCCTTTCCAAGTGGGCAATACTTTCGCGACATCAGGGTGGGACTCGTAACGGACAGCCAAAAAGATTACATCCGCTTCCACCGCGTCGTCCAATGTTTTGGGAATGATTGTGGGACCAATTGCGGCCGCTTCAGATACAAAACTTTCCGGTTCGCGTGTGGTTGCAACAGCTACTTCCATATTCTTGCGGGCAAACGCTTTTGCCAAGGCTTGGCCCACAGGGCCAAAACCGATAATTGCGTACTTTGATACTTTGTTTTCAAGTGTATTCATTTTTTTAAATTTTATAGTTAATGTTTATTGAAGTGAGGTGGCGAGATTCAACATGCCGCCATCTACTAATATTTCTGTGCCGGTAATAAAACTGGCCGCGTCGGAAGCCAAGAACAAAACGGTTTTGGCGATCTCGTCCGACTGGCCCATTCGCTTCAAAGCTGTTCCCTCGGCCATTTGTTTTTTGAACCCTTCTTTTTGTTCGGGAGTAAAATCTCCTTTTTCCATCCAATTCGTATCGATTGCTCCCGGAACAACACTGTTCACACGAATTTTTTTGCTTGCCAATTCATTGGCGGCAATATGGGTAAGGCTGCTAACGGCTGCTTTTGAGGAGGAATAAACACTGGCATTGGCCATTGTAAAATAGGCTGCATTGGAGGAGGTGGTGATAACGGACGCTCCTTCCACCAAATGCGGAATCATTTTTTGCAAGGTGAAGAACAAGCCTTTTACGTTCGCATTGTATTGGGCATCAAAATCTTCTTCGCTGGTAAATTCGATCGGTGCAAATTTTCCGAAACCTGCGTTCAAATAAAGCACGTCCAATTTTCCGTTTACGGCGACTTCTTTTTCCAATGCTGCAATGTCTGTCAGTTTAGATGTGTCAGACACCAAGGTCTTCAATTTTGCACTGTTGATTTCCGTTGCTGCTTTTTGCAATGCCTCGGCATTTCTACCTGTTATCAACACGCTCGCCCCGGCGTTGATAAATGCTTTTGCGGTGGCAAATCCTATTCCTGAGCTCCCGCCGGTAATCACTACGTTTTTGTCTGTAAA
>CAYXDM010000180.1:0-4361 GCA_964463595.1 uncultured Aequorivita sp. | reverse complement strand
ATGCCCAATGATGGATAAATGCGGATTTCCTTTCACCTTATCAAAATCTTCCTGTTTTATGGTGAAAAGCAATTCGTAATCCTCGCCTCCATTTAGGGCAATGGTGGTACTATCTAGGTTAAATTCCTCGCAGGTGGTTATAACCTGGGGATCCAAAGGTATTTTGTCCTCATAAAGGTTGCACCCTACGGTGCTATTTTTGCAGAGATGAAGGATTTCCGAAGAAAGCCCATCGCTGATATCAATCATCGACGTAGGTTTTACATCCAATTGCTCTAGCAATTTTGAAATATCTTTTCTGGCCTCCGGTTTTAATTGCCGTTCCACCAAATAGGAATACGGTTCCAGATCGGGCTGCGAATTGGGATTTACCAAAAACACCTGCTTTTCTCGTTCCAAAATTTGAAGACCCATATAGGCTGCGCCCAGATCGCCGGAAACCACAAGTAGATCGTGCTCTCCTGCGCCACTTCTATATACTGCTTTGTTTTTAGCAACTGTTCCTATGGCGGTAACGCTTATCAAAAGTCCGGTTGTGGAGGAAGTAGTGTCCCCCCCAACTACATCTACATTATAAATTTCGCAGGCAGCGGTTATTCCGGCATATAATTCTTCCAAGGCTTCCACCGGAAAACGATTGGATACCGCAATGGAAACCGTAATCTGCGTCGGTTCGGCATTCATTGCATAAACATCGGAAAGATTGACCACTACCGCCTTGTATCCAAGATGTTTTAAGGGCATGTAGGCCAAATCGAAATGCACATTCTCGAGCAATAAATCCGTGGTCACCACCAATTCCTTTTCTGAATCGCAAGCAATTACGGCGGCATCGTCCCCAATTCCCTTTACCGTGGATTTATGCTTTATGGTGAAATTTTTCGTCAGATGGTCAATAAGGCCAAATTCACCAAAATTCCCGATGCTATTTGTAGTATTATCCTTCTCTTCAAACATTATTTCTCATTTTCAATTTCAGTTGTAAAAGTAAGCCATGCTGGGGAATTGAGGAAGGGTTTTTGTAACTGCTTGGAAGTGATAGTCTCTACAAATGTTTGGACCCGGTCGATAATGTTTCACAAATCCTTCATCATTTTTTATAGCGGACTTAATATATGGGAAATGTGGAGGGGGAGACTAGAGCCGAAACACTTCGCCTATAGTTTTTAGTTCCTTGGAAATTGGGGATAAAGGTCTATTTAGTGTATATTTGCACTCTAATTTAGAATTAGTCTATATTATGATCAATGTAAGTGAAAATGCCAAATCCCGAATAGCTCAGCTTATGGCTGAAAGTGGATTTGAGATTTCCCGGGATTTCGTTCGGGTAGGCGTTAAAAGTGGTGGCTGTTCGGGCTTAAGCTACGAGCTCAATTTTGATAACCAATTGGGTGAAAACGACAAATTGTTCGAGGATATTGGGGTAAAGATTGCTGTGGACAAAAAGAGTTTCCTGTATTTGGTCGGAACCACCCTTGAATACAGCGGCGGTCTTAATGGAAAAGGATTTGTGTTCCAAAATCCGAATGCCAACCGCACGTGTGGCTGCGGAGAATCATTCTCGCTTTAAGAGATGTAGAATTTAAAGACAGGTACAACATTATGAAATATACAGAAGACGATTTAAAAAAAGAATTGGAAACCAAGGAGTATGAGTATGGTTTCTTTACCGATATAGAATCCGATACCTTTCCGAAGGGGCTGGATGAAGATGTGGTCCGTGCCATATCCAAAAGAAAAGAAGAGCCAGAGTGGATGACGGAATGGCGGTTGGAAGCCTTCCGATATTGGCAAACCATGGAAGAACCGGAGTGGGCCAATGTTAAATATGAAAAACCCGATTTCCAGGACATCAGTTATTATTCCGCACCTTCAAAAAAACCTAAATATAACAGCCTGGATGAAGTGGATCCCGAATTGTTGGATACCTTTAAAAAGTTGGGCATTTCCATCGATGAGCAAAAAAGATTGACCGGTGTGGCGGTGGATGTTGTAATTGATTCGGTTTCCGTTGCCACCTCCTTCAAGAAAAGTTTGAATGAAAAAGGAATTATTTTTTGCTCCATTTCCGAAGCCATTAGGGAGCATCCGGAATTGGTGAGAAAATATATCGGCACAGTTGTTCCGCCCAGGGATAATTTCTATGCGGCTTTGAATAGTGCCGTATTCAGTGATGGTTCATTTTGCTATCTTCCAAAAGGAGTGAAATGCCCCATGGAGCTCTCCACATATTTCCGGATTAACCAAGGCGGGACCGGCCAGTTTGAAAGAACTCTCTTGATTGCCGATGAAGGCAGTTATGTAAGTTATCTGGAGGGCTGTACTGCACCCAGCCGCGACGAAAACCAGTTGCACGCCGCAGTGGTGGAACTTATTGCCATGGATAACGCTGAAATAAAATATTCCACCGTCCAGAACTGGTATCCCGGAGATAAGGAAGGGAAGGGAGGGGTTTTCAACTTCGTTACCAAACGCGGAATCTGTGAGAGGAATGCAAAGATTTCCTGGACCCAGGTAGAAACTGGAAGCGCTATAACCTGGAAGTATCCGAGTTGTATCCTTAAAGGAGACAATTCCATTGGGGAATTTTATTCGGTAGCCGTAACCAATGATTTCCAGCAGGCCGATACGGGGACAAAAATGATCCATATTGGTAAAAATACCCGCAGTACCATTATATCAAAAGGTATATCTGCCGGAAAATCCCAAAATAGTTATCGCGGTTTGGTAAAAATTATGCCCAGCGCCGATAAGGCCCGTAACTTCTCGGAATGTGATTCCCTTTTGATGGGCAATAAATGTGGGGCACATACCTTCCCCTATATAGAAGTTAAAAACAAAACGGCCATGGTAGAGCACGAGGCCACAACCAGCAAGATCGGGGAGGACCAGATATTTTATTGCAACCAACGTGGCATTAGCACCGAAAAGGCCATTGCCCTCATCGTAAATGGCTTCAGTAAGGAAGTGCTCAACAAACTGCCCATGGAATTTGCGGTGGAAGCCCAGAAATTACTGGAGATCAGTCTGGAAGGTAGCGTAGGTTAATAGAAAACAAATTCTTTTGGAGATGAAAAAAATATTATTGCTTTTACTGGTTTCAACGTTTATTTTTTCATGCAATTCCAAGAAATCGGAAAAAGAGGAAACCCAGACCGAGACCCAAATTGCAGATAGTACCGCACTGCGGACGTATAGGGGCGAGTTCATATTTACCCCTGAAGCCTCCGTTTTTAAGGGAAATTCATTTGTGTATGGCGTTGAAATGAACGAGGTAGCAAAGGAGCTGGGAAAAAGAGTGGAAGCAATTAAACAAAGCAATTATGATATGGTTCCTGTTATCGTTCGGGGAGTGGTAACCAAAAAATCTCAGGATACTGAGGGCTGGGACGAAATCATATCCATAACTGAAATAATAGATGTCAGCGATTCCCCCACCAAGGCTGATGTAGAATTAAAAGCAAACAAGAGTTAATTATGTTAGAGATAAAAAATTTATACGCCGGTCTAGATGGGAAGGATATCCTTAAAGGCATAGATTTAAAAGTAAATGCCGGGGAGGTACACGCCATAATGGGACCAAACGGTTCGGGCAAAAGTACCCTGGCATCGGTGATTGCCGGAAAGGATGAATATGAAATTAGCCAGGGCGAAATTCTATTCGAAAAAAATCCCGTCGAGGATCTGGATCCGGAGGAAAGGGCCCATAAAGGAATTTTTCTCTCCTTCCAATATCCTGTGGAAATCCCAGGGGTTTCAGTGACCAACTTTATAAAGACGGCCATTAATGAAAGCAGGAAAGCAAAGGGCCTGGGCGATATGCCGGCAGCCGAAATGTTGAAATTGATAAAGGAAAAGTCCGATATGCTGGAGATTGACCGCAAATTTCTTTCCCGTTCCCTGAACGAAGGATTTTCCGGCGGGGAAAAAAAGCGCAATGAAATTTTTCAACTGGCCATGTTGGATCCCAAACTGGCTATTTTGGACGAAACCGATTCAGGCCTGGATATCGATGCCCTTAAGGTTGTTGCAAACGGGGTAAATAAGATTAGGAACAAGGACAATGCGATAATTATCATTACCCACTACCAGAGATTATTGGATTATATTATCCCCGATTTTGTACACGTATTGATGAACGGTAGAATAGTGAAATCCGGCACCAAAGAACTCGCCTTCGAGCTTGAGGAGAAAGGGTATGATTGGATTAAGGAAGAATTGGTTTAATGGATTCAACGTTCGTATTCAAAATTCAAGATCAGCTTGAATTCTGAATTCTGAATTCTGAATTCTGAATTGAAATAAAATGAGTTTTAAAGATAAATTACTTACATCATATATAGCCCTTGAGGATTATTTGG
>CAYXDM010000179.1:2780-4426 GCA_964463595.1 uncultured Aequorivita sp. | reverse complement strand
CAGTTGGTTAGAGCATCTGACTGTTAATCAGAGGGTCGCTGGTTCGAGCCCAGCAAGAGGAGCCTGACCAAAGAAAGCCTTTACAGCAATGTAAGGGCTTTTTTTATGGGACTTAACTTTCCGGCTCGAAGTTTATCTTTCATACTTAACTAGATTCAAATTCCAACTGGGCTCACGAATGCAATATTTCAATTTCAAATACTTCACGGATTTGGGATTTTCTCATGGGACCCCGCCCAAAAAATTAGTGTTAAAATAACAGGATTAAGTGTATTCCAATAATGCTATTATTTTGGTAAAATCGGGTCTATCCCCCAAATAAACCCTAAAAAAACACTAAAACTACTAAGTATCAAGCCGTTATTGATTATATTTATTATTAACGCTGTTCCATAAAAAAAATGCGAACAATTCAGTTAAATACTATTTGATGCCTTTCAAATTATAAATTGAGTAATTTTGTAAACTTTTAACAACTTCTAAATCCCCAATCTATGAAGAAATTTTTACTTTTTTGCCTTTTTGCAGCCTTGTCTACAATGGGCTTTTCCCAGGATTACGATTATTCCTTGGCGGAGATACAGTTTTCAGGCGATCCTGAATACGAAAAATTCAGCTATCATTCAAACCAGTTTCTAAAGGCTACGGAAGTCCTTATGGAAAACGGCACCCAAGTGAGAGACTCTCTCTTCTATGATGCGTCTGACAACGTCATTAGAATAGATGGATATCAACACTTGAATGGAGAGTGGACACAGGTATCCTATATCGATTTCAGTTATGACGAAAATGGAAACCGGATATCCCGATCCAGTTACCATGGTTTTGGAAGAACTAATTTTACCCTGGGTGGGGTTTACAAATACCACTACCTTGACAATAGGCTTACAAACTGGGAATTCCTTATGGGAGGAACTGATTTGGTAGAGACCGGCGCCTTGACTTATAATGAGGAGGGGAAGGTTGTTGAAGAACTTGTACATGAGAAATTGGATTCCAATTCCTGGGAGAAATCCTGGAAAATAGTGAATCTGTATAACTCTGATGGTACCATGCTATCCTCAAACAAATCCTTCTGGAACGGGTCTTCCTGGGACAGTGCTTCGGTAGAATTGTTCTATTATGATGACCAAAAAAACTGTGTGAGATGGGAAACCAAAATTGGAAACAAGGTCACGATCAAAAGGGAATTTGATTATGACCTGGATATTTCTATCGATCAAATTGCTTTGCCCATAAATCCAGAGTACAGTCTGGAGAGGGGAATTCTGCTGGAAATGGCGAACTTGGTAACTCTCCATCGGTGGCACACCGAGGATGAACAAGGGAATTTGGTGTATGCAGGCGATTTTACCTATATATATCACACCCGTCCTCTGGAAACCACTGACTTAAATTTTGATGCCGATACCATTCAAATTTACCCCAATCCGTCCTCGGAATTTGTAACCGTTAATAGCGTAGAAAATAACATTCGCAGTATTAGTGTTCTCGACGCCGCTGGAAAACAGGTGCTAAAAGTGTCTGATGTGAATAAAACGGAAATGGATCTGGCAGTATCAAGTCTCCAATCCGGAATTTATTATATCAGACTGAACACTGCCCAAGGGATCGTTACCCAAAAGCTGGTGAAGGAATAGTTTTGT
>CAYXDM010000179.1:0-2680 GCA_964463595.1 uncultured Aequorivita sp. | reverse complement strand
CCGAATTTGATAGGTTGGGTCGGGCTTGCACAAAGTCTGGTCCGACCTTTTTATTTGATAGGAATCGGTTCCATTATCCCTCGATTCAAACAGGTTATAAAAATACCCCGTACTTTTTTGGACGGGGTTATGTGTTATTGTAAACTTATTGCGTTGACTATTCAAATAGCCATCGGTAAATGTCGTTTCCATTTGCAAACAATACAAGGGCTATCAAGATAAAGAAGCCTACCATTTGGGCGTATTCCATAAATTTATCCCCTGGCTTTCTTCCCGTAACCATTTCATATATAAGAAAAGCGACGTGGCCTCCATCCAGTGCGGGAATGGGCAGAATGTTCATAAAGGCAAGTATGATTGATATCAAGGCGGTGGTTGCCCAGAAGCTTTGCCAGTTCCATTCGGCAGGGAATAAATTGCCAATAGCTCCAAAACCGCCCACTTGTGTGGCCCCTTTCTTGGTGAACACATATTTGAATTGTGAAGCGTAATCCTTTAAGGTATTGTAGCCGTATCCAAACCCACCAATAATACTTTCTCCAAGGGAATACTTCACTTCTGTTTGGCCTAATTGCGATATTAGTTCATCTCTGGAAAAGATGACCCCAAAGGTTCCCTCTTCATTTGGGGTAATTTTTAATGTGTCCAATTGAGTCCCGCGTTCAACTATCAGTATATTTTCCCTATCCTTGCTTGCTTCAGCGATCTTTTGAAATTCATCCAAATATTCCACGGGTTGCCCATTTATCGAAACAATCCTATCGCCCACCATGGCACCTGCATTCTCGGCCGGAAAACCGGGCCTTATCGAATCCAAAATCGGAGCGTAGCGCGGGGTAAATGGGAAGAGTATATCCTGTTGGAACATTTTTATCCCTGCATCTTCCGGAACCGAAATGGTTTCGATCGAGCCGTCCGTATGCCGGACTTCAACCGTAGAGACGTCACGAAGAAAGAGATATCGGTTGATTTCAAGCACATCCTCAAAGGGCTCTCCATTCACCTTTAAAATTTGATCGCCATTTCGAAATCCATATTCCTGAAATTGCTCGGCAACGGCAAATCCCTGTGGGATGTCTTCATGGGTCGTAATATTTTTCCCATAGACATATAAAATCCCCATGTAAATTACAAAACCAACTATAATATTGACGGTAACCCCCCCAAGCATAATAATCAGTCTCTGCCAGGCTGGTTTACTCCTAAATTCCCACGGTTGTGGGGGTTGGGCCATCTGTTCCTTATCCATGCTCTCATCTATCATGCCGGAAATTTTCACATAACCGCCCAAAGGGAGCCACCCAATGCCATAAACCGTTTCACCTATTTTCTTTTTGAAAAGTGAGAATTTTACATCGAAAAAGAGATAGAATTTCTCAACTCGTGTTTTAAATATTTTGGCGGGAATATAATGTCCCAATTCGTGCAATACAATTAATAGGGACAAGCTTAAAAGAAGCTGGATAGCCTTGACAGCAAATGGACTCATTTATTTTTACTAGAAATTAGAGCGCAAAAGTAATCTTTTCAACCTTGCAAAAAAAATTGGCCGGAAACAAGGACTCCATTTATTTTATGACATTTTATGGCCAAGGAAAAAAATGAAAAGATTAATGGTTATTACGTATAACCTTATTTCTTTATGACAGTTTCATTGATTACGCCCTTCGAAGTTTCCAACTGGATAAAATGGATACCCTGTGCCATACCTGATAAATCCAGAGTACCTGAAAATTCTCCGCTCTCCACTAACTGTCCCAGTGTATTGTAGATTCTTATGAACGCTATTTTTATGGCATTTGGATTTTGAATATGGACAATTCCGGAGGTTGGATTGGGAAACAGGACTATTTCTTGATCATATTCAAGGTTTGAAGTTCCCAATACAACATTGTTATTTTTGGAAATCAGATCGCTATCTGGATCAAATTGAACCCATTGGACCGTAAAGTCAATGGGAATCTGAAAGTATTGTGGACTTGCCGTATTTTCCAATACCAGATCCAGGGTTTCCCCTTGTACGCCCATTAACCGTAAGGATACCGGGGCTTCAAAGAATGAAACGGACGGATGACTTTGTGACTGGGAAATCTTTATATTTATTTCTTCGTTATTTTGTTGGTTCCACTTGATGGTATAGCTGGGATAGCCTTCGCCATAAATCCAATCATTAAAAAATTCCGTCAGATCTTGTCCGCTTGTCGTTTCCATAACCCTAATAAGGTCCTCGGTCCTGGCATAGCCAAAAGCTAGGGCGGGATCATTGAGATAGTTAGTGGCCCCTTGGAAAAAATCGGCATCTCCCAATTTCTTTCTTAGCATATGCACTACCATGGAACCCTTGTCATAGGATAGCCGCCCGTGAAAAATACGATCCACTGAGGTCGTATCTTGGGCCGGAACATATACGGATCCACCGGGATAATAAGTAATGTTATTCACTTGTTCCTCTTTCCAATTTTTAAAGCTGGCATCTCCATCTATGTTTTCCACCACCAATCCCTCCATATAGGTAGCAAATCCTTCGTTGAGCCAAATATCTTGCCAACTGCCGCAAGTAACTTTATTGCCAAACCATTGATGGCCCAATTCGTGGGCAATTAGGCTCCTACCAAGACTTCCCATAAAGGAAATTGTGGTGTGCTCCATGCCACCGCCCCAACCCATCTGGGCATGGCCA
>CAYXDM010000178.1:0-4434 GCA_964463595.1 uncultured Aequorivita sp. | reverse complement strand
AAAGATTTTGGTGTGGGATCGGGTAAAACTGTTTGTCCAACAAGGAGAAAAACTGAAAGTAATAGTAGAGTCGGGTTCAAATTTGATCGACGATGTAAGAGTTTCCGTGAAGGATGGGAAATTGGAAATTCGCGACAACAATTCCTGCAATTTGGTACGCGACTACGGAATTACGAAGGTATATGTCACCGCTCCGAATATTACGGAACTAAGGAGCAGTACCGGTTATCCAATAAAGAGTATCGGGGTTTTAAGGTTTCCAGAATTGGCTCTTTTTTCGGAAGATTTTAATACGTCAGGAGACTATCAGGCCGATGGAGATTTCAATCTGGACCTAGATGTAGAAAATTTATATGTTGTTGCCAACGGATTGTCGAAATTTTACCTAAGGGGAAGGGCCGAACGTGCCTCTTTTGGACTGTATGCGGGCGATTGCAGAATATATTCGAAAGAACTGGTCGTGCAGCATTTGGACATTTACCACCGAAGCTCGGGGCCAATGGTGGTAAATCCACAGCAATCGATAAAAGGAAAAATAGTAAGTGTGGGCGACGTGATCTCAAAAAACCGTCCCCCAATTGTGGAAGTTCAGGAACTATACCGTGGCAGACTTATTTTTGAATAAACCTGTTTTGCCACGAATTCACGAATATTGTCAATTTTAAATAAAGGCTTGTCGTCTTGGGTAAGGAGGGTTCCATAAGCTCGATCACCTGAATTTCCATCATCTGCACTCATAACTCATAACTCATAACTATCTATCCGCGCATTAAGGGCCAATTTTAAACCGTCAATTCCCCAAAAAGCTTTTCCAAGGTTGTGTTCTTATTGTGCAACTGAAGGATTTTCAATCCATTGTCGTGTGCAAAATCGAAGACCATTCCGCGCATATCCTCATCGGTTTCAAAATACAACTGATATACAAAACCGACTGAATTTTCTATTTTTCCGATTTTGGGCAGCTGTTGCAGTGCAATTTCCTCAACGCGGTAATCAAACTCCACTTCAATGATTTGCTGTTTGCTGTTTTTTAATTCCTCCAATTTTTTATCGAGAACGATTTCCCCTTTGTTTATAATGATCACCCGGTCGCAAATTGCCTCCACTTCCTGCATGATGTGTGTGGAAAGTAATACCGTTTTTTCTTTCCCTACATTTTTTATCAAATTTCTAATTTCGATCAACTGGTTTGGATCCAGTCCAGTAGTAGGTTCGTCCAGAATCAAAACGTCAGGATCGTGCAACAAGGCGCACGCGAGGCCCACACGCTGTCTATAGCCTTTTGAAAGTTGGCTTATTTTTTTGTTTGCTTCGGAAGTCAGTCCAGTTTTTGCGATTACTTTTTCGACTTCATCTTTTGAAATCCTATAAATTCCAGCATTGAAAAAAAGATACTCGCGAACGAACATTTCCAAGTATAGTGGATTGTGCTCGGGCAGATATCCCACACTCTTTTTGATTTGGATATCCGCCTTTCCTACCTCAAAACCGTTCACAAAAGCAACCCCTTCCGAAGGGGAAAGGTAGGTGGTCAGAATTTTCATCATCGTGGATTTTCCGGCACCATTCGGCCCCAAAAAACCCACTATTTCTCCCTTCCCAATTGAAAAGGAAACATTGTCCAGCGCCTTTTGCTCACCGTACAATTTGCTGATATTCTTGACTTCTATGGACATAAAAGAATTTGACTAAAGGAATGTGCTTTTTGAATTGGACTTATGTGGTTGAAATCAGATGTGTATTTCTACCTGATTGATAAAATTCACCGAAACAAAGCTAAGTATTTTTAAACTTTAAATATTGAAAAACCTCACGGATGGTTTAGTGGTTGGATATGAAAAAATCTTATCTTCCGAAAAAATACATTCCTCATATCCCGAAAATGCCCAGATAATCAAGGATTAAAAACACTGGTTTTTCCATAATATTTTTTCTTTAACCAAAACGAAACTCGAACCAAAAAGATCAGAACCGGCACTTCCACCAATGGCCCAATTACCCCTGCAAAAGCCTGTCCCGAATTCAGTCCGAAAACCGCTATGGCAACGGCAATCGCCAATTCAAAATTATTTCCTGCTGCCGTAAACGATACCGCTGCGTTTTCCTCATACGAAGCGCCCATGGCTTTGGTGAAGAAAAAGCTAATGATAAACATCAAACTAAAATAGATGATAAGAGGAACGGCAATAATGAGAACATCCATCGGGATTTCTACAATCAGTTCCCCCTTGAGCGAAAACATAATGATGATGGTAAATAAGAGCGCGATCAACGTCAGGGGTGAAATGGTTGGGATAAACTTTTGTGTGTACCACTCTTCTCCTTTTAGTTTCACTAAAATTACGCGACTTAAAATTCCCAATAAAAAGGGCAGTCCCAAATAAATAGCTACACTTTCCGCGACCGTGCCAATTGAAATATCAACAATAGCTCCCTCAAATCCGAAATAGGGCGGAAGAACCGTGATAAAGATCCAAGCATAAAAACTATAGGCGAAAACCTGGAACACACTGTTTAGTGCTACCAGACCCGCACCGTATTCGCTATTGCCTTCGGCCAAGTCATTCCATACCAAAACCATTGCAATACAACGCGCCAAGCCGATCAAGATAACGCCTACCATATATTCCGGATAATCACGCAGAAATGTGATGGCCAATAAAAACATCAAAACCGGTCCCATGACCCAGTTTAGGATAAGTGAAATGGAGAGGATTCTTGTGTTTTTGAAAACTTTTGGCAATAGCGCATAATCGACTTTCGCCAAAGGCGGATACATCATCAGGATCAACCCGATTGCAATGGGAATATTGGTTGTTCCGCTACTGAACGAGTTTATAAAATCAGGGAAAGTAGGGATGAAATACCCAAGCCCCACTCCAATCGCCATGGCGATAAAAATCCATAAAGTAAGGTTTCGGGTTAAAAAGCTTAATTTTTTTGTGGCCATGCTATGCATTTATTTGAGAGAAAACGTAGAATAGCTCCGTAGCAATCTGCAGACTTCTTTCTTTGTATTTTTCTTTTTGTTGAGGAGTGTTGTCAAAAATTTTGGGATCCTCAAAAGTGATTGGAATACGGGTTTCCGCCCCTGGAACGAATGGACATGCTTCACTTGCTGAATCGCAAGTCATAATTGCGGCAAATTCAGATTTTGGATTAAAACCATCATCAAATTTTTTTGAAAATCCGATAATAGGAGGCTCATTGTCAGCGTATTTAATGTAGTAAACAGGATTGTTGCCTTCTGAAATTATCCCAACTTTAAAACCGGAATTTTGCAAAGTTTCAGCAACCATCGGGAAAAGTGCCGTAGCCTCCGTGCCACCTGAATAGCAAAATACGTTTTTGATGTTAAAATAATATGCTAAGGTTTGTGCCCAGACCTGCGCCAAATGGCTTCTGCGAGAATTGTGGGTACAGATGAAATTTATCCTGATTTCCTGTTTGTTTCCCGCTTTCGACCGGATAAAATCTATTAAGGGCTTTAAAACTGTTTTGCGTTCCTTCGAAATAGTTCGAGAATTTAATGCCTTGATAGTTGTTTCTATTCCTGAAAATAGGTTTGATTTTGTCGAATCCATTTTTTCTTGAGGTTCAATTTTCATCTTAACAACAGCCACCGCTAGGGGTGCAAGAAGATCCGGCCTGCATTTCGGACAGTCTTACTTTTGGTTTTTCCACGGGGATGCCGCATTGATCTTTCGCTAGGCAATTTGTTTGTTTTTGGGTTAGCACGAAATTTTTTCCGTCAAAATCAAGCCCGAATTTTCCAATCGTCTCGGCTTGATATTCCACTTCGATTTCCAAATCCCCCATTCCCAGGACACGTTCGGAAAGTTCAATGATGTGCATCAATTTTTCCGGATGTAGTCTGTGGTTATAATCATTGGCGCTCCAAAGCTGGAAATTCACCACTTCCTCATTTCTTACGGTTCCGCCACAGTCGATAAAATGTTTGGTGACTTTACCGATCTCTGTTACGTGAAAGTGGCTTGGCACCAACTCGCCATTGGGCATTTGGAAGGCTATGGTTTCCAATTGCTGTAATCTGTTTTTAATTTCCGATAATTTCATTTTTTATATTTTTTATTGCGAATGAACGATTGATTTTATAAAAAAATCAGCAACAATCATTTTTCGGAACGTCCTGATCCAATAATCGGTGCAAGAGTTCCTTCATTTTTACCCAGTTTCCGTTGTCTATACAATAACAGACCTTTGTTCCTTCCACGGATCCTTTAATGAGCCCTATTATTTTTAGCTCCTTTAAATGCTGAGAGATTGTGGGTTGGGCCAATCCAATTTCGTCTGATAAATCCCCACAATAACAAGCATCCATTTTAAAAAGTCGTTGTAAAATGGCCACTCGCGCCGGGTGGGAAAATGCTTTGGCAAAGGCGGCAATCTCTTTTTGCTGATCGGTGTACATAT
>CAYXDM010000177.1:0-4464 GCA_964463595.1 uncultured Aequorivita sp. | reverse complement strand
CCAATTGCTCTCAATTCCCCTCTGGCCAGGGCAGGTTTCAGTATGTTTGCCGCATCCATTGCGCCCTGTCCGCCCCCTGCACCGATCAAAGTATGTATCTCGTCGATGAACAATACTATGTCGCCATCGCTTGAGGTTACCTCCTTGATAACTGCTTTGAGTCGTTCCTCAAATTCACCCTTGTATTTTGCTCCTGCAATAAGGGCCCCCATATCCAGGGAAAATATCTGTTTTGTCCTTAGGTTTTCCGGTACGTCGCCGTCCACGATCCTATGGGCCAGACCCTCAGCTATTGCGGTTTTTCCGGTTCCCGGTTCGCCGACCAACATCGGGTTGTTTTTGGTCCTTCGGGATAGGATCTGTAAGATTCTTCTGATCTCCTCATCCCGGCCAATTACAGGATCCAGCTTTCCGTCGCGGGCCAATTGATTGAGGTTTCTGGCATATTTGTTCAAGGAATTATAGGTTTCCTCCGCACTTTGCGATGTCACTTTTTCGCCACCCCTAAGTTCCTGTATGGCAGCCTTCATTCCTTTTTCCGTTACGCCCTGGTCTTTTAGACTTTGGGCTATCGCACTTTTTGAATTTAATATGGCCAAGAGCAAATGCTCGATGGAAACAAATTCATCCTCCATTTTTTTGGCAATGTTGGCGGCCTCAATAACCATTTTATTCGCTTCGCGCGAAAGCATGATCTCCCCACCGGTCACCCGTGGAAAACTTTCTATTTGTTTATCGAGGACTTGTTTCAGTATAGGGATATTTACGTTCAATTTTTTGAGGATAAAGGGGATTACATTCTCATCCACCTCAAAAATGGCCTTTAGGATATGTTCGTTTTCTATTTGTTGGTTGCCATATCCTTGGGCAATTTGTTGGGCCTGCTGTATCGCCTCCTGACTTTTTATTGTAAAATTGTTGAAGTTCATGGATATATTATTAAGTTGCTCCTTGTTTTAGTTCGTGAGTGTTGAAATTTCAGAAAAGCTTGAATTCCGTAGGCGTGTTTCAATTTCTTAGCCATTCTAAAATTAAGACATCTTGTCTGCTGATATTGTTGGTTTAACAGACATTATGACGGGATTAACATTCTTGCGTGGCCTTAATTAAGAGAGTTATCTGGAAAACTTGTAATATTGCGAAAAGAAAATAATTATGGGGTTCTGGAAAAGATTTAAAGCTTCGGTGGATGATTCCACGGAAGAAGACAATAATGTCAAGTGGAAGGTTTTGGTCCAGATGGAACAATTGGATCAGATTGTGGAGCAGTCCAAGGAGATGCCGGTCGCAATTTTTAAGCACTCCACAAGGTGCGGAGTGAGTAGGGGAGTGTTAAAGAGTTTTGAAAGGGAATTTCAATTGACCGGAGAACAGATTGAACTTTATTTCCTTGATCTGTTGGCCCACCGGAAAATTTCAGATGAAATCGCGGCAAAATTCAAGGTGCGTCATGAAAGTCCCCAACTTATCGTTATCAAAGGGGGCGATGCTGTCTATTCCCAATCACATAATTCGATTGATGCCGCTGATCTGGAAAAGTTTGTATAATATTCCGGCGTGAAAACGTTCTTGTTGAAAGGCTTGGATCTTAATTTTTTGGGTGCATCATTCTGAAGTCTGCAGATACTAATGCCTCAAGATTGATAGGTTTTTATAGTTTATCGTCGTGTAACTCATCTGGATTGGCAATACCATATTTTGGCCCCATGTGCTACGTCCAGAAATAAAGGTCGGCTTTTTACTTGGATCCCAGTTCTTCACTTTGGCTTGGGAATTGTTCCTATATTTGCTCTGATTCGGAAATTCTAATGGAATTGAATTCTATGACTAGATATATTGTTGCCATTTTTCTATTTGTTTTTTCCTTTAAGGCGTCTGCTTCCTATATTTTAATCCCGATGGATGCCGAATTTCAGAAGGAACATCTAAAAGCCTATGGGTTGACCTATTGGGTTTTGGAGAAACAACTTAAGGTGAATTGGTTGTTGAACTATCGCGGAGGTTCTTTTTTGATGCCCGATACCCCAGAAATCCAGAGGGAATGTCAGATCCGCGGGGTTTCCTTTGAGGTGATTTCTGATAGTAAGACCGAGCAGATCCTCAATGAAATCAGCAGTCCTTCAAAAAATATGGACGCCGTAGTGCTGGAGAAAGCGCCAAAAATCGCCGTCTATTCCCCAAAAAGCAATCTTCCGTGGGACGACGCTGTTACCATGGTCCTGACCTACGCAGAAATTCCCTATACCGTTGTTTATGATAAGGAAGTCCTGGGCGACCAATTGATCTTGTATGACTGGTTGCACCTTCACCATGAGGATTTTACGGGCCAATACGGAAAATTTTACAGGGCCTATCGATCTGCGCCTTGGTATATTGAGGAAAAGAATCGAGCGGAGGCATTGGCCGCCGAGCTCGGATATTCTAAGGTTTCGCAAGCAAAGCTGGCAGTAGCCCAAAAGATCCGTGATTATGTGGTGGGTGGCGGCTTTATGTTTGCCATGTGCAGCGCTACGGATAGTTTTGACATAGCCCTATCTGCTGAAGGGGTGGATATCTGCGAACCCATGTTTGATGGAGATCCTAGCGAACCAAACTACCAGAGTAAGATTGATTATGGAAAAACTTTTGCCTTTACAGATTTTATCCTGGAACGTAGCCCCATGGTCTATGAATTTTCCAGTATCGACACCACGGATAAGCGAAATGTGATGAAGGAATCAGACTATTTTACGCTTATGGATTTCTCTGCCAAATGGGATCCGATTCCTACCATGCTCTGCCAGAACCACACCGCTCTGGTGAAGGGTTTTATGGGGCAGACTACCGCCTTTGCCAGGGATCAGGTAAAAGCAAATGTTCTGGTAATGGGGGAAAACAAGACTAATGGTGAAGCCCGCTATATCCACGGAATTAAGGGAAAGGGATTCTTCACCTTTTACGGCGGCCATGATCCGGAGGATTATCAGCACAGGGTAGGGGATGCGCCCACCGAATTGGCCTTGCATCCAAACTCTCCGGGATATAGGCTTATATTGAACAATGTACTTTTTCCGGCCGCAAAAAAGAAAAAGCAAAAGACCTAATTCCCGGAAATACCTTCATAATAATCCTTGGGGGGCAAAACGGTAATTTCAACCCGGCGGTTAAGCTGTTTGTTGGCAGGTGTGTCATTTGGTACTAATGGTTTGCTTTCACCGTATGGGATAATGTCATAATCATAACCCTTGGGCCCTAGTGCTTCCATCAGTCGCTGTTTTACGGATAAACATCTATTTTTGGAGAGTTCAAGGTTCATTTCCTCGGCACCGTCACTATCTGTATGTCCTTCCATCAAAATAGTGGCCTTATCTACCTTTTGGATCGTTTCAATTAAGGAATCAATGCTTCCTATTGCCTCTTCCCTGAGCTCATATCTGGCAACATCGAATAACACGTCCGCAGCTATTGTTACTTTAATGACGCTGTTTATCGCTCCAATGGCATCAATGTCCGCCCCGGCACTTATGCTTCTACAGAGGTCTTCAAGGTCGGTAATTTTGAGGAAATAGAACACCACGTCCGTGGCAATCCCTTCTTGGCTTAGGTCAAGGGAGGATTTTCCACCTGATATGGTGCCGGCGTATATCCAATCCTTTCCATTTTCCGAGATTTCAATTTTTGCTGATTCCCTGGAAGGGCCTACCTCAAAAATATAGAGATCGTCCCCAGGAAGATTCATAAAACCATTATCGATAAATTCCACCACTAGGGTTCCGCCACACCCTAGGGAAACAAAATTTGGAGTGTGATAGTTGGTGTAATCCGGTTCGTGCAGGCATTGGGCCCCATCTGTATATTTTTTGATCGGTGGTGGATCTCCCACGGTGTATTCAACCAACCTATCTGCAAAGGATATTTTTCCCATGGGCATATAAATCCTGTCATAACGGTCAATCTTATAGTGTTTGCCTGTTTTGGATTGGGCGTAAAGGGGGCTTCCTGAAATAACGAGAGCTAAAAAAAGTAGAAATCCGCTTGGGCGCATGTGGAAAGTCTTTTTACTAATATAATGAAAACTTACGCTACCGGGGCTCTGGAATAAAAAAACCGTCCCAATTTAGTTATTGAGACGGCTTCTTAGGCGAAATAATATAGTTTATGTTTTATTTTACTTTTTTCACAATGGCTGCAAACGCTTCAGGATGGTTCATTGCCAGATCGGCAAGTACCTTTCGATTAAGTTCGATTCCACTGTTCTTTAAACTGCCCATAAACTGTGAATAGGACATCCCGTGCTGTCTGGCTCCCGCATTAATCCGGGTGATCCAGAGGGATCGGAAATTTCTCTTCTTGGCCCGACGGTCACGGTATGAATAAAGCATGGCTTTGTCCACGGCATTCTTCGCTACCGTCCAGACATTTTTACGTCTTCCAAAGTATCCTTTGGCCTGTTTAAGAACCTTTTTTCTGCGGGCTCTCTTCGCA
>CAYXDM010000176.1:0-4636 GCA_964463595.1 uncultured Aequorivita sp. | reverse complement strand
TAGTCCTAACGCCCTGATATGAATATAGATTTGCAAAAAAATGAATTATGCAGACGTAAGGCTTTGAAATTTAAGACATTAAAGAATCGATTGATAGTTCCTAAAAATACAAGCTCACTTCTGAACAGCATATGATTTAAATCATATTTAAGCCTTTGTCTCTTAATTCTGAATAGCGGCTCCGTTGGAAGCAAGCTTATAGCTATTGGAAATATTCCAAATTGAACATATTTGGGAGATTTTCATCGAAAGTGTTCAAAATATATTTAGCCTCCAAGAATTCCGATCATGAATTTTTTGAGAATTTGCGTTCCCATAACTATTTAGTTATGAGGAGTAACTTCATGACTAAGATAAAAATCATAAACCCACTTGACCCTCTTCCACCTTATTTTAGCGTTCTTGATTTTTGTAAACGTCTTCTTTCCATATCTTCTGATATTGGAAACATTCCAATTTTTCTTGCCGATTGCTTTTTTTTCCGCATTGATTCAATTTACTTTGCACGTAGAAAACTACAGTCCAATGGGAGACATCAAGAACGAGAGCCGAAACATAGTACATATGGATTTGGATACTTTTTTTGTGTCCTGCGAACGTTTGTTGGACAGCAAGCTCATTGGCAAACCTGTTCTTATAGGCGGCACCAGCGATCGTGGAGTTGTGGCTTCCTGCAGTTATGAGGCACGAAAATTCGGCATCCATTCCGCAATGCCCATGAAAATGGCCCGGCAATTATGTCCCGAAGCCGTTGTAATCCGTGGAGATGCGGGAACGTACAGCAAATTTTCAGAAATCGTCACCGATATAATCAGGGAAAGCGTTCCGTTATTTGAAAAATCATCAGTGGATGAATTCTATATCGACCTTACCGGAATGGACAAGTTTTTTGGTTGCAAAAAACTGGCTTCAGAATTGCGACAACGCATAATGAAAGAAACCGGATTACCTATTTCCTTTGGGCTTTCAACAAACAAGACTGTTTCAAAAATAGCCACGGGCGAGGCAAAACCCAACAACCAACTCTATGTTTCCCAGGGTACGGAAAAACCATTTCTCTCTCCGCTTGCGGTCAACAAAATCCCCATGGTGGGCGAGGCCACCTATCGCACTTTTTGTGATCTGGGAATAAAACAGATCAAGACCGTCCAGGAAATGCCCGTCGAGATGATGGCGAAAGTATTTGGAAAAAACGGACAAACTATCTGGCAAAAGGCCAATGGCATAGACAATACACCTGTGGCACAATACACCGAGCGCAAATCCATTTCTACCGAACGTTCTTTCGATAGGGACACTACCGATGTAAAAAAACTCCAGGGCATCATTCTGGCAATGGCCGAAAATCTGGTATTCCAGTTGCGTCGAGGCAATAAACTGACGGCCTGTGTTTCCTTTAAGATCCGATATTCAGACTTTCAGACTCACAGCATACAACAGAAGATCCCATATAGTTCGGCGGACCACAAAATCATTCCGGTAATTATGGAACTTTACAAAAAACTATACCAAAGACGGTTATTGGTCCGGATGGTGGGCGTTAAATTCAGCCATTTGGTGGAAGGCGGATATCAAATCGACCTGTTCGACGACAATGAAAAAATAGTGAACCTGTATCACGCAATGGACAAAATGCGCGAACGCTATGGCGACCGCGCCGTAATACGGGCCGCTGGAATGGAAGCCAAGAGCATCAGCCGCTGGAATCCGTTTTCGGGAGAACCGCCACCGCTGTTGCCGAATAGAAGACGGTAAGAGCCGGGTATGGGGTGCGGAATGTAGGATGGCGAACATTAGACATCCACCACTGAGACCGACCACTGAACACCGCATACTTCAAAAACCCTTTGTATCTTTGCATCTATGAAAAAGAAAGTCCTTTTAATGATTCTCGATGGATGGGGAATCGCACAAGATCCAGCAGTTTCGGCAGTGGCACAAGCAAAAACTCCTTTTATTGATTCTCTTTATAAAAAATATCCAAATGCCCAATTGCTTACCGATGGAATGAACGTAGGTCTTCCCGAAGGACAAATGGGAAATAGCGAGGTGGGCCACATGAATTTGGGGGCAGGCCGGATCGTGTACCAGGATTTGGCCAAAATAAACATGGCGATAACAAATGGCACCCTAAAAGATGAACCGGAGCTAAAAAAAGCATTTGGATATGCCAAATCCCACAATAAACGCATCCATTTTATAGGTTTGGTTTCCAACGGAGGCGTCCATTCGCATATCGATCATTTAAAAGGATTATTGCACGAAGCACAGGCCCAGGGTTTAAAAGATATATACGTCCACGCATTTACCGACGGTCGGGATGTAGATCCTCATTCAGGAAAAGGTTTTATCAAAGAACTACAGCACGACCTGAAAAAAACGGGGGGGAAATTAGCTACACTTATTGGGCGCTATTACGCCATGGATCGGGATAGAAGATGGGAACGGGTGAAAAAAACCTATGATCTTTTACTGTTCGGCAAAGGAAAGCCTTCGCACGACGCTCTTCAAAGTATAGAGGAAAGTTATGCTGAAGGGATCACCGATGAATTCCTGGAACCCATTGTAATGATGGATCCGGATAACAATCCTGTTGCGACCATTACCAAGGACGATGTTGTGATCTTCTTCAACTTTAGGACCGATCGCGGCAGACAGCTCACAGAAGTTTTGACACAAAAGGATCATGACGCATTTGGGATGCGTACCCTGCCACTTTATTTTGTGACCCTGACCAATTATGATCAATCCTTTGGCAATATCCATGTAATCTATAACAAAGAAAATCTACATACCACCCTGGGGGAAATATTGGAAAAGAACGGGAAGAAACAAATCCGGATTGCCGAAACCGAGAAGTATCCCCACGTAACCTTTTTCTTTTCCGGAGGTAGGGAACTTCAGTTTGAAGGCGAAAAAAGAATTCTTTGCCCCTCACCCAAAGTGGCCACCTACGACCTTAAGCCCGAAATGAGCGCTTTTGATATTCGCGATATGATCTTGCCGGAAATAGAAAATGAAACAGCCGATTTTATTTGTTTAAACTTCGCAAATCCGGATATGGTAGGTCATACCGGAGATTTTGGGGCGGCCATAAAAGCGTGCGAAACCGTGGATACATGTGCAAAGACCGTGGTGGAACAAGCCCTGAAGAGCCATTATGCAACTATCATCCTGGCAGATCACGGCAACAGCGAAACTATGGTGAATCCAGACGGCTCGCCAAATACGGCCCATACTACCAACCCTGTACCCATAATTATTGTGGATGATGCAATAAAATCGGTAAGAAACGGGATTTTAAGTGATATAGCGCCCACAATCCTTCATTTGATGGGTATTGAAAAACCCGACATTATGGATCGCAGCTCTTTGGTGGGCAGTTTGTAGTTGGCGGTTCTGGTTCAGGGTTTGAGTTTCAGGTTTCAGGTTTCAGGTTTTGAGTTTCAGGTTTTTAATGGAGCTCCGGTCATTTAAGAAGCTTGTAGAACTGAATAGCCACGGCTCCAGTCTTGACTCACTCTGGCTTAAACCAAATATTTCCGATCAACGTCATTTAAAAAAAGAATCCACAAATTCAAATTTATTGAAGACCTGTAGATCTTCCATGCCCTCACCCACACCTATATACTTTACGGGAATTTGAAACTGGTCGCTAATGCCAATTACAACCCCGCCCTTTGCGGTGCCATCCAACTTTGTAACTGCCAATGAAGTGACCTCCGTTGCGGCCGTAAAATGCTTTGCCTGTTCAAAAGCGTTCTGGCCAGTGGAGCCATCAAGTACCAAAAGAACTTCGTGGGGAGCATCGGGAATAACCTTTTGCATCACTCTTTTGATTTTTGTGAGCTCGTTCATCAAGTTCACTTTGTTGTGTAGGCGGCCGGCGGTATCGATAATCACCACATCCGCATTTTGGTTCACGGCGCTCTTTATGGTATCAAAGGCAACGCTGGCAGGATCGCTGCCCATATTTTGTTTTACGATTGGCACCTCAGTTCGGTCTGCCCAAATCTGCAATTGATCAATCGCCGCGGCACGGAAGGTATCGGCGGCTCCGAGAACCACCTTTTTTCCCGCCTTCTTGAATTGGAAGGCCAACTTTCCTATGGTAGTTGTTTTCCCCACGCCATTAACGCCCACGACCATGATCACATAAGGTTTTTTGCCGGAGGGAATTTCAAACTCTGTTGCATTACCGGCATCGATCTCGCTCAGCAATCCGGCAATTTCTTCCCTGAGGATCTTGTTGAGTTCATCGGTGCCCAGATACTTGTCGCGAGATACGCGATCCTCAATCCTGTCGATTATCTTCAAGGTAGTGTTGACCCCCACATCACTTGAAACCAGAACCTCTTCCAAATTGTCCAGCACATCGTCATCAACTTTGCTCTTTCCGGCAACGGCCTTGCTCAGCTTGTCAAAAAAAGAGGTCTTTGATTTTTCTAGTCCCTTATCGAGGGTTTCCTTTTTCTCTTTGGAAAATATTTTTTTAAAAAAACTCATCTTGCAGGTGTTGGATTAGGTTCACTGGTTAAAAGGTTTTATCGCTAAAACCGACCGTTGCTTTCAATAAACAAAGTGGGATGGGCTGTGCAATGGCCCAAAATCTTTATGCCACATACCGTACGAAAAT
>CAYXDM010000175.1:0-4645 GCA_964463595.1 uncultured Aequorivita sp. | reverse complement strand
TACCTATTTCTAAAATCCTGGAAGTACGGTTGGCCGCAAGAAAAAAAGTAGAGCAACAACACTCGGAAGAGCAGATGATCGGTGGGATGGAGGAGTTGTATTATAGGGTTTTGGGGTAAAAAAACCCTCTGTCCGCTAGCGGACATCTCCCTTTTAAAAAGGGAGAAGCTTTTTGTTTTTCTTGGTTAAAATTTAAATTTTAACTAGGATATGATAATAGTTTCAAATTGCTCCCCTCTTTTTCAAAGAGGGGTGTCCGCTTGCGGACGGGGAGTTTATTTTTTCTATATTTAACACTCCAAACCAACCAACCCATCTTGAAGACCATCAAAACCCCTATCATCCCGGCTCACCAAGAGTTCGTAAAGGTCAATGCGCCGCACGAACTCGACAAAAAAGCCATCTGCATCTTTGCTGCCACTGGTTTTTTTTTGGATACGGATTCGTATTGGAAGGATCTAAAAGTCCTTCCGCCTGCTACGGAAAATACCATTGATAAGGAGGGGTTTCTGGTCGAAACGAAACCTTGGTTTACATGGCATTATACTCCTCGGGATATTAGCTTTGAAACCGCACTTGCCGAATTTACCGATCTATTTGAAACAATATGTAAGGAACAGGCCGGAAATAATCCAGTGCTGCTTCCCATTTCTGGAGGGCTGGACAGCCGGACACAGGCTATTGCATTTTCAAAGTTGAAAAACCCTGTTACCGCCTACAGCTATTCCTTTAAAAATGGATATCCAGAAAGTAGTATTGCCAAAAAAATAGCCAAGATATATGATTTTGAGTTTAAGGAGTTCACTATAAAACCAGGATATCTGTGGCCGAAGTTGCAAGAGTTGGCAGACCTAAATCAATGTTATTCAGAGTTTACCCATCCTAGACAAATGGCGGTGCTGGAGGAACTTAAAAAAATGGAAGGGGTATTTTCCCTGGGCCATTGGGGCGATGTGCTTTTTGACAGAGGTGTACCTGAAGGAACCACCAACGGCAGGGAACTAGAGGTTTTATATAAAAAAGTGATCAGAAGTGGAGGAATGGAATTGGCCAATGCCCTATGGAAAACATGGGAATTGGATGGCAATTTTGAGGACTACCTAAAGGGGAGGATGCAGGCCCTGCTGGACAAAAAAAAGATCGAGAACCCGAGTGCAAAGGTCCGGGCTTTTAAATCCCTAAACTGGGCACCGCGGTGGACTTCCGTAAATCTAGCTATTTTTGAAGCCGCCCATCCCATTCAAGTGCCCTATTATGACGATAGGATATGCAAATTAATCTGCACCCTCCCGGAGGAATATCTGGCCGACCGAAAATTGCAGATCGCATACATCAAACAACAGAGTCCGCAAGTAGCCAGAATTACCTGGCAAGCCCAGCGTCCTTATAACCTTGTCAATTACGAAAGGAATAAATCCCCACATAATTTGCCATTTCGCATATCGGACAAATTAAAGCGGATTGCCAGGGCGAAAATGGGAAAACCCTTTATCCAGCGTAACTGGGAATTGCAGTTTCTCGGGATGGAAAATGACGAAAGGCTCCAGGAACATCTATTTGGTGAAAACCTACATCCCTTCCTGCCAAAGGAACTGTTGGCCCGCTTTTACAATAATTTCAGAACAAGGAATATGGTGGAATATGCGCATCCGTTAAGTATGTTGCTCACATTGGCCGTTTGGTATAAGAACCAGGGAATTAGACCCCAACCTTGAAACCTTTCAAAGTATCAATTCAGAACCGAAGCAAATCAAAGAGGGTTTAATTTTTAAAATTGAGTATGGTAAAAAATTTTTTAATAGATATCAAGAATTCCTTCAAAATTGGAAAGAGAATTGGTAAGGATCCCTATTTCAGGGAAACGAGATCAAAAACCAAGATCGAAATCCAAAAAAGGCCCAGTAGGACAGAGATTATTAATACTCTTGTGGAAGTAACCCATGCCGAAAATTATTTGGAAATTGGGGTACGGAATCCTGAGGATAATTTTGACGGCATTAGATGTGAAAATAAGTATTCAGTAGATCCCGGAATCGAATTTAAAGCAAATCCCGTTGATTTTAAAATGACATCTGATGCTTTCTTTTCGGCCTTGCGGGCAGGTAATCTGGATATATCCTCAAATATAAAGTTTGACGTTATTTTTATAGATGGCCTTCATCTAGCTGCCCAAGTTGAAAAAGATCTATTGAATTCCCTGGATTTTATAACAGATTCAGGTGTTATCGTTTTGCACGATTGCAATCCTCCAACAGAATTTCACGCCAGGGAGTCCTATGGATTTATGAACTCACCTGCAGAGGGTTTTTGGAATGGCACTACTTGGAAGGCCTTTTATAAATTTCGTCATCGAAAGGATCTGCATTCTGCTTGTTTTGATACCGACTGGGGAGTGGGAGTAGTTTCAAAAATGAAATATCCACTGTTTAATTCCTTGGATCTACCCCTTCAAAACCCATATTTTGAATTTAAGGATTTGGAACGGGCTAGGGCTCAAATGCTGAACTTAATAGATTTTGAGAGTTGGAAAAAGAAATGTGGAAAATAAAGACCCTTGTGGATAGTCGTCAACCTTGGTGATTTCCACGGAATGATATAATGTCAGTACTCAATAAATGGGAAAGATTAAAATACTCTATACCATCCCCAATTTTAAGACCGCGGGCAGTCAATACGTCCTGATCTCTTTATTTGAAAGAATGGATAAATCGGTTTTTGATCCATTTGTCTGTATAGAGAATTATCCCACTTTGGTTCCCGAAACAATTCCAGCAGAGCGCCAATTGCTGTTCCACTGGTCTGGAAGCAAACTAAGGGATATATGGAGATTTCGGGGATTGGTGAAAAAAAATAGAATAGATATTGTCCATTCATGGGATTATAAATCCAATTATCTGGAAGCCTTGGCCACCAGATTGGCCGGTGTGAAGTTTTTATACACAAAAAAAAACAATACTTGGTCCAGACCATGGCGACTGAAAAGTTTTTTTTCAACCCATATTGTCTACGACAATCCGGAGATGCGGAATCGATATTTTGATTCCTCTTTGTTTCGGAACAAAGTCTCTCTTATCTCTCATGGAGTAGATACAAGTATTTTTAAACCCAATGTAAGGGTTTCCGGTGAAACATTCAACATAGGCTGCATCGGGAATATCAATAAGAACAAAAACCAGCTCTTTATAATAAGGGTATTAATGGAATTGCCCGAAAAGATAGTACTCCATCTGTACGGAAAAGAAGACAAAGAATACAGGGAAAGGATAGATCGGTTTATAAAATCAAATGCTTTGGGTCACAGGGTTTATTTCCATGGGTTTATAAAAAATTCTTCCTTGCCGGCAATTTATAGGAAAATGGATTTATTTGTACTTGCATCCCGGCAAGAGGGTTTGCCTGTTTCTATTATAGAGGCCATGGCATGTGGCGTGCCGGTATTGGCCTCAGATTCTGGAGGAGGTTCAAAATTTATATTGAAAGATGGAGGGGGATATCTATTCGATGTAGACGATTTCAAAGGCTTGGGAGAACTGATATTTCGTTTGGAACAGAATCCACAAGAAAGAAACCGACTTGCTAAAGAGGGTAGGAAAAATGCAGTCTCCAATTTTTCGTTGGAATATGAAATAACCGCTTACGAATTGCTTTATAAAAGGATGATGGAATAGGGATGGGCAGATTCAATAAACATATAATAGTTGTGGGCTCTGCGCGAAGTGGAACAAGTTGGCTCTGCGAGCTACTGGCCAGGCCACACAGGTATCGTTTGCTATTTGAGCCTGAGCACGAATTTAATACCCAAAACGGATATCTTTTATGCGATCACTGGATTGAAGATGCGATTGATGCAGGGAAAGGTCATCATTACCTGAAACGGGTCTTTCTGAACCGCGTGAATAATAATTGGATTGCCCAACACAGTAACCGAAAATGGAAGCGGCATTTGTGGCCCTTTGTGCCCAAAAGGTTTGTTATCAAGTTCGTTCGCTGCAATTTGGCGGCGAATTATATAAACAAGACTTTTCAAATTCCTGTTCTCCACCTTATCCGAAATCCATACGATGTAATAGAATCGCAACAGAGAGTAAGGTTTCCGTGGCTATATGATTTAAGCCGTTTTCGGCAACAAGAGAAATTGCGGGAACTTGTCCTTGAGAAATACGGTTTTGCCCTTGACGCCATCGATCAGTTGTCCAATACAGAAAAACTTGCCCTTAGATGGTGTCTTGAGAATGTGGTTTCCCTAAACTTAAATAAAATGGAAAGCCTTAATTATCGAGTGGTAAAATTTGAGGACCTGCGAGGCGATAAAGAATTGTACCTTAAAATTTGTAACGAATTTAATTTGGATACCCCGTCCAACCTCGATGTTGTTTATGAAAGACCTTCAAGTAAATCCCATCCTCGAGGGTTGAAAGGGGAGAAGGTTAAGATTTCTTCATTGGATAAAAGAGATCTGGAAAACATTGGAGCTATTTTACGGAAGTTTGGTCTTGATTTTTATCCTATAAGATGAGGAGGGTGAAAAAAATGATGTTGATGGATATGGTTACTTTTCGTGTTTTGATGAATATTTTTAGATTCACCCAAAAGGTTTGGATGACTTAATTAAACTTAAAGCTACTTCACAGTGGTTTTTATGACG
>CAYXDM010000174.1:0-4710 GCA_964463595.1 uncultured Aequorivita sp. | reverse complement strand
GCGATAAAATATTCTATCTCCACTTGTACTCGATACCGGATAAGGGCCGCTTCAGAAAAATAGGGTACCAGACTTGATGTTCTTGATGCGTATCGCCCATCAATGGGCGAAATGGCTTGTAAAGCGGTAGTGTACATAGTTTGTATTTTCAAAGTGCAAAGATACGCAACTCCTCACATATAATTTTACCGGAACTTTTTCCATTAAATTGAAGTTCCTGAAATGTCCAGGAAATAGCTAAGTCAAGTTAAAGGCGGAGCCTTCATCATTATTAGCTTTTTCTTGTGATTTTCCTCTTCGCACAAACCTTAATTTAGAAGAATGGAAATTATCGTTAATTAAAACAATTTGTTATGGATCGAGATAGAAATAAAGAGGACAAAAGTCAAAAGGACAGGAATATAAATCGACAAGATCCGGATCATGAGCAGCAGCGACATCCTGATTGGGGCAAAAAACAACGGGACCTTCAAAAAGAGGAAGAGTAAGGTTGGACTTGTTCAATGGAAATAAGAAAATCCCGTTTTAATGCAAAACGGGATTCAAATTCTAATGGATAATCAAGAAGAGATCAATCATAATATTTTTTTTGTCTACTAGTTCTTTCCCACATAAAAGAGGCGACGGTGAGCCCCAGGTTGACAAAAAATATTATTCGGAAGAGGTACATATCTCCATAACCTATTCCCACAAATCCCAAAACAGCGGCCACTACGGAAAGGAAGCCAAAAAATGAAGTTAAATACATACTTTCGTTCTTAGATTCTCTAAGGTAGGACATTTAAATTTAATATTCCATTAACAAAAGTTAAACTTTATCTTAACGTTTTTTTGGGTATGGTCCTATAATGAATTTTTGATGATCTCGTCCACAATTTCCGGATCCAAGAGAGTAGAGGTATCTCCTAGATTGGAAGTGTCTTTTTCGGCGATTTTCCGAAGGATACGCCGCATTATTTTCCCGCTTCGGGTTTTTGGAAGACCGTTTGTAAACTGGATTTTATCGAGTTTGGCAATAGGACCTATACGTTCAGCTATAATTTGATTTATTTCCTTCCGGAGATTGTCGTGGATCCTGCCTTCACCTGTTTCCTTTAGAATCACGAACCCATAGAGGGCCTTGCCTTTAACGTCGTGGGGGAAACCCACAACTGCACTTTCGGCTACCGCGGGATGTTCATTTATAGCAGCCTCAATTGGGGCCGTCCCAAGATTATGTCCGGAGACTATGATCACATCGTCCACACGCCCTGTAATTCTGTAGTATCCAGTACTGTCGCGCAGCGCCCCATCGCCTGAAAAGTAATAGTTTTCAAAGGTCGAAAAGTAGGTGTCCTTATATCGTTGGTGATCGCCCCAGATTGTTCGTGCCATTCCCGGCCATGGGAACTTTATGCACAAGCGCCCTTGGACCAAATTTCCTTTCAATTCATTTCCTTCATCATCCATCAATGCAGGCTGCACTCCCGGCAAGGGAAGAGTTGCGTATGTTGGAATGGTAGGCGTGGAAAAAGGAATGGGGGAGATAAGGATGCCACCGGTTTCAGTTTGCCACCAGGTATCTACCACAGGACATCTTTTCTTGCCAATATTGTCGTTATACCAATGCCAGGCCTCCTCATTGATAGGTTCTCCCACACTGCCCAAAATCCTTAATGACGACAGATCGCGATCCTCTACAAAAGAGAGATTTTCCTTGGCCAAAGCCCGGATGGCCGTGGGTGCGGTATAAAATTGGTTCACTTTGTGCTTTTCGATTACCTCCCAAAATCGTCCGTAATCCGGATAGGAGGGAATGCCTTCAAAAAGTATGGTAGTGGCACCATTTAATAAGGGGCCATAAACTATATAGCTATGCCCGGTTACCCAGCCAATGTCTGCGGTACACCAGAAAACATCATTTTCACGATAATGGAAAACGTTTTTAAACGTGTGGGCGACAAATACCATATAGCCTGCGGTGGTATGTACCATTCCCTTAGGTTTTCCCGTTGACCCCGAAGTGTAGAGAATGTACAGCGGATCCTCGGCATCCATGGTTTCCGGCTCACATTCGTTGCTCGCCTGATCCAGTAGTGGTTGCAGCCATTTGTCACGGTTTTCCTGCATCCCTATCTCCGAACCGGTCCGTTTGGCCACCAATACCGTTTTTACTCCAGGACAGGATTGCAAGGCCTCGTCCACAATTCCCTTGAGATCAATCTTTTTATTACCCCTAAAGGAGCCATCACTGGTTAAAACTATCTTGCAATCTGAATCATTGATTCGCGAAGCAAGTGCTCGTGAAGAAAACCCCGCAAAGACCACGGAATGGATGGCGCCGATGCGAGCACAGGCCAACAATGCAATCGGGAGCTCAGGGATCATTGGCAAATAAATACATACGCGATCGCCTTTGTTGACCCCGTGGTTCAACAGGACATTGGCAAATCTACAGACCCGATCATGGAGTTCCCTGTAACTGATGTGTTGGGCCATTTCGGAGGGATCATTCGGCTCAAAAATAATCGCGGTTCTCTCGCTGTTGGCATATAGGTGCCTGTCTATGCAGTTTTCGGTAATGTTCAGTTTGGCACCTTTAAACCAGGAGATCTCAGGCTTTTTGAAGTCGTATTCCAGGACAGTATCCCATCGTTTTCGCCAAATAAAATTTTCCTCCGCTATTTCTTCCCAAAAACCTTCGGGGTCGCGCACAGATTTTCTATATACCTGAAAATATTCCTCTAGATTTTTGATGGAGTAATTGCTCATAACATTATGGTTGAATGTATATTGATGAAAGAAATAATCAAAATCGAACTTTTCGTTAATTCGTTTTTGGAAATATATTCAAAATTAATTGATTTCTTGAGAAGGAATCTCCTAAATATAAAGGTAATTCTTGTATTCCCGGTGCTTTTTAAATTTCCCGTAGGGTCGCTTTGGATTTTGACCCATAACAGGGTTTTGCATAGATTTGTCGTGATAAATAAATGAAAGGATCGGCAAAAACCCATAGTTCTGCTTTTGTTTCATTGCAAATATCGTTCTCCTGCACCAATATTTTTCGGAACTGATGGACGCCGATTTGAGTAAGGAAGCCGTAAAATCTAAAACCTGAAGATATGGATAAATTTTTTTTGGAAGCCGTAAAAGAAGCAGAACTTGGAATGTCCCAAGGGGGAATTCCTATTGGCTCGGTGCTGGTGCACAGAGATAAAATCATTGGCCGCGGCCATAACCGCCGTGTCCAGAAAGGGAGTGCCATCCTTCATGGGGAAATGGATGCCCTGGAAAACGCCGGCAGACAGCCCGCAAAAGTATATCGGGAATGCGTGCTGTACACAACCTTATCTCCGTGTGCCATGTGTTCCGGGACGATTTTGCTCTATGGCATTCCGAAGGTCATCGTTGGTGAGAACCGAACATTTATGGGGGAGGAAGATCTGCTAAGGGAGCGGGGCATAGAAGTAGTGGTACTGGATGACCCACGCTGCAAGCAACTTATGGATGCGTTTATCCAGGCGAATCCAAGGCTCTGGAATGAAGATATAGGAGTAGGCCCTGAAGGATTCTAAGGGTAATTTTCCCCTTTTAGCATTTGGAGCGGGTTTTATTTAAAAAACCGTTTTATTTCTCCTTATTTTGCATCCTTAAACCAACTAAAACCTCCTCATGCCGCGAAAACTGTCCTTCTTGGTGGTTTTGATTTCCATAAATGTTTCAGCCCAGCTTATGGGCGAAATCACAGATAACCAGGGCAATCCGTTGCGATATGTTACTGTCTTTCTCGAGAACAGTTATTCCGGAACAGCTTCAAATGATGATGGATTTTATTCATTGTACCTTCCGGAAAACCTGGAAAAAAACGAATTCAGAATTGGGTTTAGGGCCCTGGGCTATAAAACGGTTTTCAAAAATGTTCCTTCCTTTCAAAAGGAATATATCCTGAATGTAGTTCTCCTTGATGAAGCGACAAATCTTGCCGAAGTAGTGCTCGATTTGGAAGAGGATCCCGCTTACGGCATCATCCGAAAAACCATTGCCCTACAAAAGGAGAACCTGGAGAAATTGAGCGAATATACCGCCAACTTTTATTCCAGGGGAATGCTGAGGATGGAAAACGTGCCAAAAAAGATTTTGGGCCGTGAAATTGGGGATTTTGAAGGAGCCCTGGACTCCACTCGTACTGGAGCCATCTATATTTCGGAAACAATTTCCGAAATAGCTTTCCTAAAACCGGATAACTTTTCTGAAAAAATAATCGCCTCCAACGAGATTGGCAACGACAATGGCTTTTATTTCAACAATGCACAAAGCGTAAATTACTCCTTCTACGAAAACACGGTTGCCATCCGTGTTGCCTTGGTGTCGCCCCTTGCAAAAAATGCGCACCATTATTACCACTATAATTTGGATGGGGTATTTTATGAGGATTCCCGATTGATCAATAGGATTGAAGTAATTCCACGACGGCCGAATGACAGGGTTTGGCGCGGCTATATCTATATAGTGGATGGCGTATGGCAACTTTATGGAGTTGACTTACAGACAACCGGAAGTGCCATCCAGATTCCATTTTTTGATACGCTGGGAATTAAGCAGAATTTCAGGTACGACAGCACCCAGGATTTTTATGTGAAGGTTTTCCAATCTCTGTATTTCAAATTCGGTCTATTGGGAATGAACGGGGCGGGGAGTGCCATTGGAGTGTATAGCGACTATAATTTC
>CAYXDM010000173.1:0-4792 GCA_964463595.1 uncultured Aequorivita sp. | reverse complement strand
TCCGTGGCTGAGAAATTAGAATTTGCTATTGTAATTTATTAAGACGGATCAACTAAAAATAAAGGTTGGTCAAATTCAACGGGAGAGGAATCGTCTACCAAAACTTTCACAATCTTGCCGGAAATCTCACTTTCAATTTCGTTAAATAGTTTCATTGCTTCAATAACACAAAGCACATCTCCAACCTTTATGTTGCTGCCCACTTCTACAAAAACATCTTTATCTGGTGATGGTTTTCTATAAAAGGTGCCGATAATAGGCGATTTGATAGTTACGTACTTTGAATTGGCATCCTCTGCCTGTGTCTCTTGATTTGGGGTTTCCCGCGCGGCAGTGGCCTGTTGTACGGGTGCTTGTGGCTGTGCGGCCATAGTGGGAATCTGCTGGATGTATGTTACTTCACCCTTTGGTTCTCCAGATCCGGTCTTAATGGTGATTTTTATGTCCTCGGTTTCAAGTTTGACTTCGCTGGCACCACTTTTAGCCACAAACCTTATTAAATTCTGAATATCTTTTAAATCCATATTTAAGAGTTTTAATGTTCTTGTTTTAAAATTATTTGGGATCGTAGGCCCATTTCAAATATACAGCCCCCCAAGTGAAACCTCCTCCAAAGGAAGCAAAGATAAGATTATCTCCTTTTTTAAGTTGGTTTTCGTAATCGGACAAACACAATGGTAAGGTAGCCGAGGTGGTATTTCCATATTTATGGATATTCAACATTACCTTTTCCGCAGGAAGGTTCATTCTGGATGCAGTGGCGTCTATAATTCGTCTATTGGCCTGATGTGGTACCAACCAGTCAACATCATTGCCGGATAAATTATTTCTCAACATCACTTTTTCACAGACATCGGCCATATTTGATACTGCAAACTTGAAGACTGTCTTCCCCTCCTGAAACACAAAATGTTGGCCTTTTTCCACGGTTTCCTGGGATGCAGGCAGCAATGACCCCCCTGCATCTATCTTTAGGAAGGGCCTGCCAATTCCATCGGTTCGTAGGATTTCATCCTGGACTCCCATGCCTTGGGTATTTGGTTCAAATAATACAGCGCCCCCTCCATCTCCAAAGATAATGCAAGTGGCCCTGTCGGTATAATCAATTATAGAGGACATCTTGTCGGCACCGATCAGGAGGACTTTTTTATAACGGCCCGATTCGATATAACGGGCGGCAGTGGAAATTCCGAATAAAAAACTGGAGCAGGCGGCAACAAGATCAAACGAGAATGCATTTATGGCGCCTATTTCGGTAGCAACATATACACCGGTAGCCGCAACGGGCATATCTGGGGTGGCCGTGGCCATAATGACCATGTCTATATCTGCCGGATCTGTATTGCTTTTTTTGAGGAGATCCTTAGCGGCCTGAATAGCAAGAAAGGAGGTTCCCTTGTCCTTGTCTTTTAGAATTCTCCGTTCCTTAATTCCCGTTCGAGTGGTGATCCATTCGTCATTAGTATCGACCATGGTTTCCAAAATATCGTTTGTCAGAACGAAATCTGGAACATACCCACCCACAGCGGTAATGGCAGCCGTGATTTTATGCATAGGGGTGAATTAAAATTCGCAAAAAGGATTCATTTTATTAAAACAGGTTGAAATTACTAAATTTTAACCAGACCTGTCTAAAAATTAGACGATTCCGACATTCTGTCAATTAAAAACGAAAAAGCCCCACTGGATGGGGCATGGTTTAATAAACAATATTATAATTAAGCCTCTACCTCTTGGGTTGCATCAATTACAACCTGACCACGATAGTACATTTTTCCCTCATGCCAATGGGCTCTATGGAAAAGATGTGTTTCTCCCGTTGTCGGATCTGTTGACAGGGTAGGTGCCGTAGCTTTATAATGGGTTCTTCTCTTATCCCTTCTTGTTTTTGAGGTTTTTCTCTTAGGATGTGCCATTGCTATTTTTTATTTATCCGTTAATAATTTCTTTAATGAATCCCATCTGGGATCGTTTTGTCGGTCCTCGCCCTCATATTCATCGGGGGTATTTGGACGTAATTTTTCAAGTTTGTCGAGTATGTCGCTTTTTAGGGTGCCATCAAGGACTCCTGGGTGAACCCGGCGTAAAGGCATTGCCAAGACAATGGATTCAAAAACAAATTGCTGAATATTCACTTCATAACTCCCGTGGGGAAGGATGAGTAGATCTTCATTTTCGTCATTCAGTTCCTCACCAAACTTGACCACAAATTGATAAGTGCCCGAAACTTTCTGATCATAGAGTTCATTTGAAACGTCGCAAGCAACTTTTACTGTGCCGTTGAAAGTTAAACCGATTTCCATCAGCGTACTCATTTTTTCCAGAAGCACGTCGAGTTTGATGGATGCATCCTTAAATTCGCCGTACTCAAAATGCTCAAAGAACGCATTGTTCAATTCAAAATCAAAATGGTGTTCTCCTAATTTCAGCCCCTTAAACGGGATCGTAAATTCTTTCAATTCCTTCATTTCCACACCTCTTTATTACATAGGCCTTACGGATAAGGCGGGTGCAAAGATAGAAAAATTATCTAATTGCAAATTAGTTTTGAGGTTTCTTTTTCTGATGTGTTTTTTTTCGACCGACCTGCAGTGGATTTTTGGTCAATTCGGCATATTCCTGACGTTTTTCAAAGATTGAAATAGCGGAAAAAACGGCTTCGCGAAAGGAGGTGAAACTCGCTTGGTTTTTGCCGGCAAGATCGAAGGCGGTGCCATGGTCGGGTGAGGTGCGAATGCGGTCCAGTCCGGCGGTATAGTTGACCCCTTTTCCAAACGCCAGGGTTTTGAAAGGTATCAATCCTTGATCGTGGTAACAGGCAAGTATGGCATCAAAGTTTTTATAGTTTCCGGATCCAAAAAAACTATCGGCCGCATAGGGGCCAAAAACAAGTTTTCCGTTTTTTCGAATATTATCCAGGGCGGGGCGTAAAATTTTATCGTCTTCCAATCCGATAACCCCGCTATCCCCAGCATGTGGATTAATTCCCAAGACAGCTATCCTTGGCTTATTAATTCCAAAATCCGAAATCAGGCTATAATGGATCGTATTTATTTTCTTATCGATACGATCGCGGGTAATATTTTTTACCACGTCGTTTATGGATACGTGATCCGTTAAAAGTCCTATCCGAAGGTTATCTGACACCATTAGCATCAAACTGTTGCCTTCAAGCTCCTGGGCCAAATAATCTGTATGTCCCGGAAAACTGAAACTTTCGGATTGGATATTGGATTTATTGATGGGCGCGGTAACCAAAATATCTATTTTATTTTCCTTTAAGGCGGAAACGGCGCCCTTAAGAGATTTTATGGCGTACTCTCCACCGGTTTCGTTCTCTATGCCAAAATTCACTTCAACCTGATCTTTCCATACATTAAGTACGTTTATGCGCTTTGGAACCAGGTGTTCAAGACTATCGATCCCATGAAAATTGATATCGATAGATAGCTGTTTTTTATAAAAGGACATCAATCTGACCGATGCGAAAATAACGGGCGTGCAGAATTCCAACATCCGTGAGTCCTCGAATGTTTTGAGGATAATTTCCCCACCAATTCCATTGAGGTCGCCTATGGAAATCCCCACCACTATTTTGTCTTCCCTGCTCATGTTTTGGGTTATTTAATCGTTACTTTTGCCATGCAAATGTAATTAAATGCTTCGATGTTTACAGGAATTATTGAAACCGTTGGCGTAATAAGGAATCTTTTCAGAAAAGGTGAAAACCTTACTCTTGAAATTGAGAGTGTGCTGGCCCAAGAGCTTAAAGTGGATCAGAGTGTTTCACATAATGGCGTTTGTTTGACCGTAATAGAAACCAAAGAGAGCACTTATTTGGTAACGGCAATAAAGGAAACCCTGGAGAAAGCAAATTTAGAATCCCTGAAGAAGGGATCTTCGGTAAATCTGGAGAGGGCCATGAAATTGGGTGATAGATTGGATGGCCATATCGTACAGGGCCATGTGGACGGAATTGCTACCTGTTCCAAAATAGAAGACATGGATGGCAGCTGGCTCTTTTCGTTTGAATATATTGATATTCCGGAATTCCGCACCGTTGAGAAAGGTTCAATAACTGTAAATGGCGTGAGCCTTACCGTTGTAAATTCCAGAGAAAATGCGTTTAGCGTTGCTATAATTCCCTATACTTACGAAAACACAAATTTCAGGGAAATAAAAATAGGCGATAAGGTCAATCTGGAATTTGATATTGTTGGAAAATATGTAAAGGACCTTATGAGGCCTTATCTATAGGTCGATTTCTTCGGTAAATCCAATAGATCCCCACAATAAGCCCAAGGACAATCAGGAGCGAAATATCTTCATTAATCGGCAATTGCTGCCCGTCCTCACCGTAATCCGGCCCGGGTGGAGGAGGCCCTTCCGGCCCCTGTAACGCAAGAGAAATTATACTATAAATTAATGAGATCATGGTTGATTGTTGTGGGACTTAGGAACGGCCGTAATTTTGGACTAAAATAAGGATTTTTCCAATTCTTAAAGGTAAAAATAAAATTTCCTCGGATAATAGTTTAATTTATTGGATACTTTCAGATCCCAAACATGCTGTTTTTAAATAAAGCACTTCCATAATTACATGCTCCCAGATGGGCTTGCAAATGTCAGGGCTGAGATTGAACCAATTTAGGAAGGCCAAACCAGGCTTATTTGTATAAAGCTCTTTTTCAACAAACTTCCCGTCCAATCATTCCTTTCCAGAAAAGTAGAAAATTGAAAGAACGTCCACTTAGATTATTGGAGTGGATCCACTGGTCTCGCTGCGAGGGTG
>CAYXDM010000172.1:0-4807 GCA_964463595.1 uncultured Aequorivita sp. | reverse complement strand
CCGTTCTCGGTTTTTATAATTGTTACTGTAGCAGTTACCTGATCGGAGGCTTCACCTTTTACCATTTCAACCAGAGTTCGGGTTTGGTCCCCTTCAGTTGTTAAGGGGGCAGTGTTACCGTTTTCAATATAATTAATTTGTTCTTCAGTCAAGATTACCCTGTTTCCCTCGGCATCTATCATATAGACCTCCTTGGTAGCCTCGTAGGAAGTAGGTTCAACGGCGCTTGCAACGTTTGAGTTTCCGAGAATTGGCGCTATAACCAACCCAATAAGACAGGTTAATTTGATCAGGATATTCATGGAAGGTCCCGAAGTATCCTTAAATGGATCTCCCACCGTGTCTCCCGTTACGGCAGCCTTGTGTGCTTCACTTCCTTTATACGTCATTTCACCATTGATCATTACCCCGGCTTCAAAGGATTTTTTGGCATTATCCCAGGCACCACCGGCGTTGTTTTGAAAAATTGCCCACATAACCCCGCTCACACATACACCGGCCATATATCCTCCAAGTGGCTCGGCACCAAAAATAAGTCCAATAACTATAGGAGTAATAATAGTAAGCAATCCTGGAAGAACCATTTCCTTTAGAGCTGCCTTTGTTGAGATATCTACACATTTCGCATATTCCGGTTTTCCGGTTCCTTCCATAATTCCTGGAATCTCACGGAATTGGCGACGTACTTCCTGTACCATTTCCATGGCTGCCTTGCCCACGGACTGCATTGCCAAGGCGGAGAATACCACGGGAACCATTCCCCCGACAAACAACATGGCCAGCACATCGGCACGGAAAATATTGATACCGTCAATACCGGTGAATGTTACGTAAGCTGCGAATAGTGCCAATGCGGTCAAGGCGGCAGAGGCTATTGCAAAACCTTTTCCTACGGCCGCTGTGGTGTTTCCTACGGAATCCAGGATATCTGTACGCTCACGCACCTGGGGATCCAGTTCGCTCATTTCGGCGATGCCCCCGGCATTATCGGCAATGGGCCCAAAAGCATCAATCGCGAGCTGCATTCCCGTAGTAGCCATCATCGCAGCGGCGGCCAGGGCAACCCCATAAAAACCGGCCAATTCATAAGAACCATAAATTGCGGCTGCAAAAAGAATAACAGAGAAAAACGTAGATTTCATACCCACGGCAAGACCAGCAATAATGTTGGTACCGGCACCCGTAGAGGAGTTTTCAACGATATCCAATACAGGTCTTTTCCCCAAACTTGTATAGTGGGCGGTAACAAAGGATATAAGTGCCCCAACTGCCAGCCCTATACAGGCGGACCAGAACACGTTAATGGAAGGGATATTCCGGGGAACCAATTCGCCAAAGAATTTCATGTTCATAACCTCGGGCAACATCCAATCGATAAGGAAGTAGCTGGCCACCAAAGTGAGGAGGATTGCAGTCCAGTTGCCGGTATCCAAAGCTCTTTGCACTTGGGGTTCACGGGCGTCATTATTCTTTATCTTAACAAGGAAGGTTCCGATTATGGATGCGAGAATCCCAACCCCGGCAATTACAATGGGTAAAAGAATGGGCCCCATATTATTAAAGCTATCCGTGTAGGGTTCCAACAAAGCCATATCTCGGATCACGTAATTACCAAGAACCATGGCGGCAAGAACAGTAGCCACATAACTTCCGAAAAGGTCAGCACCCATTCCGGCCACGTCGCCCACATTATCACCCACATTATCTGCGATGGTTGCGGGGTTTCGCGGATCGTCCTCAGGAATACCGGCTTCCACCTTCCCTACAAGGTCGGCACCTACGTCGGCCGCTTTTGTGTAAATACCACCACCCACACGGGCAAAGAGTGCAATACTTTCAGCACCTAGGGAGAAACCTGCAATGGCCTCCAGGACAATGGTCATTTCAAAGTAAAAGTTTGAAGGGTTATCACCAATAAATTGCCCTACAAAAAAGAGAAGGAACAAACTCAATCCCAATACGGCAAGACCCGCAACGCCCAAGCCCATTACGGTCCCTCCACCGAAGGATACCTTTAGCGCCTGGGGAAGACTTGTTTTTGCAGCCTCGGCCGTTCTGGCATTGGCATCGGTGGCAATCCGCATCCCAATATTACCGGCCAACGCTGAGAAAATGGCACCAAATATAAATGCAGGTACTATCATCCAACTTGTAGTTTCCACAAGGGTGGACACAAAATACAGAAGACCGGAGGCAACAAGCACAAATATTACCAGAAGTCGATACTCGGCATTTAGGAATGCCAAGGCCCCTTCCTTGATACTTTTTGAAATTGACTGCATGCGCTCGCTGCCGGCAGACTGTTTTTTTACCCAGCTCATTTTCACGAGCATAAACAAAAGTCCCAGCACGGCCAGGATGACAGGAAGGAAGATGATGTTCTGTTCCATTATTAAATATTTAGTTGATTAGAATGTTTCAAAATTTGCGACTGCAAAAGTAAGGAAATGGTTTGTTATACGAAACAAGAAACTCCGGATGGGATTAAAGAAGGAATTAGTTATTAGGTATCAGGTATTAGAAAATGGATCCCGGAAAATGGAATTTGGACTACAATAATCAATCGGCAGTCTATATACTAAAGCGCCCCTGCACCTCGGCAGTATTGGCGTATCGGTTTACACACTGTCGATATATCTCGAGAGCTTCTTCTGCATTTCCCCATCCACCTACGTCAACGCGTTTCTTTTCCAGGTCTTTATACACCTTAAAAAAATGTTCTATTTCCTTTATAAGGTGTGGGTTCAGGTCGGCCAGATCGTTAAGTTGGTTCCAGATAGGATCGGACATAGGGACGCAGATTATTTTTTCATCCGGCCCCTTTTCATCGGCCATATGGAAAACGCCGATCGCCTTTACCTCCATTACGCACATGGGGAAGGTTGGCTCATGCCCCAATACCAAAACATCCAGCGGATCTCCATCAAGGGCATAGGTTTCGGGAATAAAACCATAGTCGGCGGGATACATCATACTGCTGAAAAGCATACGGTCGAACCTGATTTTCTTCAGTTTAAAATCGTATTCGTATTTGTTGCGGCTGCCCTTTGGGATCTCTATTAGGACATCGAAGGTTTTGTTCATAACTGAGCAAGATTTTTACTGTTGACTTTTTGAGGGCACAAAACTACGATTTTAATGGCTGAAACATAAGGAAATCACAGGTCTATTTCATGTAAAATCGTGCTGGAACTTCTGATATAAACCAATATTCTTAATTAATTTCCAATTAAATCTGCGTTGCCTATTTTTTAAATTCAAACTGCCTTAACTTGAATGTCCTAATTATTTAAAAATGAAAAATCCCAAAACATCCTTTTTTGTCGCCGCCTTTTTTATTTGCACTCTGTTATTGAACATTTCATGCGGAAGCCTTCCTGCGGTTGAGTGTATAGATGAATCAAAGAAAAGTGAAGGTTACTGCACCATGGAGTACGATCCTGTGTGCGGCTGCGATGGCAAAACTTATTCCAATCCCTGTGGTGCGGAACGGTCTGGAGTAACTTCCTGGACCAAAGGGGAATGTTGAGGAACGGGGCTTTTAATTGGGAAGTCGGGAATGAATATTTTTGAAAACATTCCATAATGATATATTAATGTTCCCTCTTTACACCTGTGACCTTCGTAATTTTGCAGGCTTGAAAAAAGGGATGGAAAACAAAAAACGAATTCTCATAATACTTACACTGGGCTTGCTTTCCGCGCTCGGACCATTTTCCATAGACCTATACCTGCCAGGATTCCCACAAATCGCTGAGGATCTGAATTCCTCAACGGGGCAAGTGGCCCTTTCCCTCTCCAGTTATTTTATCGGGGTGAGCCTTGGCCAAATGATCTACGGGCCCTTGTTGGACAGATTTGGAAGACGGACACCCCTGTTGGTCGGACTGTCCATCTATCTCTTTTCTTCTGTTTTTATCGTCTTTGTAACCTCCGTCGACTCCTTGATTCTCGCCAGGTTTATCCAGGCTCTGGGCGGGTGTGCCGGCATGGTGGCTTCACGCGCCCTTGTCCGCGATCTTTTTCCTGTATCGGAAACCGCAAAAATATTCAGTTTGCTTATGTTGGTCATTGCCGTGTCTCCCATAATAGCTCCAACCTTGGGAGGATACGCGACCGCTCATTGGGGATGGAATTCCATCTTTATAATCCTGGCCGTATTGGGGATGCTCAATATTATTCTCGTTTATTTTTGGCTTCCGCTGGGGGCACCCCCAAATACGACTATGTCCCTTAAACCAAAACCCATCATAAACAATTTCCTAGCGGTTTTTAAAACACCTCAATTCTACACTTATACCCTTACCGGTTCTTTTGCAGCAAGTGGGCTGTATGCTTATATTGCAGGCTCTCCCCATGTGTTTATGGAACTCTATGGCGTTTCTGAAAAACAATATGGGTGGATTTTTGGGATCATCGCCATGGGCTTGATAACCGCAAGCCAGCTAAACACCTTTTTTCTTCGGAAGTATAGTAGCCAGCAAATCATAAAAACTACCTTACTATGTCAAGTTGTTGCCGGAGCACTTTTGTTTTTGGGAAGTCTATTCCATCTTATTGAATTGTACTCCATGATCGTGCTGGCATTTCTCTTTTTGAGCACCCAGGGCTTTGCATTTCCCAACACTTCGGCCCTATCCTTGGCCCCCTTTGAAAAAAGTGCAGGCACCGCCTCTGCCCTTATGGGGGCGGTCCAACTCGGCATCGGTGCATTCATTACTGTTTTGGTCTCCATGCTGAGCAACCAGACACCACTCCCGATGTCGGGGAGTATGTTTTTATGTACCCTGGTATCCCTGTCCATACT
>CAYXDM010000171.1:0-4881 GCA_964463595.1 uncultured Aequorivita sp. | reverse complement strand
TTCGGTTGAACCTGACCGATGTTTTGGAAAGTCACAAGCAAACCATCAGTATTGGGGAAAAGAAAATTAGGCTCACTATTCCGGCAGGAGTTGAGGACGCGCAGACCATAAAAATAAAGGGGTACGGCGGCGAGGGAATCAACGGGGGGCCGAAAGGTGATCTCCTTATCACCTTTGAAATTTTCAACAATACACGTTTTAAAAGATTGGATAGCGATCTATACGCCACAGAGGAAATCCCATTGTACACTGCGCTTCTGGGGGGTGAAATAACCGTTAAAACCCTAGACGGCAAGGTAAAACTCAAGGTAAAACCCGAAACCCAGAACGACACCAAAATAAAGCTGACAGGCAAGGGATTGCCCAAATACAAAAAAGAAGGACAGAAGGGCGATTTGTATATCACTTACAAAATCTCACTGCCCACCAATCTTTCGGCTAAAGAAAAGGAACTGTTCACAGAACTCTCAAAACTTAGATAATGGCAACGGAAAAATATATACTCGTCAACATTTATAGTGAACGAACCCAGATTGGAAACGACTTCCTGGAGAAACTCAACGATTACGGTCTCATAAAATTTGAGCAACGGGAAAATGATATTTTTATAGATGAAAATGATATCTCTGAAATAGAGCGATTATTTCGGCTGCACAACGATCTCGGAATAAATTATGAAGGTCTGGACGTAATAAACCAAATGCTAAACCGAATCCACAAGATGGAAAGAGAACTGAATTCCCTTCAAAAAAGATTGTGCTTGTACGAGTGATTTTTCTTTAAGGATTTATAAATTCAATGCAAGATTTCGTTAAAAGTGGGTCGGTGAATTTCGCATTCCTATAATTTTATCGCTATGAAAGCACACTACTTACTTCTCGCATTGGCGCTTCCCTTCAGTCTATCCGCCCAACAATTTGTCAATATTTCCGAAGACACACTTTCCAATCATCACCTCGGAACAAGCAAAATGGCAATCGACCCACCCACCAATTTTACGGTACAGGCAAACCCTGATTCCCCATCCGCTTCCCCCTATGAATGGAACTGGGTCCGGGATGGAATATGGACGGGTGCCGGTTTGGCCGGCGCGGCGGTAGGATTAAAACTGATCAAGGACAAGGATGGTCTATCTGCGGATGAATTCGACTATATAAAAAACAATCTCGACGATGCTATTGCCGATATAAACGGAATAGACCGATGGGCTGCCGGGAACTATTCTGAAAGGGCCAGCGAAATGAGCGATATTCCATTCGGGTTTTCATTCGCCGCCCCTTTTGCGCTTTTGTTTGACGACAAGATCAATGACCACACCGGCCAGTTCTTGGGAATATATTTGCAGACCTTAGCAACCACGGCCACTATGTACACTATAACGGCTGGATTGGTGGACAGATCCCGACCTTACGTTTATAGTACCGAAGCCCCAGATGATAGAAGACGACAAAACAACGGCCAGCGATCGTTTTATGCAGGCCACGTGGCAGCATCGGCCACGGCCACCTTTTTTGCGGCAAAGGTCTATAGCGATTTCAACCCAGATTCGCCGGGTAAGGTATGGATGTGGGCCGGGGCTGCAGCAATTCCGGCAGGGGTGGCATATTTAAGAATTGAGGCGGGACAACATTTTTTGACCGATGTGGCACTCGGTTATGTTCTGGGGGCCGCTACCGGAATTTTGGTCCCAGAGCTCCACAAACGAAAAAATGACAGGATGCAAATTTATCCGACTACCGGGATGAATTTTAATGGAGATGAATATAGGGCAATGGTATTCGCCTACTCCTTTTAGAATTTAGGATAAATCCCCACGAATACACGAATTTTATGATCATTAGTGTATTCGTGGCGAAAATCGCACCTCTTTATACATTAAACCGAAAGTGCATCACATCGCCGTCTTTCACGATGTATTCTTTTCCTTCCACGCCCAATTTTCCGGCTTCCTTGACATTGGCCTCGCTCCCATACTTTACAAAATCATCATATTTTATAACTTCGGCACGGATAAATCCCTTTTCAAAATCAGAATGGATCACCCCGGCTGCCTGTGGGGCCGTGGCGCCCACGGGAATGGTCCAGGCACGGACTTCCTTCACGCCAGCGGTAAAATAGGTTTGAAGGTTCAATAGCCTGTAGGCACTTCGGATCAATTTTGAGGAACCGGCTTCGTCCAATCCCAGGTCCTCCAAAAACATCTGGCGCTCCTCAAAAGTTTCCAGTTCTGTAATATCAGCTTCCGTTTCCACTGCCAAAATAAGAACTTCGGCATTTTCACTGGCAACAGCTTCCATTACCCGCTCCACATATTCGTTTCCGGAAACTGCGGAATTTTCATCAACATTGCATACATATAGCACGGGCTTGTCCGTAATAAACTGAGAAGGCCCCACATATTCCATTCGTTCTTCTTCCCCCAGGTCGATGGCCCGAACGGAAATTCCGGCCTCCAATCCCGATTTGATTTTCAACAGGGCAGTTTCCTCTTTTTGCGCCTCCTTATTTCCGGTCCGCGCGGCACGCTTTACTTTCTCCAGCTTTTTATCGACCGTTTCCAGGTCCTTCAGTTGCAACTCCATATCTATGGTTTCCTTGTCCCTTATTGGATCCACACTGCCGTCCACGTGCACGATATTGTCGTTGTCAAAACAGCGCAGAACGTGGATAATGGCATCGGTTTCCCTGATGTTGCTCAAAAACTGGTTGCCCAAGCCTTCACCTTTGCTGGCGCCTTTTACGAGTCCCGCAATATCGACAATTTCCACCGTGGCCGGAAGCACTCTTTCGGGTTTTACCAGTTCTTCAAGCTTCAACAAACGAGGATCTGGCACGTTTACCACGCCAATATTCGGTTCAATGGTACAAAAAGGGAAATTGGCACTTTGCGCCTTCGCATTCGACAAACAATTGAAGAGAGTGGATTTTCCCACATTTGGCAATCCGACAATTCCTGCTTTCATTATTCTTTTTTTAAGGCTGCAAATATACATTATCCCATCAGACTTTTAATCTCCATCATTAATTGCTTTGAACCGACAGTCTATTTGGTCCAAAGCCAACATATTTATTATCGACCTATATTTCCCAATTTGTAGCCCATACGGTGAAGTCAGATTTTGAAAACCAACAAAAATTGGGAAATCATTACCACTGGCTTAAATTTAATTAACATCTTTCCTCTTTATTTTAGCGGAAACATCTTAAAGAAAAAGAAATTATGAAACAGTTGATATTAATTCTCGCACTCGCAGTATTCTCTTCAGGATTTGCCCAGGTGAACACCAATAAGAAAAAGGAAACCGTGGTGACCAAAACAGCGGTCAAGGACAACAAGGGAACCGAAGTATCCAGCAAGGCGGTTTCCATTTCGGAACAGCAAAAATTGAAATTGCAAGCTGCAAACCCCAACCAGACCAATCAGGAGGTGGTCATGAGCCCGATGGAAGTGGATACGGACGTTACTTATGGGTATGAAGGCAATAGATTTAAGTTCCTGAGCCAAAAAGATGAAGAGGGTTATAGACTGATGAACGTAAGGGACAATGCCACCCAGGAGGAATATGCCATAATTAAGCCCACCTCGCAAAACGGATACTATATTTATTCCCAAAAAGGAAAGACATCCTTTGGATATTTCAACGAAGATGGAAATTTTGTAGTGGAAAGTTATGATCCCCAGGCCAAAGCTGTGGTAAGCCAGATTTATAAATTGCAGACCCAGGATGGCAAACAGTAACCGAGCCGCATGTATCAATTTCCTACTTGCAAGACCGTTTTCCAAGATAAAATTTTGGAAAACGGTTTTTTCCTTTTCGATAATAAGCCTTTGTTGAAATCGAATAGAGGAATGCTTCAGATAGCGGGAATTTTTTTAATCCTTTACAATGGCTACTTTTGACGGCCAAAAGTATCCAGCGATGAAAAATCTGATTATAGCAAGTACTAGTACGATCTATGGAGGACAATATCTAGATTATTTAACCGAGGAAATAAGGGAACTTTTTCGGGACACGGAAGAGACTGTTTTTATTCCCTATGCCCGCCCCGGCGGAATGACCCACGACGATTATACCGCAATGGCGGCCAGGACCTTCAAAAAATGGGATAAAAAAATTGTCGGGTTACATACCTTTGAAAATCCCTTGGAAGCCATTGAGGATGCAAAAGGAATATTCACCGGTGGAGGAAATACCTTTGTGCTCGTAAACGCATTGCACACACTGGGCCTGATGCAACCGCTGCGCAAGGCCTTATTCAACGGTCTGGCATATTTGGGAACGAGTGCCGGCAGTAATATCTGTGGAGTTTCCATGCAGACCACCAATGATATGCCCATAGTGTATCCACCTTCATTTAAAACCCTGGGCGTAGTTCCATTCAATCTCAACCCCCACTATTTGGATCCCGATCCCAACAGGAAGTTTATGGGCGAAACCCGGGAAACCAGGATTTCCGAATTCCACACCCTAAACACCATTCCCGTGGTGGGCCTTAGGGAGGGAAGCTGGTTGCGCATAAAAGGTGATGAAATTATTCTGAAAGGCGAATTGGAAGCACGCATCTTTGAACAGGGAAAAAAACCTTATGAAGTTAAACCTGGACGGGATTTTTCGGGTCTCTAAATCGAAAAACATTTTCTTGATTGCGTCCCTTCAATATTTCCTATATACGGCGTGAAGTTGACAATCGAAAAAAAACCGGGCAATTCATGTTGACAGGTTCCGCAGACAGGCGTACTAGTCATCGGCGGGTTTTCCCACCAATCTTAACTTGAAAGTTGGTCAGGCAAACGATTTGAACCGCGCCTATGTGGAACTGTTGGCAAAAGTGGATATGAGCCATGTTTCCAATGTAAAACGAGACTTAAAAGTGCGGAAT
>CAYXDM010000170.1:0-4898 GCA_964463595.1 uncultured Aequorivita sp. | reverse complement strand
AAAAACTCCAATTGTGGATCAAAATCCAGTTCCTCAATTTGTTTTTCAATAGATGGAAGAATTGCCGGTGCCAAAGCGGCAATAGGATCATAAAGTCGTGAAGCTTCACGATTTTCCTCTGTTGAGATTCGATAGTGCTGGGAGGCATTTACGAACATAAAAATAATGCTCAAAAGAAATGCGTACTTCAGAATATTAAAAATTCCGCCCAAAAGTTTATTGAAAAAACCCAACATGGCAAAGTTGGCGACTTTGGTAAAGACCCTTCCCAAGAGAGCAAAGAGAAAAAGGATTAATATAAAAGTGATCAAGAAAGCTACTATGTAGGTGATATCGGAATCCCACTCAAACCACTGGATTAGGTAGGTCTGTACATAACCCGAAAAGTAAATGGCGAAATAAGCTCCAGCCACAAGGCCGATCAGGGAGGCAAGGACCCTAAAAAATCCACGATTAAAACCTGTAAAAAAGGCGATGACCAAAACGAGTACGAGAACGATATCTATTGTGTTCAAATTTTTAGAATTTTTATAAATATACTATTTTCACCTCAGGAATTTGAATTAGATTTCAAAAAGGGAAAATGTATCTTTGCAGAAAAAAGAGCGCATTTATGGCACGCGATGAACAATTAAAAGAAAGGTGGAACGCTGTAGTAAAAATTCTCGGCGATCGCTTTGCCGATGGAGAGACTTTGGACTTGGATGCCATCATTTATCTGGTCGGGCTACAGGAATTGGGCCAATTGCATAGAAAATTCAAGAAGGATGAAAAGCTAAACTTGATGCACATAGCTATCTGCCGTCTTTTGGAGCCTTACGGATATTATTCTTTTGATTACGTGGACGAAGATGGTTGGCCACATTACCATATTTTGGAACAATTGCCCCCCCTAAAAGCCGGCGAACAAAGTATTTTGATGAAAGAGGCCATAGTGCAATATTTTCTGGAGAAGGAGGTGATTGTTTGAAACCCTTATTTAAATTGCCAAGGATATCAGAATTCAATGGGGGGAAATTGACAGTATGTACGATTGATGGGGTCCGGTAATTCAATTTACTGTCCTCATTCTTCCGTCAATAAAATAAATCAACGGAGGATTTTTGACAATCCAAGATCCCAATTTTTAATACGATGAAAGCTTTTATTAAAAAATATATATCCGTGAAACGGAAAATATTAAAGCAAGACAGAAATAGGATTGGAACGAGCGGATCAGGGATTTTAACAAAAAGTCACCGAATAATTGGCGGTTAAATTTATAGGATACTGTTTTCTCCGGAAGAAAAATTTGTAGATAAAATAATGATTGAAACAATAAGAAAACACATAGCTGAAGTGGAGGCTTTTTCTTCTACAAACAAAGAAGAGATAGAAAGCTTCAGAATTAAATACCTTGGAAAAAAAGGGCTTTTAAACCATTTTTTCGCCGAATTCAAAATTGTTCCCAACGAACAAAGGAAGGAGTATGGCCAGATTATCAACACTCTTAAAAATGCCGCCCAGGAAAAGGTGATCGAACTGAAGCAAGCATTGGACGATCTTCAGGAATCCAAAGGGGTTTATGGAGATCTTTCCCGTCCTGGAGAAATTATTTCCCTTGGTGCGCGCCATCCCATTTCCATCGTAAAAAACAGGATTATCGATATTCTCTTGCGAATCGGTTTTAATGTATCCGAAGGACCGGAGATGGAGGACGACTGGCACAACTTCTCCGCGCTGAACCTCCCGGAGTACCACCCTGCAAGAGATATGCAGGACACATTCTTTATACAAACCGATCCGGATATATTATTGCGCACCCATACTTCATCTGTGCAGGTACGGTATATGGAGAAGCATAAACCTCCCATCCGCACTATTTCGCCCGGTCGTGTCTATAGAAATGAGGCCATTTCGGCCAGGTCCCATTGTTTTTTCCACCAAGTGGAAGGACTGTATGTGGATAAAGGAGTGAGTTTTGCAGACCTCAAACAAACCTTGCAATATTTTACCACGGAAATGTTCGGAAAATCCAAAATCAGACTTCGGCCTTCCTATTTTCCGTTTACCGAACCAAGTGCCGAGGTGGACGTGTATTGGGGCCTTGAAACAGAAACGGATTACCGTATGACCAAGGGCACGGGCTGGCTTGAAATAATGGGCTGTGGCATGGTCGATCCCAATGTTTTGAAAAACTGCGGCATCGATCCAGACGAATATTCCGGTTTTGCTTTCGGAATGGGCATAGACCGAATTGCTATGCTGCTTTACCAAATCCCCGATATCCGTATGTTTGTGGAAAATGACGTTCGTTTTCTGGAACAGTTCAAAAGTGCTTTCTGAGTTTTGATCTTATTACCCATAAGCCTAGAAGGAAAAGATTAGTTTCTCCTTAACAATCAAATTCGTAGCTTTAGAATTCAAACTGAAATTTTCTGAGGATGAAAAAATATTTAGTTATAGGATTTCTGATAGTCGTGGCTCTGGTGGTAGCCTATTTAACCTTCGTTATAGCCGCAATAAAAATAGCCATTGGAGGGATTTTACTGGGAGTGGCCGCCATTGCCCTATTGATTGTTTGGCTATTGTGGAAATCCAGGGATTGAATTGGTATGCGAGAAGATATTGAAATTCCCGTGGCACGCGATGTTTATATTGCCGCTGTTAAAGAATGGGATGAAGAATTTGGCAGTGAACAATGGAACGTATACTTGATCAGTGCCAGGGAAGATGTTATTTCCACCGTTTTGATTATGTCCAGGGGAAGGAGCGACAGTCAAAAGACCTCGACCTTGCGCCATAACTTGGGAGATGTTCCACCAAATTCCTCGGTTAAGATTGAATTTATTCCTACGGAAGTTTTGGATTTTACAAATGAATATTTAGTTACCTTCTTTGCTGAAAACAAGATCTTTGAGCGGACCTATCTCTTTGCGCCCCAAAGTATTTCTGAAAATAAACGGACACCTATTCCGATAATTGAAACTGACGGCGTTTTAGCAGAAGCCCTATGACGCTAAAAGTTGATATCACATCCTTTTCCTATTCCGACCAACCGGTTTTACGGGATGTCCATTTTACGTTGGAACCCGGGATCCATCTGAGTATTATCGGGGAAAGTGGATGCGGCAAATCAACCCTCATTCACATCATTTACGGTCTCCTGCATTTGGAACAAGGAACTGTTTTTTATGGAGACAAAAAGCTTCGTGGTCCCCTACACTCTCTTATTCCTGGAGAACCTTTTATGAAATTGGTAGCCCAGGAATTCAATATTATGCCGTTTATAACTGTGGCCGAAAACGTAGGCACCTATCTGTCCTCCGTGGATCGGGAATATGATAAAAATCGAATACTCGAGCTTTTGAGAGTCGTGGAAATGGAAGGCTTTGAAAATACCTTGGTCAAAAATCTTAGTGGCGGTCAAAAACAACGGGTTGCCCTTGCAAAGACCCTTGCCAGGGAACCTGAAATTTTGTTGCTGGATGAACCTTTCAGCAATATTGATACCTCACGCAAGAACCGATTGAGAAGAAGGCTCTTCAATTACCTAAAAGAGAAAGGGATCGGCTGTATCACTGCCACACATGATAGTATGGAAGCCCTCGCTTTCTCAGACCAGATCCTGATGTTGAAAAATGGTGCCGTGGAAATGATGGGTACCCCGGAGGAAATCTACAATAATGTTTCAGATGAATACCAAGCCGGATTTTTTGACGAAGTAAACCTATTGTCTAGGAATTTATTTATGGAGGACAATACCTCCAGGGAAATAATAATTTTTCCATACCAACTTCACATTTCATCAGTTCAGACCAAACTGCAGGTTACAGTGGAGAATTGTTATTTTAAGGGAAATCATTATCTCATTCAAAGCCGGTGGGATCAAAAGGAAATATTTTTTGAAAATCCCCAGAGACTTGGGCGAAAGAATGTATTTTATCTCAAATATCGTCCATAAGAGGATAGGTTATTAGGCAAGAGATTAAATCCAAGGGTTTTTGCGAACTTTATTTTATACATTTATACCGCAACCAACCCTTCCGAATGAATTGGCTCCTTCTTTTTGAAATCATTTATATTCTTCTGGTAATTGGAGTTTGTATTCGCGTTATCCACGATACCCAAAGCTCCACAAAGTCATTCGCCTATCTATTGGCAGTAATATTCCTACCCTTTATTGGAATGATTATCTACTTTGCCGTGGGCATCAATTATCGTAAACGGAAAATCTACAGTAAACGGATTTTCAGTAATGAAAAGAGGGAAAATGAATTGATAAAAAAAATATTGACAGATTCAAATGCCATTCTTGCCGATGGGCCGGAGCTTATCAAAAACTATGAAAAGCTATCCCTACTGATCCTCAACAAGACCTACAGCCCCATTACCAATAAAAATAAAGTGTGCGTATTGCAAAACGGCGAAAACAAATTCCCCAAGGTTTTTGAGGCCATTGAGAACGCCATAAACCATATACATATTGAATACTATATCTTCAATGCAGATACTATTGGATGTAAAATTATCGATTTATTGATAAAGAAAGCTGGCGAGGGAGTAAAAGTAAGATTGATCTACGACGATTTTGGGAGCCGGGAAATCAGAAAAAAACAAGTGGCGCGTCTTTTGGCAGCGGGTGTAGAGGCGTTTCCATTTTATAAGGTGAAAATTATCACTTTTGCGAACAGGCTCAATTACCGGAACCATAGGAAAATAATTATCGTGGACGGAACACTGGGTTTTGTTGGCGGAATAAATATCAGCGATAAATATATCAATTCTACCGATGCAAAGAATGCTATATACTGGCGCGACACTCATTTAATGATCCACGGACCGGCGGTCACGGCCCTGCAAAAAATATTCAATGCCGACTGTAACTATAGATCGGGGACATTATAGAAAACTAACGA
>CAYXDM010000169.1:0-4968 GCA_964463595.1 uncultured Aequorivita sp. | reverse complement strand
AGCGCTTGATTGTGGTTCAAGAGGTCGCCGGTTCGAAACCGGTCTTCCACCCAAAATAAAAATCCTCCTGGAAATGGGAGGATTTTTTTTTGAATTCTCTGATGTTCTCGCTATAATTTTCTAATCCAGCACAATCCGCTTCTCCCTATTCGCCAATTCCCAAGCGGTGAGAAAAATGAGCTTGGTCCGTTTTGCCAACAATTCGTATTCTATCTTATCGGGGGTGTCGGTAATTTTGTGGTAATCTTCGTGGACTCCATTAAAATAAAAAATTACCGGAATATTGTTCTTGGCAAAGTTGTAGTGGTCGCTTCGGTAGTAAAATCGATTGGGATCATTGGGTGCGTCAAATTTGTAGTCCAGTTCCAAATTGATGTATTTGTCGTTCACTTCCGTGGAAACGTCCTGAAGTTCCTGGCTCAACATGTTGCTCCCTATTAGGTAAATATAATTCGGGTTTTCCATTTTCTCTGGCGTTATCCTTCCAATCATATCGATATTGAGGTTGCAAACAGTATTTGCCAGGGGAAACACGGGATTTTCAACATAATAGGCCGAGCCCATCAAGCCTATTTCCTCAGCGGTAACGTGCAGAAAAAGTATGGACCGTTTTGGCCCGTTGCCGTCCTTCACTGCCTGCTGAAAGGCATGGGCCATCATCAGGATCGCTACGGTCCCACTGCCGTCGTCGTCCGCACCGTTGAAGATATTCCCATTGGCATCCTGGCCCACGTGATCCAAATGGGCCGACACGACGATCAGTTCCTCCGGTTTTTCCGAACCTTCTATGTAAGCCAGCACATTTTCCGAAGGTTCGCCATTTGTCCTTCCTTTAAAATAACTACCTGGAATCTTTTGGTAATAATCATCCCCTCCATACGGAGATGCGATTTCATTTTTTATATAAAAATCGCGAAGGTATTCCACCGCTTTTTTCTGGCCCCGGGTTCCCGTCATTCGGCCTTCCATTTCGTCGCCGGCATATATATACAAATGTTCTTGCAGGTTTTCGGCAGTGATAGTGTTTGCATAGTCGAGATTGGTTCGCTGCCCCTCAAGGGATTTTTTGGTAGAATTACAAGAAAGTATGAGCGAGGATAAAGCCAGGTACAGAAATATTTTCATCGTTGGAAGGCGTCTTATTATGGATTATTCAAAAAAGGATAGTTCAAACCTGTCCTTGGCCGCTTCGGCATCAGCTCTTTTTTTATAATGCATCCTGTGCACCTTGATTATTTCCTGTCCGGTTTGGTCCTGGGATTTAACCGTAATTTTTACAATATATTCCACATCGGGGCCCTCACCATCCACAGGATCTGTGGTTACCTCAACCGATTCGTCAGTAAATTTTGTCCCCTCGGGAAGATCCAATTTTTCAACTATATCTCTTTTTGCCTGCTCCCTTATCGTGTCTTGATCAGAATCTTTATCTGTGGCGCAAGCAACCACCATAATGGCGAATACAATAAACATTAACTTTTTCATCGTTGTTCTGTTTTAGGATTGAACCGTAAAGATATAAGAAGATTAAGTTCATACTGCAAAATTTTTGTGAAAATGACAATTGGTTCTGCGCCGGAGTTCCTGCCACAATTATTATATTTGTAAAAACAGCTTTATGAAGATTGAACAAATTTATACCGGATGTCTTTCGCAGGGCGCTTATTATATCGAGAGCAAGGGAGAGGCGGCTATCATTGATCCTTTGCGCGAAACCCAACCCTATCTGGACCGGGCGGCACGGGACAATGCGAAGATAAAATATATTTTTGAAACCCATTTCCACGCCGATTTTGTGAGCGGCCACCTCTCCCTGGCCAAAGAGACAGGTGCACATATAGTCTATGGACCTAGGGCCAATCCGTCTTTTGACTCTGTCCTGGCCATGGACAATGAGGTTTTCAAATTGGGAGATATTACCATAACGGCACTCCATACACCGGGGCATACTATGGAAAGTACCACCTATCTTTTAAAGGATGAAAACGGAAAGGACCATGCCATTTTTAGTGGGGACACACTTTTTTTGGGCGATGTAGGGAGACCTGATCTGGCGCAGAAAGGCAATGAAGTGACCCAAGAGGATTTGGCGGGAATCCTGTTTGACAGTCTTCGCAACAAAATAATGCCGTTGGCGGACGATGTGATCGTCTATCCCGCACACGGTGCGGGTTCTGCCTGTGGAAAAAACATGATGAAGGAAACCGTGGACACCTTGGGTAACCAAAAGAATATGAACTATGCCCTACGTGCCGATATGACCCGGGAGGAATTCATTAAGGAAGTGACGGACGGTCTGGCACCTCCCCCACTTTAGTTCCCGATGAATGTGAAGATGAATCGCGAGGGGTATTCAGATTTTAAGGAGATCCTTAAAAGGGGGACCATTCCCTATGATCCGGATAGCTTTGAACAGATTGCCAAGGAAACGAATTCGATAGTGCTGGATGTGCGGAATCAAATCGAGTTTATAGACGGGCATATTCCCGGTTCCATTTTTATTGGTCTGGATGGGACTTTCGCTCCATGGGTGGGCACTCTGTTGGCCGATGTGCGGCAAAATATATTGTTGGTGGTTTCCCAAGGAAGAGAAGAAGAAGCGGTAACCCGCTTATCGCGAGTGGGTTTTGACAACACCTTGGGATATTTACAGGGTGGAATGGATGCTTGGAAGGAATACGGAAAGGAAATAGATGTAGTAGAATCTGTAGATGCAAATAATTTCAAGGAACTTCTAAAGAACGATCTATCGGTTTTTGATGTTAGAAATGATGGGGAATTTATGGCCGGAAAACTTTCGGGTGCTATCCATACACCATTGGGTTCGTTACATCAACATTTTAATGATTTCCCTTCCGAAAACAAATCATATCTGTATTGTGCCGGCGGGTATCGTTCCGTTATTGCGGCATCCATTCTTAAAAGGAGAGGGATCCATAACGCAGTGAATGTTGCCGGAGGGTTTGCAGCCATCAAAAATGCAGGAATTCCTGTAGAAAATTAATTACTATACAACCGAAAATAAAACCCGACAAATTTCCATCTGTCGGGTTTTTTCTTGCCTCTTAATTCTACTTTCTTTTTCAATTTGCCAATTCATCACTATCGGCAAGATCTTCCAGTCGCTTTATTCTTGAAAGGGTTTGATGTATTTCTTTGGACTGCCTCTCAATCACACTTCGAATGTTCGGAGGAAAAAAGTTATCCTTCAATTTCTCCTCATATTCATCCGCACTGGCTCTTTCTCCCCTAATACATTCCTCAAGTACCGCTTCGTCGTCATTTCCGGCAACTCTACTCTTAATATCGATCCAAGCGCGGTGCAAATCCCCCGTAAAGCTCCCGCTCTCCTTGGGCTCTTCGTTAAGACCCCGGAGCTCATCGGTCAACTCGGTCGCAAAACGGCTTCTTTGGGCCGCCTGTTTCATCAAATAATGCTTGAGGTTTTGGCTCTCGGCATCCTTCATGGCTTTGGTAAAACCTTTCTCCGCATCATAGTTCTTTTCCAATAAATCCTGAAGATTGTTTACTAACTTCTTGTGAATTTCGCGATCTGCTTTTTCTTTTGTGGTTTCCATTCTGTTTTATTTTGGTTTTTCGTACGGATAAAGATAGTTATCATCCCAAAGATTTTTATTAGCGGTTTCTTAATTAAGAAGTGTTTAACGCAACCTTGCACGCGTTGCCAATTATTTCATAATGATATTTTTAGTTTCTCTCAGTGCATTTTCAACAGTCCTTTCCCTAATGCAATCAATTTAAACGATCAAACGTTCCTTGTGCCTTGGACTGTTAATTACAAACTAAAATTTTCGGGAACTGTGTAGAGTTCCCTATCTTGAAAATTCAGAAAAATATATTGTTGTTATGGATAAGAATAAAAAAAAGTTAGAACAGGACAAACAAGCCAAGAAAGAACAGGCCATCAATAGAAAAGCGACGGATGGAAAGGAAATAAACCCGCAACAAACACAGCGCCGGGAAAAACATCAACCTAGGGATAAAGCTTGATATCTTCAAATTGATATCGGTTGGTTTTCCAATTCAAAGGCATTTATTGAAATCGAATCACGGAAAATCAGATGTCATTATATGATCCACAGCCATTGAAGGTATTGGCTGCCCTGGCATCGTTATATTTAATTTCCAGCTCAATTTTATGGGAATGCTCCTCACCGCTCATTCCGTCCTGACAGTTTCCCTTGACAATTGAAGCATTGATAGCTCCCTGTTCAAAATTTGAAATAATGGAAGTGGTATTGCCAGATACTTCCGCTTTTTCAACATCCGCGGTTATACTTTGCTCCGGAGTCTCAAACCGGATAGTTTTTGAAGTGATCTCAGCACTCCAAAAGGGTTCCCCTCCATTAGCACTGAATACTATTTCCTGCTCATTGCTTGCAGGCACGGTGTCCAATTGTTTTTGGTTGTATTCCAGGGTAGATCGGGTTTCGGCAGGCACAATTGATTTATCTTCTTTTTCCGTATAATTTTTACAGGAGAACAGCGTGAGCAAGACGAATGGGATTAATAAGGGCAGTAGGCGTTTCATAATTATCGTATTTAATAAAAATAAAGTTAACCCAATTGCCTTTTTTAGGGTTACTGCTTATGGGAATTTTAACTTATTATTTCATTCCCTAAAATAGATCATGGAACGGAATCAAAAACCGTTGAGGTTTGGCCACTGTTATAAAAAGGATATGATACCGCAATTCCTTTTAACTGTAGGATAATTTTAGTGCCCATAGGTAGGCCTTGTACATCCACTTTATCTACAATATTGTAGCTGATGGAACCCGAGTAGGTTTTATTGAATAATTCGATGCGCTCGTTTATAATTTGCATCCCCATACTCTTATGGGATTTTAATGTATTCTTCTGTTGTTCATTCTTTCTGCCGGCACCGTTGTCCTCAATAATGATCTTGATTATTTCATCATCCTGTAATACGGAAATATCCACCGT
>CAYXDM010000168.1:0-4973 GCA_964463595.1 uncultured Aequorivita sp. | reverse complement strand
GGGTGGCTTTTTTCATCCCCTACCAATTCCCGCGAAGGCGGGAATCCCAACCACCCTAAAACAAAATCCCCTCGTAAACTCGAGGCTTTTTTCATCCCATACCAATTCCCGCGAAGGCGGGAATCCCATCCATCCTAAAACAAAATCCCCTCGGAAACGGGAGGCTTTTTTCTTCCCATACCAATTCCCGCGAAGGCGGGAATCCCAACCATCCTTAAACAGAACCCTCCCGAAGGATTTAACCCCCTAAATTCCGCAAAAGCAGGTATCCATTCCATTCCACGCAAAGACAAATCCCGCCCTTTCATCGTTGGGGATTCCCATCAATTTAAAAACCATCGCTCTCCAAACCTAAAAAAATAGTATTTTTGGACTCTGAATCCAATTCAGAATTGCTATGGGCCAAAAAGTGCTACTGAACGCAACAGAAATAAACATTGCGCTGAACCGCTTGGCTTGCCAATTGATTGAAAATCACGAAGATTTCTCAAATACCGTATTGATCGGCCTCCAGCCGAGGGGAATTTTTCTGGCCGAACGGTTAAAACGTTTATTGGAGAAGGAATACCATATCACTAACATCAAACTCGGGTATTTGGATATCACTTTTTACCGGGACGATTTCCGAAGAAGCGAAAAACCACTGGAAGCCAACAAGACGAGTATAAATTTTATAGTGGAGGATAAAAAAGTTGTCTTCATTGACGACGTGCTTTTTACCGGTAGAAGTATCCGTGCTGCCCTTACTGCCATCCAATCCTTCGGAAGGCCTTTGGAAATAGAATTATTGACTCTGATTGACCGCCGTTTTAGCCGCCATTTGCCCATCCAACCGGATTACAGGGGAAGACAAGTGGATGCGATCAACGGGGAAAAAGTAAAAGTATGTTGGCGGGAGAACGAGGGGGAAGACGCTGTTTATTTAATTAAGAATTAAGAATTAAGAATTCCTAATTCAGAATTAAGAATTAGGAATTAGAATTAGGGATTAAAGTTGGGTTATTTTGAATTTTGGGTTATGGGTTATATGAATAGGAAGGTGAATTACAAACTTACCACTGAACACTGAAAAATGGAACTAAGTGTAAACCACTTACTGGGAATTAAGTACATCACGGAAGCCGATATCCAGCTTATTTTTGAAACGGCGGACCACTTTAAGGAGGTGATCAATCGGCCCATCAAAAAAGTTCCTTCCCTCCGGGACATCACCATAGCCAATCTCTTTTTTGAAAACAGCACGCGCACAAAACTGTCCTTTGAACTCGCTGAAAAAAGGCTCTCGGCGGACGTAATAAACTTTGCATCCTCCGGTTCCTCGGTGTCCAAGGGCGAAACCCTTATCGATACCGTCAACAACATTTTATCCATGAAGGTGGATATGGTCGTTATGCGGCACCCAAATCCCGGGGCTGGGGTATTTCTCTCCAAGCACGTATCGGCCAGTATTGTGAATGCGGGAGATGGCGCGCACGAGCACCCTACCCAGGCCTTGCTCGATGCGTATTCCATTCGTGAAGAACTCGGCGATGTGGCCGGAAAAAAAGTAGTGATCGTGGGCGATATCCTCCATTCCAGGGTGGCGCTTTCCAATATTTTTGCACTTCAAAAACTTGGCGCCTCCGTTAAGGTTTGTGGACCCAAAACCCTCATGCCAAAATATATTGAAAAGTTGGGAGTAACCGTGGAAACGAATCTAAAAAAGGCGCTGGAATGGTGCGATGTAGCCAATATGCTCCGGGTCCAGAACGAACGGATGGATATCAGTTACTTTCCAACCACCCGCGAATACACCCAGCAATTTGGACTTAATAAGGCCTTGCTCGATTCGTTGGGCAAGGAAATTGTCGTGATGCACCCCGGCCCCATAAATCGTGGTGTGGAAATAACGAGTGACGTGGCAGATAGCAAACAATCCATTATTTTGGAACAAGTTCAAAATGGCGTCGCCATACGAATGGCCGTCATTTATTTACTGGCATCAAAAATTAAACATAATGAAGATTGAAAACCATCCCAATTTTGTGGTCCTGGAAGATGAAAAGGATGACCTTACGGATTTTGCATCCTTTATAGAGACCCAAATTCCATCAAAATACAAAGGCCAGAACGTAGTTCTCAATTTGATGAAATACGAAAATCTGGAACTTCCACAATTATTGTTATTCCTGAAAGTATCCAACCTTCATCGCAAGTCCAAACATTCCTTTGTGATTGTTAACGACGCTATCGACGTAGATGAAGTTCCTTACGAAATGATTGTTGTCCCTACGCTCCAGGAAGCCCAGGATATTATAGAAATGGAAGAAATAGAAAGGGATTTGGGTTTCTAAACGGAACTTCTCCCTGGGGGAAATATTGTTATTACTTTCTTGTCAATATTGATGTTACTGGTCTATCTAACCCTTAAATTATGAAACTTACCATTCTCGGATGCCATTCTGCCACTCCCACCATATCTGCACATCCAACTTCACAGGTATTGGACATAAGAGGCCACCAATTTTTAATTGATTGCGGTGAGGGCACCCAGGTACAGTTGAGAAAATATAAAATCAAGTTTTCCCGGATCAGGCATATTTTCATATCACATCTTCACGGGGACCATTTCTTTGGACTTCCCGGTCTTATTTCCACATTTCGATTGATGGGAAGGGAAGCAGAGATGCATATCTATGGCCCAAAAGGGATAAAACAGGCAATTTTGCTTTTGTTGAAGCTCGGGAAATCTTACACCAACTTCCCATTGTACTTCCATGAACTGGAAGAATTGACGCCCCAACTTATTTTTGAGGATGATAAGGTAACCGTAGAAACCATTCCTTTGGATCATCGGGTCTATACCAACGGTTTTCTTTTCAGGGAAAAATTGGACGACCGAAAATTGAATATTGAAGCGGTTCTCGAAGCCAATATCGATTTGAGTTATTACAACAAAATAAAAAAAGGGGCAGACGTAATCAACCGCAATGGCAAACTCATCCCAAACAAACAGATCACTTTTGATCCACCCGCGCCAAAGTCGTATGCTTTTTGCAGCGATACCGTATTCAAACCTTCAATTGTTCCCCAAATAACGGCTGCCACCGTTTTATATCACGAATCCACATTCCTGGATGCCCATGAACATTTATGTGAATCCACCCAACACAGTACCGCCAAACAAGCTGCGAAAATTGCAAAAATGGCAGATGTGGGAACATTGATCTTGGGCCATTATTCGGGAAGATACCACGACAAGAGGCTCTTTAAAAATGAGGCCAACGAAATTTTCGACAATGTTGAACTCGCAGAGGATGGAAGGGATTTTTTCTTTTAAAAAATCAGGTTTCGCCATCTTATTTCCAATAATGTCCTATACGTTCGTATAATGACTTATGACTTATGTGCGTAGGATGTAAGACTGAAATAAATTGCTGTTATTCAATGATTTATGCATTGAAATAAAATCGTAAGGCTATCATCTAACTACTGGTACAAAACCTTGATCAACTTGAAGTTTGATATACCGATTTGTGTCATGATCTGAAAGAATTTGGTTCAACCCAACAACCATTTTGTATATTTTCCAAGCTATAAAGAACGGGTTTATATAAGAAGATCGTAGAATTGTATAGCCTCGGGGTCTTAAAGATTATTGAGCGCTTTGTGCCTTAGGAAAAGACGGTTTTCTAATTCTTGATGATTTTATGGATCACAGTACTGTTGAGGGTAGTAATACGCAGGAAATATAAGCCTTTGTTAAGCGCGGAAACATCAATCTCCTTGTCATTGCCCGCTAACGAAAGAACTTCCCTATGGGCCATGTCAAAAAGCTTGGTTGAAAGAATTTGGGAATGGGTCTTTATATGCAGGATACTATGGGCGGGGTTTGGGTAGATGCTTACTCGGTCAACCGCGAAATCCGGGGTGCTGATGTTTTCCGGTTCAAACCAATAAATGGCATTGAGCCTTTGTGATGCCGTAATAGGGTTCATTGTGCCATTGTTCCACAAATCTGCGGCGGAAACGGTTATTGCAAAGGGCAGATCATCCTTTATTATGATCTGATCGCTGAAGCTTCCTAAACCGTCCAGATTTTCATACCACTTTAAATATCCAGGTGCCAATGTTAGCACATCCAGATCGCCATCGTTGTCAAGATCTACGGGATAGATAAAGGAAGGATAATCTAAGTCAATTAGTCTTTCCTGTAAATCGAAATCGCCCTGGCCATCCAAATTTTCCCACCAAAAAAATCCTACAGTAACAGCTGATCCTATCAGGTCCAGATCGCCATCTCCGTCTATATCTGCCAAAAAGAGAGAGTTCAGATTAATGTTTCTTGATCCTATTTCTATCGGAGGGCCGAAATTCCCTTCCCCATCCAAATTTTGAAACCAAGAGGTAATCCTATAATTAGGCGTGTTAACCACGATATCACTATCTCCATCTCCATCGATGTCTCCAACATCGAAAGAAAAGCCGCTTATGTATCCGGACGAAATGACCGTTCCTTCATCAAAACTTCTATAGCCCATATTCCTATACCAGGTCAATTTTCTGTCGAGATTGGTTGTTGCCAGGATATCATTGGCCCCATCGGCATCTATATCTACAATCATCACCTTTAGTCCCCCTTCCGTATGGGGTGAAGCTATCCCTAGAGGAGGGGCAAAGGATCCATTCCCATCGAGGTTTTCGTATAAAAAAATATTGAATGGTTGATAAAAACTACCTCTTACCCCCACAATATCAAGATCGCCATCCCCATCAATATCGCCCACCGCTATGTCACTGCCATTAATCAGTTCCCCAACCAATATACCTTCCCCAAACTCCCCGTTCCCCAGGTTTCTGTACCATTCTATTTTTTCAAAATTCATGGATACAATATCCATCCATCCGTCCCCATCAATATCGGCAGCGATCACTTTTTTTGGGCTTACGGCCTGTTGTGTTACAATGCGCTCCTGCCATTGGGCAAATAGGGC
>CAYXDM010000167.1:0-5010 GCA_964463595.1 uncultured Aequorivita sp. | reverse complement strand
CTGGAAATTACCGCTTTCCTCATCAAATCCATATTGGTAGAACACATCGTGCATAATGTTGTTCATATAAAATAGGTTGGTGATGGCTCCATTCATAAAATTGAAGGGATTGTCCGGCAGGTTGAACGGGAAGTCAAATTGCATGGTTGGACCTCCATCAGCCTGTTGGCCATTGCCATTATTTCCTGCATGATCTTCCTTGGCCAACACGTTATTACCACGGGTGGTTGTATATTCTTCTCCAGGCGCTCCATTGATATCGTGCCACCCATAAGGAGAGGCGATGGGATGGGATGGATCGGTTATCAATTGATCGCTCCCCTCATTGGGTCCAATCAATGGTATTGGGAAAACCCTGTAGCTAGGGGTGGCCAGCATATTTTGGGATATAGCGGTTTGATTTTCACGCCCGAAAAGAACGCTTTCACCACCCATGTGGGCGTGGGGTCCTTCTCCGAAATTGCAATTGATGACCCAATCATCGGTTGCCAAAACTTCGCCGGTTACTGCGTCTATCCTTACACTGTAATAGTGGCTGCCATCCAATAAATATATACTTAGATCCCAGGCCAATTTCAATCTCTCATCACCTTGAATTTTTTGATAGACCAATTGAACAGGGATATTTTCCTGCGAAATGTTTCCTTTTGAAAACACATACTTTTGGTGGTCTTTTGTTTCAAGCAGGCTTAAATTGGATGGCGTTGGGAGGCCAAGTGCCCCAGTCGCCCTCGCAATAGCCCCCAATGCAGTAATGGAAGGAGCAGTGTTATGGACCTTCTTTAAAAGATTCTCCACGAACGACAAATTGGCATTTAATACACGCCCTTCCTTAATGACAAAAGGCGAAACCGAACCATAGACCTTGATCCCCTTATGAAATTGGTCAACATACACATTATGCGCCTTGAGGCTTTTTGAAAAACTCTGGGAGGCAATAGATACCTCAGCAATATCCCTCTGGGTAAGCTGGGATTGCGGTTGGATGTTTTGCAGATACGCTTTCACGGCGGTGGTGAAGTCCTGGCCAAAGGATAGGTTTACGGCGAAGAAAATAAAGAAATAAATAATTTTTTTCATGAGCATAAAATTAAATTTAGAAAAACTTCAATCCGAAGTGACTATCCTTTAGGAATTCCCAAAAATATCATAAAGCGAACGATATTAATCCAATCCCCCTGCATTTTAACATAGTTAGGAAATTTTATTATTGGAGATTGTTTGTGATTTTTAATTAGGAACCAACCATTTTCTCCCTCTCTTCACCTCCAACCCGTACGATGGAAAGCCAATCCATTTTTCATTCAACCTCAAATCACCTTTTGGTTATTTCACAGGGTTCCCTTAATTTTTCGGAATATCTGGATCGCACTTCCATCAGTAAGCCTAGAAATAAAACTGCAACATTCCATCAAATAATCATAAACCGATCCGTATTTTGGAAGGGTGGGCAATACTGTACGCAACAGAAGCATATCGTAAGGTCTAGCTTTTTCATTGTGATAATTTTCAAAAGCTTTCGTATATGCGTCAAGTAAAGTAGTTAAGATATTGTATCCCGCAATTTCCTTTTCACGGACCTCTTTGCTTTGATAGATTTTTTCAACACTGATCTTTATTATATCAGAAATCTGGGCCTTATACCTACTTCTCTCAAGAAGTGCTTCCGAAAACCTTCCGCTTAGGATCTCCTCCTCATTCTTTATAAAAATATCGGTTACTTCTCCTACCAATGTATTGATTGCCAAGGATCGGAGATATGCCAGCCTGGTTTGGGGAGTTTTCAATTGATAATAAACTTCGGGTTTCAGATTGTCCCTTACAAGGTTTATCAAATATTCCAGAGCCATTTCTTCCTCTATCAGACCCAGATTGATCCCATCCTCAAAATCGATGATGGTATAACAGATATCATCCGCGGCTTCCACAAGATATGCCAGCGGATGGCGGGAATAGGTACTGGAACCGGAATGTATAAAAAGCCCCAGTTCTTCTACTACTTCCTCAAAAAATGGAACCTCACTCTGAAAAACACCGAATTTCTTGTCGCTTACCCGAGCCGAGGAATTTTTGGGAAGCGATTCCTTTGGATATTTCATGAACGCGCCCAGGGTAGCGTATGTCAACCTGAGGCCTCCTTGAACTCCATCCTTGGTCTCGGTCAAAATCTTAAACCCGTTGGCATTCCCTTCAAAATCGACAAGATCCTGATATTGCTTTTCATTGAGACCATCGCGAAACCTTTTGCCGTTCCCGTTCGAGAAATAATCGCCAATCGCTTTTTCGCCACTATGGCCAAACGGTGGATTCCCAATGTCGTGGGCCAAGGCAGCGGCCGCAACTATACCGCCAAAATCATTAAAATGATGGCCATGCACATCAGACAGGATGGGATATTTTTTTAGAATGGCTTGCCCTATCGTTCTTCCCAGGGAACGACCAACAACAGAAACTTCAAGACTATGGGTAAGTCGGGTATGTACGAACGAAGTTTTGGAGAGCGGAATTACCTGTGTTTTATCCTGCAGGCTCCTAAATGCCGAAGAAAAAATTACCCGGTCATAATCTACTTCAAAGCCTAGACGGACCTCATTTTCATGCTTGCGCAATCTTTTGAAATTGTCCCCGTGTTTTCTAAGGGATAGCAGCTGTTCCCATTGCAACATATTTTATGGATTTTGATGCAAGATACCACTTTAGAAAAGTAATTTGAAGGTTTTCGTCCGTCAAAAAGGAGTGATTTTATTATTGAAATAAAAAATAGGATGTCCTCCGAAAAAATCCAAGCCGGGATTGAAAAATAAAAGATTGTGCTTATACCTTAATCCTTTCTGTTCAAAAGATATCTATAGTCCTCAAAACTCAAGCCACCCGTGTATATCCGAATGGATTTTTGGATCAGCTCCCGAGCTTGATCCACAGTATATCCAAGGCCAATAGCATATCTTTCTACCAAAAACCGCTCGTGGTCATCAATGACATTGTCGGCAAAAATAATTTTAAACAGATCGTGCATTCTTTCCAAACGCCGCTCTGCGGAGTTGGAAGGACTTATGGGATAAATTGTGGGATTTTTTAAAATCATTTCATATTCCCGTTCATCGATATCCAATTTCTGCGCAAACTGCCTTAACAATTTTTCTTCCTCAGATCCTATTTTCCCATTTACTGAGGCCAAATTTGCTATGGCCGCGAAATGGCTCAAATTCCGGGTATGCTCCCCACTCTCAAATAAATCGGTAAAAGACATATTGTAATTTTAAGTACTAACAAATATAGAATTTGTTAGGAACAATATCCAGTGGGGGCAAACAAAGTGCAATCTTTTTCACGCTATGCTATAAATTTTTCTTAATTACGACCTAAGGCATACAACCATTATTTATTTTTAATTGGACCCAATTCAAAATATGGAAAAACCCCTTTTAATTTTTGACGAAAAAGGAATCTATTGCCAACAGGCCGATGTCTATATCGATGCTTGGCGACCGGTGGATAAATGCATAGTCACCCACGGCCATGCCGATCACAGTCGCTGGGGGCACAATAAGTACATCACCCACCATAACAACGTTCCCATCATTAAACACAGATTGGGGGAAATAGCAGTTACAGGAAAGGATTGGAATGAAACCTTTACAATCAACGGTGTAAAATTTTCTCTACATCCCGCCGGACATATCATTGCATCATCACAGGTCCGGGTAGAATATAAAGGTGAAATTTGGGTTTTTACCGGCGATTTCAAAACAGAAGACGATGGCCTGGCCGAAGCCTATGAACCTGTTAAATGTCATACCTTCATTACCGAATGTACTTTTGGGCTGCCCGCCTTCAAATGGGAACCACAGCAAGAGGTTTTTAAAGACGTCAATGAATGGTGGGCTACAAATAAAGATGAAGGAAGGACCTCCGTCCTTTTTGGTTACAGTTTAGGAAAGACACAACGCCTTTTAAAAAATTTGGATACTTCCATAGGAAAAATCTACACCCACGGCGCCGTTGAAAATATGACCCGTGTTGTTCGACCAAACTACAATTTGCCCGAAACCACCTTAATTACCCGTGAAACCACCAAGGAAGAAATAAAAGGCAATCTGGTCCTGGCGCCTCCAAGTGCCCATGGAAGTGTATGGATCCGGAGAATGGTGCCATTTGTAACTGGATCGGCCAGTGGTTGGATGACGTTCCGTGGCGCCAGAAGAAGACGCGCCATAGACCGAGGATTTGTTTTGAGTGACCATGCGGATTGGACAGGATTGCTCTCTGCCATAGATGCCACAGGCTGTGAGAAAATAATCGCGACCCATGGCTATACAGATATTTTTGCCCGGTATTTAAGGGAAGAGTTGGGCTACGACGCCAGAACTGAAAAAACCCAATACGAAGAGGAAAATGCGGAAATTGAAAAAAAGATAGAACACGAAGATTGAATATGTAGCTTATTCCTCATTCGGGAATCAGCGAACCTTATGAAAAAATTCGCCCAACTCATAAAAAAACTGGACAGCACCAACAAGACCAACGAAAAGGTGGCAGCACTCACCGGGTATTTTCAAAATGCCGACGAGGCCGATAAGCTTTGGACCATCGCCATCCTTTCCCATCGACGCCCCAAACGCCCCGTAAACACAACACTTTTACGACTTTGGGCAACTGAAATCAGTGGAATTCCACTATGGCTTTTCGAAGAAAGCTATCATATTGTTGGCGATTTGGCAGAAACCATTGCGTTGATTTTACCAACTTCCGAAGAACATTCGGAGAAATCACTTTCGCAATTCGTTTCTGAGATCATCGCCCTTAAAATCCTTCCCGAAGAAGAAAAAAAGGAATACCTGCACGCCACCTGGTTGGCGCTGAATTATTTTGAACGATTTGTTTTCAACAAAATCCTTACCGGAAGTTTTCGCATAGGCGTGAGCCAGAAACTGATGACGCGCGCCCTTTCAAAAGCAACGGGAATTGATGAAGATATCCTTGCCTATAAATTGATGGGAGATTGGATCC
>CAYXDM010000166.1:0-5056 GCA_964463595.1 uncultured Aequorivita sp. | reverse complement strand
CCGGACGATTTCCTGTTCCACTCAATTTTTTTTCCTGAAAGATAAAAATGGTTTATTTCCTCAAAATCGTGATCTTCGGTAGCCATCCAATAAATGGGCACAAAGTGGTAATGCGGGTATTTTTTATCAAGTGCCTCACAAAGATTGATCGCAGAAAATATTTTATAAAGAAAGTAAAGCGGACCGGTAAAAAGATTGAGTTGGTGGCCCGTCGTTATCGTGAACGTATTCTTCTCGCGCAGCAAATCTATATTGCTAAGGGTGGACTGTGAAATGGAATTCTCGCCATATTGGAACATAATCCGCTTAGAGAGCAAATGGCGCTTTCCCTCCGCGAAACTTTTCTCCTTTTCCTCAAGCTGATCCTTGAAATTTTTAATATTTGGAAAGCGATTGTAAAAGGGTTTTAGACTTTTGTCTTCAGCGAGATAATCGCATATTAATTTTGAAAAATACCCTGTGTCTCTATAGGGAATGGTGTGGATCGGCATAGGAATTTCAGAAGGTTTCAAGCAAAAATACAGTATAATTCAGAATTAAGATTTCTCAATTCTGAATTTGGGGAAACTTTAGAGGTTCGAAGTCCATTTAGTGCGAGGTTTTTGGCAAATTTGACATAACCTTACACATCCTTATATTTATGGGCATAAAAAATCCCACCCCGATATTTCAAAACTTTCCTTAGTTTTAGCCTCCATTTAAAACCTTTGAAATGAAGCGCATTTGCATCCTTGTTTTTCTGTTTTTTCCACTGCTTATTTTCGCCCAACTCAAGTCGCCCTCCCAATTTCTGGGCTATGAACTCGGGACTGAATTTACCCGTCATGCAGATATCGTTTCCTATTTTGAACACGTTGCGGCCCATTCAGAAAAGGTAAAATATTTTGATTACGGAAAAACAAACGAACGAAGACGATTGACCTATGCCGTTATTTCCTCGGAAAAAAACATGGCGGATCTAGAACAAATACGGACCGACAATCTGAAAAACATAGGAATTATTGAAGGTTCCGCTTCCCCCGAAAAAACGATCGTCTGGCTCAGTTACAACGTTCACGGAAATGAAGCTTCCTGTAGTGAAGCCGCAATGAACACTGTTTATAAACTCCTTACCGAGCATCCCGAATACCTTGATAATGTAGTGGTAATCATGGATCCCAATGTAAATCCTGATGGGCGCGACCGATATGTAAATTGGTACAACCAGGTAAAAGCAACGCCTTTCAACACCTCGCAAGATGCCACGGAGCACAGCGAGCCTTGGCCGGCAGGACGGGCCAACCATTATCTTTTCGATCTGAACCGCGATTGGATGTGGGCAAGCCAGGTGGAAACCCAACAGCGGCTGGAAATTTACAACCAGTGGATGCCCCATATACACGTTGATTTCCACGAACAGTTTATCAACAATCCGTACTATTTTGCGCCCGGTGCCGAACCTTATCACGAAATGTTGACGCCCTGGCAGCGCGAATTCCAAATCACGGTTGGGAAAAACAACGCCAAACATTTTGACGAAAACGGCTGGCTTTTCTTTACGAGGGAGAGTTTTGACCTGCTCTATCCAAGTTATGGCGATACCTACCCGATGTTTATGGGCGCCATCGGGATGACCTACGAACAGGCGGGCCACGGGCGTGCGGGTCTGGGAATTATAAATGATGAGGGGTTTGAACTCACTTTGGCCGATAGAATGGCGCACCATACCGTCTCGGGACTCGCAACCATTGAAGTTGCCTCACAGAATGCCGCGGCTTTGAATTCCAATTTCAGGGAATTTTTCAGGAACGATAATTTAAGGTATAAAAGTTTTGTACTAAAGGGCAACTCGGATAAAATTGAATCACTAACCGAAATGTTGGACAGGCACCAGATTAAATACGGATTTTCTCACAAGGGAAGGGTAAAAGGGCATAATTACACAGAGGGCAAAAACGGATCAATGGAAACCGAGGGCGACCTCGTGATCAGCACAAACCAACCCAAGGGAAAAATGGTGCACGTACTTTTGGAACCACATACCGGGCTTTCCACGCCCTTGACCTATGACATTACAGCTTGGAGCCTTCCTTATGCCTTCGGACTGGAAGCGGTTGCGAGCTCTTCATTGGTAGCTGCAAATGGCACAAGGGCCAAGAGCTTCAGTTTAAATTCCGCAGTGCCTTCCGCAGCGGGATATATTACTAAATGGAACAGTTTAAAGGACGCGGAGTTCCTCACGGAATTATTGAAAAATGGAATTAAGGTCCGTTTTTCTGAAAGGGAACTCGGTTTTGGCGGGAAGGAATTTGGCCGGGGCAGTTTAATCATAACGCGAAGTGACAATAAATCGAATCCTGGATTTGATGCGAAAGTTAGCGAGATCGCGAACAAAATGGAGCGGCAGCTATATGCTTCACCAACCAGTTATGCAGATTCGGGAACAGATTTTGGTTCGCAATATATCCACCTGATCGAGAACAAGAAGATAGCCATGTTGCAAGGGGAAGGCACATCTTCCTTAAATTACGGTTCGTTGTGGCATTTCTTCGAAACCCAGCTAAAATATCCGATCACTTCCATCAGTACAAAGGATGTAGACAGAATTAAATGGTCCGATTACGATGTTTTGATTTTACCGGACGGAGACTACGGTCCGATTATTACCGAAACGGTTTTTGAAACCTTGGAAAATTGGATCGACCAAGGTGGAAAGCTTATCGCAGTGGGCAACGCCATTGGGCTTTTTGAAGGAAAGGAAGGATTTGATTTAATGAAAAACACTTCCGAAGAGCGTGATAGGGAACGGGATTCCATTTCGGAGGCCAACCTCATCCCTTATGAACAGCGGGAAATGGAAAGCACCAAGGAAATGATTACAGGAAGTATCTATAAAATAACCTTGGACAACACCCATCCGCTGGCTTTTGGCTATGAGGGTAGCTATTATACATTGAAACTCGGAAACGATTCCTATAAGTTTTTGGAGAAGGGATATAACGTAGGCTATATAAAGGGAGAACCCGAAAGTGTTGCGGGATTTTCCGGGGAAACAGCAAAGGCTTCCTTGAAAAACTCCATCGTTTTTGCGCAAGCGGAGAAGGGTAGGGGAAGCGTGGTCTATCTGGTGGACGATGTGGTTTTCCGTTCTTTTTGGCAGAACGGAAAATTGTTTTTGGCCAATGCGGTGTTTTTTGTGGGCGCGAGATAGGAGGTGCGCGACGCTGGAAGTGGGGAATGGAAAGCCAATAAAATGTTATCTTTGAAGCGTCCCTACTGATATTTATCCGCAACGATATATTTTCAATTCTAATCCCACAACCCTGATTTTAAATTCAAAATAAACCGACAAAAGCATGGGCAGTTTTTTCACGGAAAATGATAAGAAAGATTTCAATCCGTTGCTCGTGGGTTTTATCAGTGGTTTTTATCCGTTGGTCTTTTATTGCTCCAATAATTTTTGGGCCATAAATTCCTGGAACCATCTGTGGTTTTTCCTTTTGTTTTTTCTCGGAATCCCTATTGTGATTTTTACCATAGCCTGGGCTGTATTGAAATTCCCCACCAAACTTTTACGCTATAAATCACAATTGCTTTTTGTGACGATTATCATGACAGTGGCCACATTAATGTCTTGGGCCATGTATCTGGATTTTAAAAAGAAAATGTTGTTGGCCATGCTGATCATAGCCATTGCCCTGGCCTGGAAACTCCATTCCCATTACAAAAAACTTCTGGTGCTTATCTTGATCATGAGCGTAATCCCCACGGTAAATTGTGCCATTAAATTGGTGGAACAACTACAACCCCAAGATTGGACTGAATTGCCGGATTCAATCGGGGAAGCGGACTTTAAGAAAACTCCAAACATCTATATGATCCAGCCAGATGGCTATGTGGCCCAGGATATGATGGAAAGCGATTTATATTACTTCGATAATCCCCTGTACGGTTGGTTGGAAGGAGAGGGGTTTAAAGTGTACAACAACTTCCGAAGCAACTATCCCGCTAGTCTCACTTCCAATTCTTCCATGTTGGCCATGCGCCAGCATCAATTCGGCACTGCACTTTTCCCGTCTATTGAAATGCCATTGGCCCGAGATATTCTGGCGGGAAACAACAATGTTATCCAGATTTTAAAACGAAATGGATATTACAATATCTTTATCGTCCAGGATGATTATTTTCAGCAGAGCCTTCCCGAACAACATTATGATTATTATAACATCGATGCCGATAAGATTCCGTATTTCAGCAATGGAAAGAATCTGGAGGCAGATGTTTTTGAGGATTTAAAAGCGGCCATGGATACGCTCCAAACTACGGCTCCCCGTTTCTTTTTTGTGGAAAAATTATTGCCGCACCACGTACATTTTGCCGCATCCAAAGAGGAGGAACGCAATTCCTATATCAAGAAAATCGAGGAGGTAAATGTTTGGCTGGAGAAAACGGTGGATTATATTACTGAGACTGATCCTTCTGCCATTGTAATAATTCTTGCCGATCACGGCGGCTGGGTTGGCCTGGGCAGTTACGGGGAGATGTTCTCCACACGGGATCCGGACCAGATAAAATCGGTGTATTCCACCTTGGCGGCCATCAAATGGAATGGTTATCTTCCGCAGGGTTTCGACAGTCAATTGTCAAGCAACGTAAACGTTTTTCGGATCCTGTTTTCCGCATTAAGCGAAAATCCCGAATTTTTAAAACAAATGGAGGACAATTCGAGTTATATACTGCAACAAGGCACTTTATTCAATTCCGTACGAAAGGCGATTGACGATAAAGGGAATGTCCTGGAAGATTGACCGGGAGATAATAGAGGATAAAAATTAAAATTGAGGCAATTGGATACATACGAAGTAAGAAAATATCTAGCCGCCGATACATCGGTCTGGGACAGTTTTGTGAAGGAGGCGAAGAACGCCACCTTCCTGTTCCAAAGAGATTTTATGGACTATCACGCCTACCGATTTTGCGATTTTTCCCTGCTGGTTTTTAAAAATGGCAACCTCCTTGCCGTTCTTCCCGCAAATGCACGGAATGGAGTACTCCATTCCCATCAGGGGCTTAGTTA
>CAYXDM010000165.1:0-5060 GCA_964463595.1 uncultured Aequorivita sp. | reverse complement strand
ACATCTTCACTAATTACAACAAGTTGTCTTTCTTGAGAAAGCTCAGCCATATAGTCTATAACATCATTTGCAGCACAAGGCAAAAATCCAATCTCATTTTGCAAGCACATGGCTCTCAATTGGATATATTTGGAATCCTGCAAGGATTTAATAGGAATAGCCCCGCATGAAATGCGGGGAATAATAAGAAACATAGAATACAACCCCGGAGTGGGTTGAACCCTAAGTTATATAGAGAAATCAATTAAATCGACAATAAGTGGGTGCTAAGTGGAGTGATACATGTCTGAAGGAAGCTTTTTTCAAAAACTACAAATCAACGGAATGCCCCCCACCAAGGCCCGCAGACAGATAATGATCCTAAACTTTAAATATCAACCAGAATTACCCAGGAAAGTCCGCAATCAATTTAAAAGAAAACTGACATTCACGGTGGTTCTGATCTCCATTTCCCCTAGGGCTATGGTCTGGCCCGTGCTTTCCGCAGAAGCGTCCATGGCCATCATTTTGTACATAGGCTGTGGTCCTGGAGCACTGCTGAACTCACTGATTAAAATGGCCTTCCCTACCGTCTGGTTGAGAACCGAGGCATATTCGCGCGCCTTCATCTGCGCATTTTCAACAGCTTTCTTTCTGGCTTGGCTCTCTAAAGCCTCTTTCTGGGAAGAAGAAAAATCCACCCCGTCAATTCTGTTAATTCCGGTCTCCAACAGACCTTTCATCAATTCCTCATACTTGTCAAGATCCCGCAATTTAACCGAGAGGGATTGATTGGCAGCAAAAGAGTAGGTTTTCGTATTATAGTCGTAATTCTTGGTCAGGTTCATATATTCTGTCCTAACATCCTTGTCCGAAATCTTCATTTGTTTCAAAAATTTCAAAACCTCATTGATGGTGGCATCATTTTGTTTTTTTAGGTTTTGGGTGCTCTCACCTGTGTTTTCCACACGGATTCTGATGGTTACCTCATCCGGAACCACCTTTGCGATTCCCTCCCCCGATACGTTTATGGTATGGGGCGGATTGTTTTGGGCAAGCATTGCGGTGGTTGTCAAAGCTAGGATTAGAATAGTTTGAATGGTTTTCATATCTATTGTTTTTGAATTAATTATTTCGGGAGTTCCGTGAATTTACGTCCAGGACCCTGGAAAATCTGCTTTCCATAACCAAAAATCACAACTTCCCAAATTTGTGCATCACAAACAGGATAATAAGCGGAACGGCAAGTAAAACGACAATCCATAAACTGCTTTGGAAAAGGGAAGGGGCAAAAAGAAGGGTAAGTGCATACCCTCCAACCGCTCCGCCTATATGGGCATCATGGCCAATATTACCCAATCTGGTTTTCATTCCGTATATGGAATACAACAAATATGCCATTCCAAAGAGCCAAGCGGGGATTGCAATGGGAATAAAGAAAAGATACAGGCCCATGTCCGGATCGAACAAAATGGCCGAATAAAGAATTCCCATTACTGCGCCACTTGCCCCAATTGCACTATAGTGAGGTTCGTCCTTGTGAAAATAAAAGGCCAAGAGATTGCCCGCCAATAAGCTCACCACATAAATAATCACAAAAAACGAAACTCCCACTTGGTGTATAACGATGCCGGCAAAAAAGTAAAGCGTAAGCATATTGAAGAGCAAGTGCGAGAAATCCGCATGTAAAAATGCAGAACTGAACATCCGTATCTGCTCTCCCCGTCTTATCCCAGCGACATTGAATTTATATTTTTCAAAAAAGGAAAAATCATTGAATCCTTTCATCGAGATGATCACATTGGCCACGATGATGATGATAACTGCGAGATGTGGAACAGGCATTTGAAACGGAAAATTATGGATATGATTTGGCGAAGTTAAAAATAAGAAACCATAAACGGGGGTATTGGGTCCAAAGGTTTTACTTTTTTGGCAGATCCGCCAAAACGGAACCGGTCCAACCCGTCCATCATTCCAAAGATAAAATTAATTAGTTTTGCCGAATCATTTTATGCAAACACTAGTATATATTCTTGTATATCCAATTCTCTGGCTGCTTTCAAAGTTGCCGATGAGGATTTTGTATATGCTTTCCTCCATTCTATTTTTTCTGATGTACCATGTAATCGGTTATCGCAAAAAAGTGGTGAAAGACAATCTAGCCCTGGTCTTTCCTGAAAAGACCCAAAAGGAAAGAGATGAAATTACCCGGGAATTTTTCAAACATCTCTGTGATATTATTGTGGAGACGATCAAGGCCTTTACCATTTCTGAAGAAGAAATCGGCAAAAGGTTTGTGTTTGCGAATTTGGAAATTCTCGATACATACTATGCCAACGGCCGGAGTATCCTTTTGATGACCGGGCATTACGGCAACTGGGAATGGAGCGGGATTTTGAACAGACTGATGCCCCATAAAGGCCATGCAGTTTACAAAACATTGGCAAACAATCAGTTGGACGCTTTGGTGAAAAAAACTAGGGAACGGTTTGGGGCAAGCCTTATTACCAATAAAAAAATTGTTGGTGCCCTCTATAGAAAATGGAAAAAAGGCGAAAAAACCCTGACGTATATCCTTTCGGATCAAACCCCGAAAATGGGCGCTTTCAAAAATCACGATACATTTTTGGGGATAGACGTACCCATGTTCACCGGTACGGAAGAACTGGCCAAAAAACTCGGTTTCGCCGTACTCTATCTAAAAGTGGACAAAATAAAACGGGGATATTATACCGCCACGTTTATACCTCTGGCCGACAACCCAAAGGATTATCCCGATTTCCAGATTACCCGAATGTTCTTTGATGCGCTGGAAAGTCAAATTCTCGAAAAACCCGAATACTACCTATGGTCGCATAAACGGTGGAAGCATAGGGATAAAGTGGGTTGAGGGGAGGGATGAAAAACTGTGACTGAAACCTATCTCAAAATTCTGTCCGCCAAATCCATTATTGCGAAAGCCCAGCAATCTCCTTGATTTCCCCAATAATCCGATCGGCCAATATATCTGCTTCTTCCTGTGATTTCGCTTCGGTATAGATACGGATGATGGGCTCGGTGTTTGACTTACGTAGATGGACCCAATTTTCAGGGAAATCGATTTTTACCCCATCGATCGTATTTATCTCTTCGGAAGCATATTTTTCCTCCATCGCCTTTAAAATTACATCAACGTCCAATTGCGGAGTGAGTTCCATCTTCTTTTTGCCCATAAAATAGGCGGTGTATTTTTTGCGGAGGTCGCTTACTGAAATCTTTTCTTTGGCCAGAAAACTCAAAAACAGGGCAATGCCCACCAAACTATCCCTTCCGTAGTGCAATTCAGGATAGATGATCCCCCCATTGCCCTCACCGCCGATCACGGCATGGGTCTCTTTCATTTTCTCCACTACATTTACCTCGCCCACCGCACTGGCCGTATAGGTTCCTCCATGCTTCTCGGTAACGTCCCGCAAGGCACGGGATGAGGACATATTGGAAACCGTATTCCCAGGAGTGTTTTGGAGCACGTAATCGGCAACGGCAACCAGCGTATATTCCTCACCAAACATGTCGCCATTTTCATCCACAAAGGCCAGACGATCAACATCTGGGTCTACCACAATTCCAAAATCCGCCCCTTCATCAACCACCATCCCCATCAAATCGCCCAAATGTTCTTTTAACGGCTCTGGATTATGCGGAAACTGGCCATTTGGGGTACAGTGCAATTTGACCGCTTCCACCCCAAGTGCATCCAACAACAAGGGCACAGCAATACCTCCCGTAGAGTTGACCGCATCAACCACCACTTTAAAGCCGCATTTTTTGATATTGTCCGCATCGACCAAAGGCAAGTCCAATATTTCATCAATATGCAAGTCGATATACGCATCATTCCTATGGATTTCCCCCAGATCATCCACTTCGGCAAAGGTGATGTTCCCCGTTTCGGCAATATCCAAAATTTTTTGCCCTTCAGCAGCATTCAGAAACTCGCCCTTACTATTCAACAGTTTTAGGGCATTCCATTGTTTGGGGTTGTGGCTCGCGGTAAGGATAATCCCCCCGTCTGCGTGTTCCATGGCCACGGCCATTTCAACAGTAGGCGTTGTGGAAAGACCGAGGTCGATAACGGTAATTCCCATTCCCACCAGGGTATTCATTACCAGTTGCTGGACCATCTCCCCCGAAATTCGGGCATCCCGGCCCACCACTACCCTATGGTCTTTCTTGTGTCTCTGCTGTTTCACCCAACTTCCATAGGCCGCAGCATATTTTACCGCATCAATTGGAGTTAAATTTTCCCCTTGTTTTCCGCCAATAGTACCACGGATTCCGGATATTGATTTTATTAAGGTCATATTCAATTTGATTGTTAAGTTGAAAAGTTGAAATAACGCAAGAATTCATAGAACCCTTTGGCTCTTTCGGAGGCAAAAATACATATATTTATTGGATGAATTTTTTGGCCCATATCTATCTTTCCGGCGACGACGAGGATGTTACCATAGGCAATTTTATTGCCGACGGCATCAAGGGAAATCGTTATTTGAATTACCCCCAAGGTATTTCCAATGGCATAATTTTGCACCGTGCCATCGACACTTTTACCGATGCACATCCCATCGTCCACCAAAGCACCGCCAAGCTCCATAAGAATTACGGACATTACAGCGGGGTAATTGTCGATATTCTCTATGACCATTTTCTCGCCAAGAACTGGGAGAAATACCACCCACTACCTCTTGCCGATTATGTCCAGGAATTTTATGCCCTGCTCCGTAAAAATTTCACCAACCTCCCCGCCCGGATCCAGCGAATGATGCCCTATATGATCGCCGATAACTGGTTGCTAAGTTATGCAACTGTTGAGGGCATTGCCAAAATTCTGTCCCAGATGAACGTTCGGACCAAGGGCATTGCCAAAATGGATAAAGCGGTAAGGGAACTAAACGAACATTACCCTGAATTTGAATCTGAATTTACTTCCTTCTTTGAGGAGTTGAGAACCTATTCAGACCAGAAATTAACAGCACTTCAATCCCCCACATAGCATTGTGGGCTTAACCAACATATCAACAACTGGGGCTCATGCC
>CAYXDM010000164.1:0-5064 GCA_964463595.1 uncultured Aequorivita sp. | reverse complement strand
CTTCGACTCTCTTCGACTCCGCTTAGGGACCACCGCTCAGGGATCACGGCTCAGGAACCTTTGTTTTTGTCTTTCGATCCTTTTTCCTTAGCTCTCCGAGCTGAAGAAAACACTCAAGAACCTTTATTTGGGATTGTTATTAATACTTTGTTTTTTGGTTAGAGGGGTTCTTTATAGTTTTTGGATTTGGTGGTTTTTAAGTTGTCCCGATTTTGGGACTGGGGGAGTGGGGTTTGCTTTAGGTTGAGGTCTTTGGCTTTTAGCATCCAACTTTTTGCGGAGGCGTGCCAATCGGCCATTTTTATTTTTCCGCCAATTTTCCAACCGATGGCTGAGTAGTGCGCGAAAAATTTTTGTGCTTCGATTTCCGGCCAATTATTTTTTAAAAAAAGTGAAATAACTTCCTTTTCATTTTGCGGGAGCTCTCGTTTATAAATGTTTTCTATTTGTTTATTATGTTTTATATATGATACCAACGGTTGTCCCATATTTGGGACACCTAAGTCCAACGGTTGTCCCGATTTTGGGACAGCTGTTTCCTGGCCATGGGTGGTTCCGAGAATGAACAAGCGGATCCGGCTTCCTTTGAAAGAATTGTGGGAGGGGGAATATTGGATGTATTTCCAGGCGTCGAGTTGTTTTAAACAACGGTGGTAGGTGGATTTGGAAGCGATCTTTGAGAGCTTCATTACCTCATCTCGGATGACAATGAAGTCCTTTGGAAATCGGTTGAGGTTCCAGATGTTGAACAGGGCCATATACAAGCTTATATGGGTGGGGTTTAGCCGAGAGTCTTTAGCAATGGTCATAAAAAAAGCGTTTAAGTGAGCGATGTAATTGACATGGGCCATGGGGTTTTGAGATAAAAATTCAATTGAGAAGAAGTTTATCGTTGCGATACTCTGTTTTCCTCCATCACGCGTTCAATTTCCTTTTCTTCGTAAAGAATGATTCCACCAATCTTGGAATAGGGAAGGGTGCCATTGATTCTAAGATTTTGGAGTGTTCCTGGACTGATGGAAAGCATTTCCATCACCTCTGAGGATTTTAGATATCTTTTGCTCTCCTTTGGCGGTGGCGTAATCAGTTTTTTGATTTCTTCGAGTAGTTCGATCTTGAAATCATAGAGATCGTCGGTAGTGAGAATGGTTACTGGCATAATTGAAATATTTAAAGGGTTAAAAACAATCCCCGTGGGGAGACGGGGATTTAAAAAGCTGTCAAAGGGTTAGCGTTTTTAGATTGATAGCTTTTTGCACGATTTGACCTTCGTATTGCAAAGATTTGAAGAATGGGAGAAATCCTTTCACAAGGTGTACCCAAGGTGGGTGAGATTTTTTTTTGTTGTTGATTCCAACTGGGTTTGTAGCGATTTCCTTTTTAATGGATTGGCGGATGCATGATTTAATGAAAATTGATGTTACAATTGAAAATGAGAGATTCATTTTTTATCTACCAAGTTATTTAATGTAATGCGCTACGAAGTCAATCACAACAATAGGTTGGAGGGTTTTACTGGATGATTCCGGAAAAAAAATAAATAAGGGAGAAAAATGGATTTGAAATAAACCACCAAGTTTCACCCAAGGTGGGTGATTTTTTCCCTCGATACTTTTTCAATAGCTCTCACGAGCTATTGAAAACACTCGGGAACCTTAGATTTGATACTTTTTTCAGTATCTCTCACGAGCTATTGAACAATCAGGAACCTCATGTTTGAGTGGGCGGAAGATAGAAATTAGAGGTGAAGGGAAACCTCCAGAAATATTAATAAAATGAGGCGTTTTGAAGAGATTGGTAAAAATGTTTGGACTATTGTTTTTGGATATTAAATATCGGCTTCGGTCATTTTTAATTTGAGATTGGTGATCATACGTTCCAGGAATTTAGTTTTATTTATTTTTCGGGAACGGATTTCAATGAACGTGCGATAATATTCTCCAAGATCGATGTTGAGAAGACCTTGGAAGTTGGTGGCCAATTCCTTAATATCCGTTTGACCATTATTGATGGCTCCTGATGCATGAAGCGCATAAATGAGTTCGATGAGATCCACTTTGTTTCCGGTCCATTGCAGTTGTACGGGAAATGGTTGGGCCGATGGTTTTTTTGGGGTCTTGAGCGCTATCAATTCCTTTGTCAATCGATTTACGAGCAGTTTGTGTGCAAATATCTTTGCTGCGATATAATCATGGGAAGTTGAGAATTCTTCATCTATACAATAAGCCAGGGCATCGGGATGGAATTTAACCGGACTCTGGAAACGAATAAAATAAATGGAATCTCTATCGGTGCGGTTTCTCGCCAAGTATTGATAAAAGAATCTGTGTTCGATGTAATATTTTTGATACAGGGATAAATGTTCGCGAATATGTTTTTTGACCATTTTGGAACTATTTTGTGGACGTTTGGTTTCAAATTCCGCTAGGCTTAAATAATATATTAGGTAACCCAAAGGAATGGGCTTTATAGTTTTGAAGAAACGGCTTTCGTCTTCGGGTGAAGGAAATCCTTTTTTCAGGATCCTAGTTCGCAATTTATTCAGCGTTTCCTTACTGCTTAAAATTCCCATTTCAATTTCTTCGAAAACGTTGCTGGGTACGGATTGTTTCGCATGAATTTTCCGTTTCAAATTTGCTACAATTCGTGTACAGTATTTCATGATTAAAAATCTTAAAAATTTCTCGGGGGATAGATAGGGGAGTAGAAACACTAAATTAAGAAAAACTAAAAATGAAAGGTAGGGTATTGCCCAACATGTTTTATGGGAAAACCTTATTAACAGGTGCTTTTTTGTTCTATTCCCTGTGGATTGGTATTGTCTTTACTATGTTTATAATCATTAAAATTTTAAGCATTGAAATGGCTATGATTGATGACCCAAAAATAAACACACTGATCATCAGTGACCACCCGCTCCTTTTACCTGTTTTTGTAGATGTTCTGGAAGAAATTGAATCTGAATCCACAGGCTTATATTTTGAAACTATGGAAGCTCTGGATTATCATCGGGCCCTGGCGATTTTGGAACGTAAGAAAGAATCGTTGGAAAAAATAGATCTGGTTCTGCTGGAGGTTGATGTTGCAACTGGTTGCAATGGAAAATATCTTTCTGGAGAGGGCGTGGCAGAAAAGGTCAAAGAGCTCTTCCAAAAAGCAAAGATTATCATCAGTACGGCCTTTAAAAATAATTATAGAATATGCAGTTTGCTAGAACGGCTTAATCCGGAAGGATTTTTTATTCGAACGGATATGGATCGGGAAGTTGTAAAGTCTTCCATCATAACTGTTCTTGAGGGGGATGTTTTTTATAGCAAGGGCGTATTGAAATTTATTCGAAGACGACTGGATTCCGATTTCTACTTGGATCCAGTGGATATCAGATTGCTGTATGAGCTTTCACAAGGTTCAAAAATGAAGGATCTTCCAGCGGTCTTGCCTTTTACTTTAGGTGCGATTGAAAAGCGCAAACAACGTATAAAGGCCCGTTTGGGGATGGAAGAAGCGAATGATCGACAGCTTTTGGACCAGGCGCGTTGTTATGGATTTATCTAACCGCCATAATTTTTCTTTTTTGATCTTTGATCCAGCAGGATTTTCAAATTTCCGATGTCCTCGCTGATCCTTGTTTCCAAAACCTTGGCATAGATCTGTGTAGTGGATAGCTTTGTATGTCCAAGTAGCTTTGAAACTGTTTCTATCGGCACTCCATTGCTCAGAGTTATGGTAGTGGCGAAGGTATGGCGGGCGCAATGGAAGGTGAGGTTTTTATGGATTTTTAATTCGGAGGCGATATCTTTTAAATATGAATTTGTTTTTTGATTGGAGTATATCGGCAAAAGTCCAGGCTTTTGTTGCATTTCGTGCTTGTATTTTTCAATGATTTCCTCGGCAACACTTAAGAGCGGAATCCGCATGATCTGATTGGTTTTCTGTCTGATGGTGTAAATCCAGTTACTGCCGTCAATACCGCGTACAATATGCTCTTTTTTGAGATTCTTTACGTCAATATAGGAAAGACCGGTATAACAGGAAAAGACAAAAATGTCTTTGATTTTGTTGAGGTTGTCTTTTTGAAAGTCGTGGAAGCGTATTTGATCCACCTCGTCCTGGGTTAGATACGGTCGTTCGGTGGGAACGAACTTTAAGGAGAATTTCGCGAAAGGGTCACGGTCTATCCATTCGAGCTTAAGGGCCAGATTGAGGAGTTTTTTTAGACGTTCCAAATGCTTCATCACCCCGTTGTTGGTCAACAGCTTAACTTGTAAGGGAGCGACATTTCTGCGGAGGAAATTCTCGAAATCGATGATGAAGGCGTAGTTCAAACTTTCTAAATTGATGTCGTCTGTCTTTCTTTCGATCTTGAGGAACCTCTTTAAATATTTTTCAGTGCCGTAATAGTTCTTGAGTGTTCCCGGCTTGAGCACGGATTTCATGTTGAAGTTGTGGTAGGCGGTGAGTTGGAGCAGGGTTTTGTTTTGGTCGTCTTCGCCTCGGTACCTGGATTTTATAGCCTGTGGAGTGATGATCTTCTTCTCCCTTAATAGCTCGCGATAGGCTTCGTAGATCTGGATTAGAACCTGATCGAGGTAAGCGTTGATTTGGCGGGCTTCGGCGCTGGAACCTTTTAGTCGGGAAATTTTCGGGTCCCAGAGGGAAGTTGTGAAATTTCGTTTTAGACTTAGCTTGGTTCGCTTGCCATTGACTGTTATTCTTAGATAAAGCGGGGTTTTACCTTTTATTTCCTTCCCAAAGATAGGAAAAATGGTTACCGAAAAGGTGTCCTGATTTTTCATGATGTTTCGCGTTTTCGAATTAAACAAATCGTTGAAAACGGAGGTCAAATCACGTGTTGCATTAAAAAAGCATTTAAAAAAGAGGGTACCGATTAGGGTACCAATCATTTGCTTTTTAACCAAATGTATTGATATTTTGGTATGGTGCCAAGAAATATAAAACCCTGTAAATCATAGGATTTACAGGGTTTTGTTGTCAAATGGTGTTTGACTTTGTCGGGATGACTGGATTCGAACCAGCGACCCCTTGCACCCCATGCAAGTACGC
>CAYXDM010000163.1:0-5070 GCA_964463595.1 uncultured Aequorivita sp. | reverse complement strand
TGGTTTTTACTTTTCAAGTCTGTTTGGATAATGTTCACGGTTATAAATTATTGAAAATCCCAATACCATAAATAAAATTCCGCTTGCTAAAAAACTATAATTCCAAATATCTGGGTTCGTTACAAATTCATTTACGTTATGAAGTTTAATTATATGGTGATGGATAATGCCTTCTACAAAGTTAAAAATGCCCCAACCAGCAAAAAAACCTCCCCATACAAGTTTGGGCGAAGGATTGATGTGCTTCTTTTTTAACAATCTAACCAAGGAGATCACTCCTATTACTACCGCTGTTAAGGTAATTGAGTGAAAGATGCCATCCCAAAACATATTAACTGCCTTGCCAACTACGGTATCAATAGGTAATTTATTGGAGACCATTCCGTGCAACTGCAAAATTTGGTGGAATAAAATACCATCAATAAATCCACCTATTCCTATACCCAAAATTATTGAGGTGGTGGAGAGTGGTACCGGATTCAATAAAACTTTATCTGAGTTAAAGGCGGCGTGCCTCTTATATTTTTTAAAGGAAAAATAAGAGAATGCAAATACAATCAAGCCCAAGATTATAAAGCCAATTATGATTGTAAATAAATTCGGAAGAAAGGTACTGTCGTAGAGCGCATCCTGTATTTCCCTGTTACAGGAGATACAACCCGGTATCGTAGAAAAAGAAAGGCCCATAGTGTTCTGGTTTAGTTAAGGTAAGGTCTAAATATTGCTTGCATTCGGGAATCAATTTTGTAGATTACGCAAACTTGAGCATACACAACGTATCGTTTTACGTTTATCCGTACGGTTAAACCGCAAATGGGTTGCATTAAATAATTAATAACTTAAATACTAGGCTCTTTCAAATATAGTAATAATCCATGGTGCTTTAAGATACTTCTTTTGTAAGATTTAACATTATTGCTGTCTGTCCCAGCTTAGGTCCAGCACCTGGTTGGCCAGTGCCACCACCGCGGCATTTTCCATACTGCGGAGATCGCTTTTGGAAATCAACACCTTGTTGAAATCGAGTTCATAGACGCCACCTCCGGCATCTGTCACGGCATTTGTAAGGTTGTAGCCAACCGCCAAGTTAATCCGTGACTTGGCTGCGCTCCTGTGGCTAAAATACTCTCCTACCACTTCTTTAATGGGCAGCAGAAACGCCATCACCAAACTGAACTTTTGTTGTTGCTCGCGCTGCTTCTCGGTAGGTACCCTGTCGCGATTTTTTCTAAGGATCTTACGCAGCAATCCTCACCGCCTTTACTAATACCCCACTACTCTTCCGACTCTTCCTGAGAAGCCGCCAAAAACACCATCGGTTAATTTTCCCATGATTTTAAAATTTAGGTTTATTAATCAGTTAAAAATTCAAGTCTAAACTATGGCGCATCATGCTGGTTTCCAAAACAATGCACACGATTGCCCACTTTTGAAAACAATTGCTGCTTTTTGCGCTTTTTTGACGGCATTTGGGGTTGCTTATTTTGCACTTTGTTCGGACGTTGTTCGAAGCTCCTTCGGTATTTACTGGGGAAAAGGGGGTTTTGTCCGAACAACGTCCGAACAAACACCTAATTAAGTGTGATTAAAGCGGAGCTAAAATGATTATCAAAAAAGGGTGCTACTTTGGTTTATTCTAAGGCTGCCTTTTCTAAGCGGAATTAACCCTGCGCCCAGCAAAAGGGAAGTAACGGAGGCTCGATCAGACATTGGAGCAATAAAGGATTATACAAAAAATCCCCAGGGTGCGCTTTTGTAAGGTATGCCTAATTGTGAAAAGTATTGCAATGGGGCCACTTGATGCCAAATGCGCTTCTTAAATAAGACCTTGAAGTGACTTTGAACAAAACCCAACTTGCAGACGCTAGCGTAAACGTCCCGCTCAGGCCGTTACAGTTGAGAGATTATATTGGTTTGAAGACCACGCCAGAAGGTAAAAGGGAAACTACTGAAAAAGCACTTCCGTTGTTAGAAAACAATCGTGCTTTATGTCATTTGATCAAATAGGCACTACCCAAGACCTCAATCTCCCATACTTAAATTCAGCGTTTTCCCCATAATAAGCAAAGCAACCGGATTCGTCAACACAAAATTCAGCTCTGGCTTATCGACGCCGAATTCTTAGTTATTGTAGCACGTATTTTTACATTCGGTTTCTTAATAATAGAAGTATTTATACTTTAAACTATCTTTCTTTAACTTTTCGAATTCCGATGCAGAAACTTTTATGAGTTTTATTCTGGTCTTTGTTTTAGTTGTGTCATTCCATAAGTTGTATAAATATTAGTCGCATTTTCCGTCCAGTTAATCAATCCGCTGTAGTATTCAATTCCACCCTTATTTTGGATAAAATCATTTTGAGGCTTATGGTTAGAGTTATATTCTCCATTTATCATATAAATTATATTATCCATTTTCAAAATAGTCAATGAATAATCTTCGTAATCTGAATAAACGATTTTTCTTTCAATACTTTTTTGGCAGTTCGAAAAAAGGAGTAGTAAAGTACAAATTATGGTTAAATATATAATTGGATATTTCATAGTGTTCCGATTTACCATAACTAAAATATTTTAATTGTGAAGAAAGCGGTTATTAATCCGAGAATAATTAGAAAAATAATATTCCGTGCCCATTTTTCTTTTGTCTGCTCTTCCTCAAGCTCAGTTTTTCCAAATTTGATTATTAGCCACCAAAGAAATCCGCCAAAATCTGTAAGTGCTCGATAACGCATATATTCTATAGTTTCTGTTTTTGTCAAAAGGGCTACAACATCTGGGTAAATAACAAGTTGCATTATGTTTATCCCATACATAATACATAAGTTAATCATTCCAAATATAATTTAAAGCAAAAGCCCATCTTACAGAAAAAACCGCAAATGGGTTAAATTAAAGGCCTTTTTAAATTGGGAGAATTTTAAACAAAGATTAGTTTCAAATATAGTAATAATCCATAATTATTTAACATAATTATCCTAAAAATTTTAACATTTATAGTTTTGGTTGATAGTTTGATGGGTGATGGCGAGTCGTTAAACATGAAGCATGAATCGTGGTCCGTGGTTCGTGTGTCGCGAATTGTGAGTCGTGCATCAAAATTTCCGATTAGACCTCTCCCTTTGGGGTCGGGAGCCTGCCTCCCTATTTTTAACTTACACCGTTTATGAAATTCCAGTTCTTTTAGGATTATCGGTTTCATATGTATAAAATTAGTCTTGGGTTCTTGACTCCTGGCTCCTGGTTCTTGGCTCTTGACTCATTTGCAATTCTCAATACTCAATTCCCAATACTCAATTCCGAATACTCAATACTCATCCCCCTTGAAAACATTTCCCAATTAACAAAAAATCGGCATGACTTTTGAGTAATTTTGGTCTGAAACCTTTAAAATAACTACCATGAAAAATATCTTTCTCTTTTTTACTCTCTCTTCTGCCATTATCCTTACCTCATGCGAGGGCGACCGCGGCCCACAGGGACCTCCGGGCGGCGTGGAATATGCAAAGGTCTTTGAAGTAAATGTCACTGGGTACCAGTACGATGCAGGGGTGAACCAATTGTATTCCTCCTTGTTTACCTATCCCTTCAGTGTTTATGAAAGTGATGCTGTTCTCGCCTATCGACTTTCGGGAACGGACGATACCGTAAATCCTCCTGGGGATGTTTGGACACAATTGCCGCAAAGTGTTTTTTATAACGATGGCACCGGTGATTTTTTCCAATACAATTATAATTATTCATTTCTGAGCGTTCAATTTACGATTGAAGGCAATTTTCCGCTCTCGAATATAGATCCGATAGACGCCAGGAATCAAGTATTTAGAATTGCCGTGGTTCCGGCGGAGTTTGCAAAAACGAATCCTCCGATGGATCGTGTTTTGGAAGTAATGCGGGCCAATGATGGCAAAATCGAGAGACTGGAGCCTCTCGAGATGAATTGAGATCATAATCTCTGGCCGCGAGACATAGGGCGTGGTCTAAGTTGACAGAACATTAAAACGTGAAATATTTAACCCTCATAGTTGTATTTGGTTCCCTCCTTTTCGGTTGCGATTCCCCTGCGCAGAAAAGCAGGGAAACCCCTATGCCCTTTGAAATCGTAAAAACTGATGCGCAGTGGCAGGCGGAACTATCTCCCGTCGCTTATAGTGTATTGCGCAGAAAGGGCACTGAACGAGCCTTTAGCAGTAAGTTGAACCACAATACCGAACCGGGCACCTACGTCTGCGCGGGCTGTGACAATCCGCTTTACGAGAGCAAGCACAAGTATGATAGCGGCACGGGATGGCCAAGTTTTGACAGGGCGTTGGAAGGTAGTGTTGCCCATACTTCCGAAAAACAAATGGGCTTTTCGGCCCTTGAAGAACATTGTGCAAAATGTGGTGGACATTTGGGCCACGTATTCAATGACGGCCCAAAAGAAACAACCGGTAAAAGACATTGTATTAACGGGGCGGCATTAAAATTTATACCAGAAAATGAAGAATCCGAATAAATATCCAGTAAACAAATCCGAAGCCGAATGGCGTGAGCTTTTGGACGAGAAACGCTATCACATTCTCCGTGAAAAAGGCACGGAATATCCCAGGACGGGAGAATACAATCTGCACTTTGAGAATGGCACGTATGTTTGTGGTGCCTGCCACACTCCTTTGTTCAAGAGCGAACAAAAGTTTGAGAGCAACTGTGGCTGGCCGTCCTTTGACGATGCGCTCGAGGGAACCATTGAGTTTGTGACCGACACTTCCCACGGAATGATCCGCACGGAAACCCTTTGCGCCAACTGTGGCAGCCATCTGGGACATGTATTTAACGACGGCCCCACAGAAACTGGACAGCGGTATTGCATAAACTCACTTTCGCTGGAATTCAAAAAGCAGTAACCCAGAGTTATTGCCACTACTATTTTTTTTGCCACGAATGGCACGAATATTTTTTTTGCCACGGATACACGAATATTTTTTTGCCACGAATACACGAATATTCTTTTTGCCACGAATACACGAATAATTTTTTGCCACGAATACACGAATATTCTTTTTGCCACGAATACACGAATATTCTTTTG
>CAYXDM010000162.1:0-5093 GCA_964463595.1 uncultured Aequorivita sp. | reverse complement strand
AAATAAAGGCGAAATACGATTTTTTTACCCGTTGCCAAACCCCCGAACTGGCAAGTGAGATAACCGTACAGCCCATTAGAAGATACGGAATGGACGCCGCTATTTTGTTCAGCGATATTTTGGTGATTCCACAGGCGATGAACATCCACGTGGAAATGAAGCCCAATTTTGGCCCGTGGGTGCCAGAACCCATCCGATCTGCAAAGGATTTGGAGCGGGTGATGGTTCCAGACATAACCGAAACCCTTGGCTATGTAATGGATGCCATCGATATGACAAAGGAAAAGCTCAATGATGAAGTGCCATTGATCGGTTTTGCAGGAAGTCCGTGGACCATTTTGTGCTATTGCGTACAAGGCCAAGGTTCCAAAAACTTCGACAAGGCAAAACAGTTCTGCTTTACTCAACCCGAATCTGCCCACGCGTTACTTCAGAAAATAACAGACACAACTATTCTTTATCTAAGGGAAAAGGTAAAACACGGGGTTAACGCAGTGCAGCTATTTGATAGTTGGGGCGGCATGCTCTCACCCACGGACTATCAGGAATTCAGTTGGAAATATATGCAGCAGATCATTGATGCGCTAAAAGACGAAACCCCGGTAATAGCTTTTGGGAAAGGGTGCTGGTTTGCCCTGGACGTCATGGCCCGAAGTGGCGCGACGGCTTTGGGGATCGATTGGACCTGCTCGGCAAGAAATGCGCGATATCTCACCGGTGGAAATATCACCCTGCAAGGAAATTTCGATCCAAGCAGACTTTTTAGTCCACCTTCAGCAATTAAAAAAATGGTGAAACAGATGATCGATGAATTTGGAAAAGATCGATATATCGTGAATCTCGGACACGGGATATTGCCAAACATTCCGCTGGAAAATGCAGGTGCATTTATTGAAGCCGTAAAGGAATATAGAGCAGATTGATGAAAATCCTGTCGCAAATCTGGGAATTGAAATTCTCCAATTTATGGCGACTGCTTTTGCTTGGGGCAAAAAATCCGCTGTTGGTTTTCCCGACCAATCGCGCCACCATCCGAACCGTGGAAATTTGTAACCGTATTTATGGCAGCTCCCACCACGGCGACAACAGAGCAAATGCTTTTAGACACGCACTCTGGAACATTTTGGTTGCAAAACAGGTATTTAAAATAGTGAAAACCGAAGAACGGGCTATTTCATGGGCTGAAAAGATAACTACCCTTCACGAAATTCTTATGCCGAATGCACCTTTGGAAACGGAAATGGATCTGCACAACAATGAAATGGGAAGAAAGTTCTATCTTGAACTCCAAAATACTCCGGAAGCCGAGATTATCCAGTTCGTAAAGGCAAAAACAGAAGAAGCAGTGCAGATTAAAACAGTGGGGGAAATTGCGAATTCAAAGGACTTCTTGGTTTATATTGAAGAATGACACCAATAAGATCCAACAGGTTTTGAAACCCTGTTAGGTGACAGACCGATGATCAAAAACATTCTTACCGGCATATTGGCATACGCAGGCACTTTCAGGCTTATCAACACTTTGGGGCTATGGAAGTATTTTGCAGTTCCGATGATGATAAGTTTTTTGACTGCGGTCCTGATCGGTTTTTCCGCCTGGGGCCTCAGCGACAACTTGGGAAATTTCATTTCCAAAATCTGGTTTTGGGAATGGGGCGCTGAAACCTTTCGGGCCATCAGCAATCTTCTCGGGGCCTTGATGATAATTGCTTTGGGTTTGATCCTATATCGCCATATAATCATGGCCTTGAGCTCCCCATTTATGGGTCACGTTTCCGAAAAGATCGAAAAACACTTATACGGAACTGCCCACAATCATCGACAAACATCACATGCGGCCCAATTGTGGCGCGGGGTGAAAATAAATATCCGAAATCTAGGTTTGGAACTCCTGTTCACCGTTCCGATTCTTGTGATCGGATTTATCCCAATAATCGGTGTGGCTTCACCTATTTTGTTGTTTTTGGTGCAGAGCTATTACGCAGGTTTTGGCAATATGGACTATACGTTGGAACGACATTTCACATATTCCGAAAGCATTGGATTTGTCCGTAAAAACCGAGGCTTGGCCATTGGAAACGGCATTGTTTTTATGATGTTGCTCTTAATTCCCGTTGTGGGAATAATTTTGGTATTACCACTTTCGGTAACTGCCGCCAGTACTGAAACCTTAAAGGCTCTGGAATCCAAAAAACTTTGGTCGCAGGCCTCGAGAACCCCATGATCCCCACCACCCGTTTTAACCTTTTTCTAAACTAGCAAAATCTGCTCCTTCTAGAGATGGAAGTAAGGCCGGATGGAATGGTTAAACATCGTCGTAATCCACCACCACTTTCGGGGTAGTAGGATGTGCCTGGCAGGTAAGGATCAGGCCATCGGCAATTTCGGCTTCGGTCAAAATCTGATTTTTCCTCATTTCGGCCTTGCCCTCTTTTAACCGGGCAATGCAGGTGCTGCAGATCCCACCTTGGCAGGAATAGGGAGCATCCAAGCCCTCATCCAGGGCCGCCTCCAAAATCGATTTGGTCTGGGGCATCTCAAAGCTTTCTTCCTCATCGTCCAAAATGACCGTTATGCTGGTATTGCCGTCGTGTTTTTGTACCAATAGGCCTTTCTCTGCCGTGGAAAACAGTTCATGATGTATCTGTTTGGAATTGATGCCGTGGTATTTCAAAGTGGCAGAGACCTCATCGATCATTTCCTCTGGACCGCATAAATAAAAGGATTCATAGGAAGTTTTACCATATTTGTTTTTTAGAAAATAGTTCACCACGGATCTGTCAATTCTTCCAAACTTGGCATCCTTTTCCAATTTCCGACTAAAGACAAATTCCACAATGAACCGCTTGGGATATTGGTTTCTCAATTCCACGATTTCATCATAAAACATAGTCTCTTCCAGGGATTTATTTCCATAGACCAGCAGAAAGGTACTTTGGGGCATTTCTTCCAAAGAACTTTTTATCAGCGAAAGCACGGGGGTAATGCCGCTGCCGGAAGCGAAGGCAGCATAATGTCTCAACCCAGGTTCCAAAAGGAATTTCCCCGTGGGAGGCATTACTTCCAACGAATCACCGGCCTTCAGTTTTTCATTTGCAAATGGCGAAAACTTACCCTTTTCCACCCTTTTTACCCCTACTCTTAACTGGCCACTTTTTGGCGAGGAACAGATGGAATAGGCACGGCGTATTTCCTTATTGTCATTAAAATGTTTAATGGTAATATATTGCCCCGCTTTGAAGGCAAAGGTCTCCCTCAGGTTTTCCGGTATCTCAAAACAAATGGAGACGGCATTTGGAGTTTCTTTTTTTATTTCAGAAATAACAAGCGTTCGGAATTCGCCCATGATAATTCAAATTTTTTGCAAAAGTACACAAGGATTTCAGGTAATTAAAGAATTTGATATCTTATTAACAGGCTATTTTTTCAGGGTTTCGATAAGCAGATATTAAAAAGAAACGTATTTTTACCGCTCCTTAGCCGTTTTATATACTAAAAGTGAACCTTTTAAGTTAGCATATCATAGAAAAGACTAACTGGAAAATCAACCAATGTCAGCCCGTGATTTTGAACCCGATAGCAAGATTGGCAATGGCAGAAGATTCAGAAACTCCTAAAACCTTAAGCGATATTGAATTAAAATAAATAGATGAAGAGCATATATAAAATTACCCTCTTTCTTTTGGCTATTGTATTCCTGGTGGCATGTTCTCGCAAGAAGAATACTTTCCTGAGCCGGAATTATCAGGCCGTGGTCACTGAGTATAACACTTTGTACAATGGAGAGGTAGCCTATGACAATGGAAAAAAGCAATTGGCTTTGGGTTATAATGATAATTTCTGGGAAATCCTCCCCGTGGAGCGTATTTACGTAGAGGAGGAAGACGCGAAGGCTCCCGGTGCCTCAAAGAATGCGGATTTTAATCGTGCTGAGGAAAAGGCAGCAAAGGCCATCCAGAAACATTCCATGTATATTGATGGCCGCGAGCACAATCCACAGATAGATGAGGCCTTTATGCTTTTGGGCAAGGCCCGATACTATGATGGCCGGTTCATTCCTGCCCTGGACGCCTTCAATTTCATTCTGGACAGATACCCCACCAGCAATAGCATCAATATCGCAAAGGTGTGGAAAGCAAAGACCAATATCCGTTTGAACAACGAGGAATATGCCCTGGAAAACCTAAAAAAGATGTTTGAGCAGGCCGAACTGCAAGAAGAGGAAATCTCCGATGGTGCCGCTATGATGGCACAGGCTTATATAAATCTCGACTCGCTTCCCCAAGCCCTGGATTATATAAAAGTTGCAATTGCCAATACGAAAGACAAGGAGCTGAAAGGACGATACACCTTTATTGAAGGACAATTGTTCGATCGTCTGGATCAAACAGACAGTGCGAACGCGGCCTATGACAGAGTTATTGAAATGAATCGGAAAACCTCGCGTTCATACCTCATCAATGCCTATATCGAAAAAGGGAGAAATTTTGATTATGGGACGGGGGATCGCATAGCATTTTTGGAATTGTTGCAGGATCTGGAAAAGGACAGGGAAAACCGTCCGTATCTGGATCGCATCTATAACCAAATGGGGCAATATTTCCAGAATATCGACAGTCTCCCTGCTGCGGTAGCACACTATAACAAATCCATAAAGGCGTTTAAACAAGACCGTATTTTACAGTCGGTCAATTATAACACCTTGGCAGAGATCAATTTCGACAATTCCGAATATAAAAACGCGGGAGCCTATTACGACAGTACCCTCACCTATCTGGAACAGAACAGTAGAGAGTGGCGCCGTATAAAAAAGAAGAGGGAGAATCTTGATGATGTCATTAAATATGAGGATATCGCAGCCTCGCACGACAGCATCCTGAAATTGACCAAGATGAGCGAAGCGGAACAACTTGCGTTTTTTACGGATTATACCTCAAAACTAAAGGAAAGGGCGGTTAGGGATTCTCTGGAAATGGCCAAAAGCCAACAGAAAATTGCCAATAATGAGTTCTTTAAAAAGGATGGCAGCAATTCCGGCCCTGGAACTGGTAGTACTTTCTATTTCTATAACCCCACAACCGTGGCCTATGGAA
>CAYXDM010000161.1:0-5104 GCA_964463595.1 uncultured Aequorivita sp. | reverse complement strand
CACTGTCGAAGGTCACGGTGCCACCAAAATAAGGATCGGGAACATCCACATTTTCCCCGGGGAAAATTTCATCAAGTATAAGTCTCACTTTCTTTCGTTGTTCTTCATTTTTAGCCATTGCCAGCACATTTTCCATATTGGAACCGTCCATGACGTATATCAGGTCGAAATCTTCGAAATCCTTCGGGCTGAATTGCCTTCCCCGTTGATCTGTAATGTCCAATTTATTTTTCAGCCCTATTTCAATGCTGCGGGGATCTGGGGCCTGGCCCACATGCCAGTGTCCTGTACCCGCCGAATCTACAAATACTCTTTCAGGATCTACTTTGGATTTTAAAATCCCTTCCGCCAATGGGGATCGACAAATATTGCCAAGACAGACCATTAGTATTCTTTTCTTCTCCAAACTGTTAGTGCTTTTTCAGGTGTTTATCCAAAGATAACGCATCCCAGCATTTATACAGAAATTTTTAGGGGCTTTTAAGGAATTTTTAAAGCGTAAGCTTTTTGTTCAGATCATCGACGTATTTTCGGAACTGTTTGTCTGTAGTAAACAAGTTGTTTACGGTCTTGCAGGCATGTAGGACCGTGGCGTGGTCGCGTTGTCCTATTTGTGATCCAATGGAGGCAAGGGAAGCCTTTGTGTATTTTTTTGCGAAAAACATCGCCAGTTGTCTTGCCTGTACTATATGGCGCTTTCTGGTCTTGGATTGAAGGGTATCCACATCCATCTGGAAATAATCGCTTACCACCTTTTGTATGTAATCTATGGAAACTTCACGTTTGGTGTGTTTTACATAGTTTTCCACGATCTTGCTCGCAAGGTCAATGGTTATTTCCTTTTTATTGAAAGAGGAATGGGCTATCAAGGAGATAATGGCCCCTTCTAGTTCCCGGATATTGGTTTTAATATTGTTGGCCAGAAATTCAACTATCTCGTTTGGCATTTCTACCCCATCACGGTATAATTTGTTTTCTATAATGGCCACCCGGGTATCGTAATCAGGATGGTTCAATTCTGCCGACAGACCCCATTTAAAACGCGACAGCAACCGCTGCTCTATGTCGATCATGTCCACAGGTGCCTTGTCGCTAGTTAGGATCACCTGTTTTCCGTTTTGGTGCAAATGGTTGAATACGTGGAAGAAAACATCTTGGGTGCCAGCCTTTCCCGAGAAAAGTTGAATGTCGTCCACGATCAAAACATCTATTATTTGGTAGAAATGGATAAAGTCGTTCCGATTGTTTTTTCTGACAGATTCAATATACTGTTGGGTGAATTTCTCCGCCGAGATATAAAGAACCGTTTTTTCCGGGTATTTATCCTTTATATCAACCCCAATGGCATGTGCCAGGTGGGTTTTGCCCAGGCCTACACCTCCAAATATCAAAAGAGGGTTAAAGGAGGTCCCTCCAGGTTTATTGGCCACCGCCAGCCCGGCGGACCTTGCCAATCGGTTTGAATCCCCTTCCAGGAAGTTCTCAAAATTATAATTCGGGTTGAGTTGCGATTCTATTTTTACATTGCGAATTCCCGGGATCACAAAAGGATTTTTAAGTTCCGGACTTTTGTGCTTCACCGGTACATCCACTTCCTGCAACTGCATATTGCTGCGGTTGGTGCTCGGGATTTTTTCGGTAAATGGAAGCTTGTTGCCGTAGGTGTTTTCCATCCGGATGATATACACCAGTTTGGCACCGGAACCCAATTCCTTGGTAAGAGCCACTTTTAATATTTTGACATAATGCTCCTCCAGCCATTCATAAAAAAACTTGCTCGGGACCTGAATGCTTAGAGCATTATCAGCCAATTTAACTGCCTTAATGGGCTCGAACCATGTTTTATAAGCCTGTGAGGATATGTTATCCCCAATGAAAGCCAAACAATTGTCCCAAACCGATTCCGCAGTTTTGTTCATAGTTAATTTTATGTTTTTGTTTTTTAAAAAAGTTTACGTCGAAAAATACAAGGAGGAAGGATTTCCTTTATATACCCAACGGTGCAAATATGTGAACAAAATAGTTATAAAAAAAACCCGTCGAGGGTTGAAATAGTCGTTTTTTTTCGCCATACTTCACTTTCGATAAAACTACAAAAAATCTTTGGTTATAACTACTAAATCGTGAAGAATACATTTACACAAATCAGGGTCCGTTATGGAGAAACGGACAAGATGGGAGTGGTCTATTACGGAAACTATGCCCAATATCTTGAACAGGGACGAACCGAGTGGCTACGGGAGCTGGGCTTTTCCTACCGCTGGATGGAAGAGAACAACGTGCAGCTTCCAGTGGTGCATTTCAGTATTGATTATAAGCTGCCGGCCCATTATGATGATGTGCTAACGGTGAAAACATTTTTAAAAAAAATGCCCACCGTGAAAATCGAATTTTTCTATGAAATTTATAATGAGTCCAAACAACTTTTGGCATCGGCCACAACGGTATTGGTCTTCGTGAACATGACCACAAAAAAATTGATGAAGGCTCCTGATTATCTGTTAGAAAAATTGAATGAATAAACAGGGCCTAGAATGGCCAGAAAAAATTACTCCGTGTGTTTTTGGTTTTCTGGCAATCTGATTTCGACCTTGTACGTATTCCCGAATAGTTCAAAAATTCGACCGGCTTCTTTTTTCCGAACGGAAATTTCAAATTCGCAATCGAGTTCCATTTTTTGATTTACTATCGTAATGTTTTCATCTTTTACAATCCTCATAACGGTGTTCATCTCGGGGTATCCGAAATTTAAAATGAATGTTTCATCGATGGTTTTTTCAACTATATCACCGGCTTCCAAGGCCATCTGGGCAGTGGTTTTATAAGCCTGGACCAGCCCGCCCACACCAAGTTTTGTGCCCCCGAAATAACGGACTACTACCACTAAAACATTGGTAACATCAAAAGATTGCAATTGGCCGTAAATTGGCATTCCCGCACTATTTGACGGTTCCCCGTCATCGTTGGCGCGGAAGTGTTCATAGCCTTTTCCCAGTTGCCATGCATAGCACCAATGCCTGGCATTGTGATGCTGTTTCTTCAGATTATCCAGATGTACCTTGATCTCTTCTTCAGTGGAGACTGGATAGACGTATCCAAAAAATTTACTTCCCCTATCCTTGAATAGAACTTCCGCGGAAGGTTCTAAAATGGTTTTAAATGTGTCCTTTTCTATATCCAACCCTCTTTTCAATTATTTTTAATTTCTACTTCTCACAAAAAACTACAAAGCGTATTCATTTTTAACGAATTGCAAGCGATCGCCCTTTACCCAAACTTCCGATTCCAAATCCCCTTGCAGGGAAGGGGCCAAAATTCCTTTTCCAAACCTAGCGTTTCCTGAAAAAATATGGGCCTCGTCCCATAAATCGGCATCGATAAAGGTTTGCAGCGTTTTTGTTCCGCCTTCTACAATGAGTGACTGAATATTATTATTATATAACACTTCACAGATCTGACCGGCAATTTCTTTGGAAAAATCGATTCCGAAAAATTTGACGTTGCCCTCCGAAGTACCTGCCATTATATTTTTTGTGGCTGTAAATACCAGTGTCTTTGAGCTTTCATCAAAGATGGAAGCATTTTTTGGCAGTTTTGATTCTTTATCAATAACGGCGCGTATAGGATTTTTTCCGGACCATTCCCGAACCGTAAGCGATGGATTATCCTCCAAAACCGTAGTTGTTCCAACCAAAATGGCCATTTCCTCGCTCCGAATTTTGTGCGCAAGTTGCCTGGAGTATGGGTTTGTGATCCAAACCGGCTTGGTTTCTGTCCGGCTCTGTTTCTCTGGAGCTATAAACCCGTCCAGCGATTGGGCCCATTTCAAAAACACATAAGGTCTTTTTTTACCGTGGAAAGTGAAAAACCGCTTGTTCAATCCATCGCTTTCCTTCTCCAATACTCCTGTAAGTACCTCACATCCCGCGTTTAGTAATTTCTGGATCCCACTCCCGGCCACCTTCGGATTTGTATCTGTGCTGCCAATCACCACTTTTTTTATTCCTTTGGAAATAATCAAATCAGAACAAGGGGGTGTTTTTCCATAATGGCTGCACGGTTCCAGGTTCACGTAGAGGGTCGCATCCTTTAAAAGTTCTCGATTGGTCACACTTTTTATAGCAAGTACCTCTGCGTGCGGTTCTCCCGCTCTATGGTGCCAACCTTCGCCTATTATTTGGTCATTGTGGACGACTACGCTGCCAACCAACGGATTTGGATAAGTAGTGCCCAGGCCATTTTTGGCAAGCTGGATGCAGCGGGACATATATTTTTCATGTAATTTCACAGCGTAAAAATACAAGGTTTTAGCCAGATGCCCCTGCCCATTATCAGACTAATTGAAAGAAGGGATAATCCCATAATTTCGTTGGTAATCCGAAAGGTCCTCGAGGATCTGGATGTACCTAAAATAGGTACTGCCTATGCCGATAAATCACTTGATAATATGTTTGAAACCTACCAAAAACCCCGAACTGCTTATTTTGTATTGGAAAGGGAGGGAATTATTTTGGGCGGGGCCGGAGTAGCACCCCTGGATAATTTCCAGGGAAATATATGCGAGCTCCAAAAAATGTATTTTCTTCCCGAAGCTCGGGGAATGGGGATGGGATCGCAGATGATCGAGTTTTGTTTGGCAAAGGCTCGGGAATTCAAATTCGATAAAATATATCTTGAGACCATGGAATACATGGTCCCGGCACAAAAACTGTATAAAAAATTCGGCTTCCATTATATCGATGGGCCTCTGGGAAATACGGGCCATTACTCCTGTCCGGTCCACATGCTACGTGAATTAAGGAATCCCGGAAGTTAGAACCCATCTTTTCCGTTACTTAGATCTCTTATTTTGAAAATCTCGACATTAAAATTTAATTTCATCGGTGGCCTATCACAGTTGTATCCTTTGGAGGAAATCCAATCGTTTTTCAATCTTCTTTGCGAAGCATATTTGTCTTTGTCCCAAGTCGAAATTGCGCTAAATCCGAATAGGGAAATTGCAGAAAAGGATGTGGATCTTTTTCAGGATGCCAAGGAAAGACTGAAAAAATTTGAGCCCATCCAATATATACTTGGAGAAACGGAATTTTGCGGACTCATTTTT
>CAYXDM010000160.1:0-5126 GCA_964463595.1 uncultured Aequorivita sp. | reverse complement strand
ACAAAAAATGAAATATACCAATGCCCATTATATGTAAATCCTTGTTGTATTTCCAGATACTGGGGATATAAAATCAATATAAGTTTCCAGCCTAGGAATGTAATCAGCCCCGTAGTGACAAGGGGAAGCAAAAACGAAACAAATCCCATGCCGATGGCCCTTCCTTCCAATCGTCTGTTATAAAACCCGAAAGCGATCAGGACAACAAAAATTACAATGGCCAAAATAACCATTGGGAAAATCCACGCAAACGGATAGCTGACCATTTTCACCAGGGGGAAATTAAAATACACGTGATCGGTTTCCGACTTTATTTGGGAGAGATCGGCATTTGCAAAATGGTGAAGAAGGGGAAGCAAATAACTGCCCTGGTGCATCAGACTGTTCCAATCCAAAAAATACATGGAATCGTTTGCGGTATGGTAATTAAAATGGTCGTCGATAAAGGCAAAGAAAAAACCGTCAATATTTCCATCCATTCTAAAGACAGTGGAATCGGTATCGTTGGGAAGCATTTTATACACGCTGTACATCAAGGAAGAAGCAACGGGAAATTCCGGATTTGCCTTGATAAATTCCCTTATCAGATTTGAATTCCCACCATTGGTTTCTACAATCATGTTGCTGGGACCGCTCGTTCCCCTTGCCTCAAAATTTAATACCAAACCCACATCTTTTGCCCAAGGATGTTCATTTACAAACAATTTTGCCCCGTCCAGGCCCAGTTCCTCGGCATCGGAAAAAAGAATAATAATATCATTTTTCGGATTTGGAATGGACGCCATAAAAGCCCGGACACTTTCCAAAATGGTAACCAACCCCACCCCATCATCACTCGCCCCGTAGGACGGGATGGGTGCACTGTCATAATGGGCCAAAAGTAAGAGAGCCTTACCAGGGTTGGACCCCTTAATTCGGGCCACAATATTGTTAGGCCTATTAAGCGTTTTCGACACCGGATTCAGACTGAAACCCTCTTGAAGATGGGGTTCCAGGCCAAGTTTACGCAATTCCCCCATCAAAAACGTCCTAACTTCAGAGTGGGCTTCAGAACCGACATAGTGCGGCGCCTTGGCTATTTTCTCCAAGGGAGCCAGGGCGCGATCGACGGAAAACTCAGTAGCCGAAAAGTTTTGGCCCGGGTCATATTTGGGCATCAATCCGTAAAAGCTGTAATAGCCAAATGCCACCACTAGAATTAATGATACCAGCGCATAGATGGTCTTCATTGAAAATAAATTTTGTTAAAAATACAATTAAAATTGAAAGCATTCTTTTACCCAGGACATTCCTTCCATAAAATTCAGTATATTAGAGGTTTTCAAAAATTTATTGTTATGGGAATTAAAAGTTTTATTGGACGAAGGGTTAAGCCCTCAAAGGAATTTTCAGAGTCGATAAAGGTTTCCGATTATATGACGACAAATCTTGTGACCTTTAGGCCTGAGCAGCCTGTCCTTGAGGTTATCGAAATTTTATTGAGGAAGAATATTTCCGGTGGCCCCGTAGTCAATGATAAAAATGAACTGGTAGGGATTATATCCGAAGGGGACTGTCTTAAGGAAATCAGCGATTGCCGCTATCACAACCTCCCTATGGAAGATGTAAGGGTTGACCGGCATATGATCAAAAATGTAGAAACCATTGATGGCGGCATGCACGTCCTGGATGCCGCCAATAAATTTCTGGAATCAAAGCACCGACGATTCCCAATCCTTGAGAATGGAAAACTTGTAGGTCAAATTAGCCAGCGCGACGTATTGAACGCAGCCCTGAAATTGAAGGGACATTCCTGGTAGCCTCTTTTCATGCCTTCTACTTCCTCTTAATTATTCCTTTATCCCGAAATTTTCAGGGTTTTTTTTAATCTTTTTTCCACCACATGCTTGCACCCTTATTTCAATATAAATTATTGATTACCAAGTAGTTGTATTGACCAATATTCGTTTTTAAACGTTTACAAACGAATATAAACGAAAGTAAACAATTAATAACCGACTATCATTTGGAAGCTGTTCTAAGTTTGTCCTGTCGAATAGAATGAACTTCGATAGTATCAATTGTTTAACATTAAATTTTAGAAATCATGAGCACGCTTAGAAACAAAGTACAGTTGATTGGAAATTTGGGAAAAGATCCTGAAATCGTAAATTTTGATGGCGACAAGAAACTCGCCAAGTTTACCATCGCAACAAACGAGACCTACAAAAACCAAAAAGGGGAAAAGGTTACGGATACCCAATGGCACAACGTGGTAGCCTGGGGGAAAACTGCCGGCATCATCGAAAATTATCTAACAAAAGGTAAAGAGGTCGCCATTGAAGGGAAACTAACTTCAAGGTCCTATGATGACAAGGATGGAAACAAACGATATATCACCGAGATAGTCTGTAACGAGCTGGTCATGCTCGGAAGTAAATAAAATGACCGACCAATCGAGCCCCCACATGGTTGGGGGCTTTTTTCCTTATTTTTGGAACGTTATTTTTACAAAAATGAACACTACAACCCGGCATACACTTTACGATTTGCTGAAAACGCATTTCGGGTATGATACTTTTCTTCCAAACCAGGACGAAATCATACAGAATGTAATAAACCAAAAGGACACCATCGCCATTATGCCCACCGGTGGCGGAAAATCCCTTTGTTTTCAGTTACCGGCATTGGCCTTGGAAGGAACGGCGATTGTAATCTCACCATTGATTGCCTTAATGAAAGATCAGGTCGATTCGTTAAAGGCCAACGGCATTGTGGCCTCCTTTTTCAATAGTTCCCAGCCCTATGAGGAACAGCGACAGGTGTTAAGCAATCTTCAGAACGGGGAATTGAAGTTATTATATGTAGCGCCTGAAAGTCTTCCGCAACTGAACTTTATATTGAACTCCATTGAAATAAGTCTTTTTGCTATTGATGAAGCACATTGTATATCCACGTGGGGCCACGATTTCCGACCGGCCTATACGCAGCTTAAAAGTTTGAAGGAACAATTTCCCAATGTACCGTTAATCGCATTGACGGCAACGGCCGATCGTGCTACGAGAGAGGATATTGCTTCACAACTTTCAATTCCGGAAGCAAAAATTGTTATCGCTTCCTTTGACCGTCCCAACCTCTATCTCGATGTTCGTCCTGGCCAAAACCGAAACAAACAGATACTGGATTTTCTGAAAAACAATCCCGATGAAAGTGGGATTGTATATTGTTTGAGTAGAAAAGGAACCGAAAAACTCGCTGCTGCCCTCACTGCCCATGGCTATAGGGCCGAGGCCTACCACGCGGGGCTTGAATCTGAAACCAGAAGCACGATACAGGACCAGTTCCTAAAAGATGAAACACAGATCATTGTGGCCACGATCGCTTTTGGAATGGGCATTGACAAGAGCAATATCCGGTGGGTGATCCATTATAACATGCCAAAAAATATCGATGGATATTACCAGGAAATTGGCCGAAGTGGCCGCGACGGAATGCCCGCGCATACCATACTTTTCTACAGTTTTGCCGATGTGATAAAGCTCCGGCAATTTGCAGAGGATTCTTCCATGAAGGATTATCAGTTGGCCAAACTGGAGCGGATGCAGCAGTATTGCGAGGCATTATGTTGTAGAAGAAAAACATTGTTGGGATATTTTGGCGAGCATATTACGGAGGATTGCGGCAACTGTGATATCTGCAAAACGCCTCCCAAATATTTTGACGGTACACTTATAGCCCAAAAAGTGTGTTCGGCCGTGGCACGATTACAGGAACAGGAGGCCCTGGGGATGGTTTTGGACGTTTTACGGGGAGCGAAAAACGCACAGGTCTATGACAAGGGATATCAAAATATCAAAACCTTTGGCGTTGCAAAAGATATTTCGTGGCGGGATCTTCAACAATATACCATTCAACTTTTGAACCAAGGAGTGCTTCAAATTTATTTTCACGAAAACGGTAGGTTATTATTGACCCCTTTGGCAAAAAAGGTTTTGTTTGAAGGAAAGAAAGTCCGCCTGGCGAATATTGTGCAAAAGGCAGAATCGGTCAAAACAGAACGAACCCCCCGCAAACGAGCCGATCTTTTTGAAAAATTGAGGACGTTGCGTTTAAAACTAGCATTGGAATTGAACAAGCCCGCATTTGTGGTTTTCACGGATGCCACTTTAGAGGATATGGAGCGCAAAAAACCGAGGACCCGCCAGGAATTTGCAACGGTTTCTGGAGTCAGTGAAGCTAAACTGGAAAAGTTTGCAGATGCTTTCCTAAAACTCATCAATCGACATCTGGACACTATGGACCACAATCTATCCACCCACGAACGCAGTTATAAAATGTTTGCGGAGGAACGGTTATCCCCTTCAGAAATTGCCCAGACTCGTGGACTTTCCGAAGATTCTATTTATGGACATTTTATAAAGATGCACGAGGCTGGAGTCGAAATCGACCTTGGTCAATTCATCACTCCAGAAGAAATCCAGAAGGTCAAAAAGGCAAAAGAAACGGTAGAAAATCCGGAAGCCTTAAGACCCTATTTTGAATATTTTGAGGAGAAAATGCCCTATTGGAAGATAAAGATGGGGTTGTATTTAGTAGTATCTTAAAAGATTTAAAGACTCGTAACCCAGGAAAAGCCCAACAAACCATCTGCTTCCAAAATCAGAGACGTTATCGTTACAAAAGGATTGACTTGGTGATCGGAAGGTGGTCCCATAGTAAATTTTAAAAATTACGGTAGCTCCGATCAGGACTCCAAAATTAGGGAAAACAAAAAAGACAAGCCCGATGAAAATCAGGCTTGTCCATTTTGGAGACCAAAGTTTTAATATCAATTTTTTACTGCTCCACCTTTCTTGAGTATTATCGCTCCTAACGTAAAGAAAGGCTTGGAGAGAATATCCGTTATTCTTTAATAAATCTTCCGGAAAGAGATTTTCCTGAAACAGTTTCCAAACTGATAAGGTACATTCCAGCTTTTAAGTTTGAGACGTCTACCGTGGATTCCATGTCGATCTCCATAAGTTTTGACCCGGTTATGGAATAAATGCCTCCGGTTTTTATTTCTTCGTTTTTTATTTGGATGTATAATACGCTGCTTGCGGGATTTGGGTAAAGGAACATTCCGTTTTCCTTACTGTTATCGGAAA
>CAYXDM010000159.1:0-5150 GCA_964463595.1 uncultured Aequorivita sp. | reverse complement strand
TTTCCAGTGGTTTTTTCAGTTGGTGTTTTTGGTGGCGTGTCAACCGGTTTTGGAGTAATAGTCAGCCGGACAAGAAAATAGGCGGGCTCAAAACCCATCACTTGTACCTTGCTTTGATAAGTGCCGGCATCCAGGCCTGCATCCACGGCAATATGTATTGCCACTGTTTGTGAAACCCCCGGCGGCAAATGAAAGGATTGGGGGGTAAAAGTGGTTGGAAGATTATGGGATTTATCGGGGTCCTCTTCGCTTACGTATGCTGAATATATCAACTCACATTCAACTTTTTCCTCTTTTACATTGTCCAAAATGAAGCGCAGATGAACCTCAGCACCGGGGTGGGTCTCCGCAGAAAGAACAAAGGAAGGGCTTTCAGGATCTTCTTTTTCTGGCTCACCTTTATCATCAGCAACAAATGCTTTTTTTGTAAGGTCGAACCCAAGATCCATCATGTTCTTAAAATGGTCCAGATTCAACTGGGCAAAAGATGTGAAGGCACCCATCATCACTTCGGCACGAAGGGGGGTGATGGTTTTAGGATTGCTCCCAGAGGCACCAAACTCCTTGAACAAGGAAGTGCTCTGTTTTATATAGTGCTTGTTAAGGTCTATTGTCTTCTTAAAGATGCTTTCAACATCTTTTGAAAAATCATCTTTCTCTCTGCTCATCTCCATGGATTTAGGACGGGTTTACTGGCCTAACAGGAGCTATGGCCCGCTTTCCCTGAGGCTCACAATAAAAATGGGATTGCCAATCCTGCCATTTTAGTTTATATTTTTTCTCGTTTTGTGGACTGACTTCGGTTGGGTCATTTTCATTTACCTTTAAAGTGAAGCAAATATTTTGATTGATATCCCTTTCCCTGATCACTATTTCAGCTTCGTAAGTACTGCCATTGTTGAAATTGGTCAAATCCAAGGTCATCAAAACCCGTTCGCTTCGGCCCGGGGCAAGCGTTATGGAGGATTTGTCCATGACCGGCTGGGAAGGTGCGGGACTGCCGTCCAAGTTTTTAAGTTCGCGTACACCCACGCGATAGGTTTTTTCAGTGCTACAATTATTGGTTACTATGATGGCTTCGATAAGGCGCTCGCCTGCCATGGCTTGCCTGTTAATGGAGTCTATACAATGGGGAGGACAGGTTTCCTCCGGGGGGCAGCACTTGCTTTTTTTCCCGCTACCAAGGATATTTAAAACCGGAATGCCATTGGTGACCATGGTTTTATTCAAAGTACCCATGTTTTCGGCCATGTTTTTCAGGATCGGTTGCATGGCCTCCAAGGAAACCGTTGCCATTTTCTGAAAATTGTCCGCTAGCTGTAGGGGAAGTGAATTATCACCTTGTTTGTTGTTCATAACTTCTATTTTTAGTATTGTCCCTATGCGATTTTATATTCACGGAAATGTCCTGGTCCCATAACCTAAAATTTCCTTCGTAGTCGCGCCTTGGTTCGGCATTCCGAGGCAAGGTAAAATTGACGTGGATCAATATGGAATCCCCGGGAGGCACGATCTGACCTTTTTCATCCACGGAAATGGACACCCAATCCGTAAGGTTATCTTTTAGGTTTCGGGTAACTTCATCGAGGGTGGGCATCAGGCCCTCTTTTCCCTTTTCCCGAAACCCGTTACCGAAGGCGCGGCATAGCAGGTCCATATCCAGCACCGCCGCATGTTTCAATTCCGGCACTTGAAAGGGCAGATTGCCTTTGTTGGTAAGTGTTAGGGTAGCAACATGGGTAGTTTCAGGGGCGGTTCCCTGAAAAGTAAATTCATCAGGAAAAATATCAATAGCTATTGTTGGCTGTACGACCATTTTCACCTTGTGTCTTTGCCCGCCCAACTCCACATAGCTTTCATAAGTGCCGGGAGGGGTTGTGGACGGCAGCCGGTGGCGTACTGTTTCCATTTTTTGTTCCCCTGGCTGTAACCGGAAGGAGAAATTCATAAAATCCCTGCCGCCATTTTCAAGTTTCTTTGTTTTCCCGTTAAGCAGGCCAATGGTCTTTATGCGCAACGGCTCCTTTTCCTGGTTTACAAAGTGAATGTTGCCCTGGAGATCGGTCGGAGGCCCGTTAAGGACAACTTCCTTGTCCATAATCTTTATTTTCTCCTGATGTGATTCGGATGTTACGGTTTTCATGGCTTACTGGTTTGGTTGCCCGCGATTTTATCCATTGTCCTTGGTCGGGTTATGCCCCGAGCGTTCCGGAAACGGTCTGGTATCCGGCTCGCAGCATTCGTCTTCACAGCGCTCCGCGGCAGTGGGTACATAGGGTTCCGTAATAATTTGGCTCTCCCCACCCATGCATACGCTCAATACCTCTACCCCCAGCATTTTCACACAGATATTGGAATAATTTGGGATGTGGACCCTAACCTTCATCATGTTCTTAATATCATCCAAGGTAAAACGCGGCAGGTTCATGATTTCAATCTTGTTGTCAGTGCTAACGGGCTCTTTGGGATCACCCTTTAGTTTCAAGACGTTATCGGTTTCCAACCTTCCACTTACAATGGTTTGCAAGCTTCCGCCATGGGTCGCAGCGAACCCGCCGGACAATCGGGAACCAAGTTCTCCGTCGATAGTGGAATCTACATCAAAAATCCCATCGGGCTTTAAGGTGTGGGTGAAATTCTTAGGGATTTTAGGCATGCTCATAGTGGGAAAGTTTTTAATCATCTCAAAATTAAGTAATTGTGTTGTTAATTTTTTCTCGGAGGGTTATTTATTTTGATAGCAATCGTAAAGTTTAACATCTTTCTTAATGGGAAGACTTTGTATTACTGAATAGTCAAAGTTAAATTAGGCCCATGTTACATACTGCATCTGGAAATGCGTAGATTTATCATAATTATGGAAGTGTCAATTGGTTATTTTTACGAAGCCATACTCCCCCACGCCCCCGATATATAATTGTCAGAAAATTAATTTAAATGAAAGGAGATGACAGCAAACAAAATAATTCCAAATTTGTGGTTTGATGGAAACGCCAAAGAAGCAGCCGAATATTATGTAAACGTTTTTCCAACAGCAAAATTTTAAACACCGCTTATTATCCCCAAACGGAAGCTGAAGGCCTAGCGGAATTCCAAAAAGAGTTTGCCGGCAAGGTTCTTACTGTTGAGTTTGAGATAATGGGAATGCAGTTCGTTGGGATAAATGGGGGGCCTCTCTTCACCTTCAATGAATCTGTGTCATTTATGATTTCCTGTGAGGATCAGGCTGAAATCGATTATTACTGGGAGGCTCTAACCTCCGATGGTGGCGAAGAAAGTGTGTGCGGCTGGCTCAAGGACAAATACGGCTTGAGTTGGCAGGTGTGTCCACAAAATATGGAAGAACTAATCAATAAACCAAATGCCTTTAAAAAAATGATGGGAATGAAGAAAATTATAATTGCAGATTTTTAAGTAAAAATGCCCCAATGAAAGTTTGCTAGGGTTTCCCAAGAAAAAAGGATAGTATGTATGCCGGCACTCGAGCATCTCAAGCAGATGATCACGCCCCACATTTCTGGCTAATGTTCCAAAAAACAAAAGAAATAAACCCATCGGAAAACCCGGTCATAGAGGTTTGCCAAATCATATCGAAACTCTTATGGCAACCATTTTTTATCAAAATTGGGCCTGCGCTTTTCAAGAAAGGCATCCCTTCCTTCCTTGGCTTCCGCCGTCATATATGCCAGTCGGGTTGCTTCCCCGGCAAATACTTGCTGGCCCACCATGCCGTCATCGGTAAGGTTCATTGCGAATTTCAACATTTTTATGGAAGTAGGCGATTTTGCCAGAATTTCCTGGGCCCACTGGTAGGCAGTCGCCTCCAGTTCTTCGTGGGGAATCACCGCATTTACCATCCCCATTTCAAAAGCTTCCTGTGCAGAATAATTTCTTCCGAGGAAAAATATCTCGCGAGCCTTCTTCTGGCCGACCATTTTCGCGAGATATGCACTTCCATATCCGCCATCAAAACTGGTAACGTCAGCATCGGTCTGTTTAAAGATAGCGTGCTCTTTGCTGGCCAACGTTAAATCACAAACCACATGAAGGCTATGGCCCCCTCCTACTGCCCAGCCCGGAACAACACAAATAACTGCCTTCGGCATAAATCGGATCAGGCGCTGTACATCCAGAATGTTCAATCGGTGGTATCCGTCATCCCCCACATATCCTTGATGGCCTCTGGCCCGTTGGTCGCCCCCGCTACAGAAGCTGTACACCCCATCCTTGGGCGATGGGCCTTCCGCCGAGAGCAGTACTACTCCAATGGAAGTATCTTCCTGAGCGTCGTGGAATGCATCGAGCAATTCGGAAGTGGTCTTGGGCCTAAAGGCATTTCGCACCTCAGGGCGATTGAAAGCGATGCGCGCAACGCCATTTGATTTTTTATAGGTGATATCAGAATATTCCTTGGCGGTTTCCCATTGAGCTGTGGCCATAGTGGTTTTTGTTTCCAAAGATAACAAGGATTGTTGGATTGTCGGATTTTTTTGACTGAAGTGAATTGTCCTTAGTGATTTTGTCTTTTCGCCATTTTTGCACTTTGTCCATTACACTCATTGAGTAAAGATTGGTTCAAAATTTGATATCTTTGTGGCTGTTGAAAGATAGCTATACAATCTATAGATGAAAAGATTATTGGTTTTACTATTGTTTCTTCCGATCCTTGCTGCCGCACAGTTGGATTTCGAATCCTATACGGGCAATGTAGATTTTATTTTTTTGCCGGAGGTTGAAAGCCTGGATTTTATTCCTCTTTCCAACAGTGCCAATTTTCTTGGCAAGAACTCCTATAAACTGCCTTCCTTTGGACTAAATAAAAACAACTACCGCCAGCCGGTGAGTATGTTTGAGGCCATGGAATCGGCCGTAAATTATGTTGATTCGGATATAACGGCCTCCCTAAATGCCAAGAATTTTGGAATATCTGCAGGCAACAGCAGTTATACTCCGGATGGCTCTACCAAAGTGAGGAACTTTGTATATAAGGACGCAAGCCAGGGCTTTCTTTTTTCAGGGGTTTGCCCGCCTCATGGAATCTGCCCGCGTTGCGCTCCCTTTAGAAGGGGAAATAGTTTTTATTGAATATTCTAAGTCTCCGTCCCAGGGCTGATGCACAGAGAACCCAATCCATAAAGTATTAGGAAGGG
>CAYXDM010000158.1:0-5170 GCA_964463595.1 uncultured Aequorivita sp. | reverse complement strand
CACCGATATTGGTGTTCTTGTCAAAAGGATCACCCACTTTTAATGTTTTGGTCCTAATGACAAAATCCTTTTTGAACTTTTCATAGATAGATTTTTCGATGTAAATCCTACTGCCGCAAAGACAGATCTGTCCCTGGTTTGAAAAACTGGATTTTAGGGTCGTGGCGAGCATCTTCTCATAATTGCAATCTGCAAAGATCAGGTTTGGGTTTTTTCCGCCCAGTTCCAGGGAAAGTTTTTTGAACATCGGGGCTGCGGTCCTCGCAATGTGTTCTCCTGTTGAGGTCCCTCCGGTAAATGAAATAGCCTTGATGTGGGGATGCTCCACAATGGCCTGGCCGGCAGAAGGGCCCGTGCCGTGGACAATGTTCAGAACACCTTTTGGCAACCCAGCTTCACTGCAAATTTCACCTAGAAGAAAGGCGGTCATCGGCGTTATTTCGCTGGGTTTAGCTACCACTGTATTCCCTGAAGCGATTGCAGGCGCGATTTTCCAAGAAAACAGATATAGTGGAAGATTCCAAGGGGAAATGCATCCCACCACGCCAATAGGTTGGCGCAACGTAAAATTCATCGAGCTCAAGCCTACGCTTTCATGGGCTTCACTGGCGAACTGGGTGATGGCATTTCCGAAAAACCGAAAGTTGGACGAAGCCCGGGGAATATCGACCGACAGAGCCAAACTCAGTGGTTTGCCGTTGTCCTTTGCTTCTGCTTCAGCCAATGCACTTTGTTTTTCATCGATCAGATCGGCAATCCTTAGAAGGATTCGGCTGCGTTCATCGATGGGGGTATTGCTCCATTTTGGAAAGGCAACTTTTGCCGCCTGAAATGCGTTTTCAATATCAGCGGCATTGGAATCCGCTATCTGCGAATACACTTCGCCATTGGAAGGATTGTAATTGTCCAGCCATTTATTCGAAATGGGCCCAACGAATTCGCCGTTTATGTAGTTTAGGATTTTCAAAAGGATTTATATTTAAAGTTTAAGCAACTACAGTGGAAAACAGAAACAAGAGCCAACACCAAGCTGAACACTCATACCTCATGCGCTAATCTCCCTTAACCGGTGAATAAGCCATAGCCTTTATTTCCACCACCAAATGCGGATGCGGCAACTGGTGCACGGCAACGGTAGTGCGCGTGGGACCTGTTTCCTTATTAAAATACTCAGCGTATACCTGGTTATAGCCTGCAAAGTCATTCATATTCACTAAAAAACTGGTAACGTCCACCACGTCGGCCAAAGTTGCGCCCTCGGTCGCCAAATAGTCTTTAATGTTTTCCAGTACGGCCCGGGTCTGTTCTTTAATATCAAAATGCATGGTGCCCATTTCGTCAATTTTATGCACCCCCGCAAAGGTATTGTCGGGCAAGCGGGAACTTGTGCCGCTTATGAAAATAAAGTCGCCCACTCGTTTCACGTGTGGATAGGCACCTCTCGGCGTTGCCTTGCCCTCGATCAATCTGCTTTTGTTTTCCATATTCATATTTGTGTGTGTTGAACTTGATTGGTACAACAATCTATCTATTTTTAATATTTTAAATAATCTGCCAAGTCATTTTTAGCTAAAATGGCTTCGGTTTCAGTTTTAACGGCCTTCAATTTGGTTTCCAACGGCATGTTCTCTGGAAGTTTTCCCGCATGCAACATTCCCAGAATGGCGTGATCCTGTGCCCTTCCTTTACGTTTCGCTTCTGAATAGGTCAAGTCTTCCTTGAAAGTTACGAGCGAATATTTGCTGTAATATTCCTCAGGAAATTCCGATTCAAAGGCGGTTTCCAGTTTTCTCTTTTTCTGAAACAGCTCCATTCCCGTATGCGCTTTCATCTCGTCGAAATTATCCACCGCAAGTTCGCCTATGGCATCTGCATCTTTTTTGCGCACTTTCTCATAATCATCAAATATTTTTTCCCACGAGCAATTCCCCTTATGTAATCCCTCCTTGAATCTCGATAAGACTTCATCAAAAACGGCGACGTCCTCAAAACTGGCATTCATTCCCTGACCATAAAAAGGGACCATTGCGTGTGCGGCATCGCCCATCAACAAGGTTTTCCCATGGCGATGCCACGGATCGCATTTTACGGTTCCCATGGCGCCAATGGGATTGCTTGCAAACTGTTTGTCCAAATTAGGCATCAATTCCAGTACATCTGGATATTCCTTTTTGAAATACGCCTGGATCATTTCCGCAGTGGTCAGGTTCTCAAAGCAATATTCGCTGTTTTTGTAGGGAAGGAAAAGTGTAACAGTAAAACTGCCGTTCAAATTGGGGAGGGCTATGAGCATATCCTCGCCACGCGGCCATATATGGAGCGCGTTTTTATAGAGCCGGTATCCCGCGTTTTCGGCAGGAGGAATCTCGAGCTCCTTGTAACCGTGACCGAGCCACTGCTGGGAAATATTGAAAAGAAAGGATTTGTCCTTGACCATATTTTCTCTCACTATCGAGCCGGCCCCATCAGTACCGAAAATCACATCGGCGGTATAATGGGTCGTTTTTCCGGTGCCAAATTCTTCAAAGGAAGCTGACGCGGTGTCAAAATCCACTTCGGTGCAGGCGTGGTTGAAGATTATTTTCACATTTGGCATCTTTTCCGCCTCGTTGAGCAATAATTTGTTCAAGCCCGGGCGGGAAACAGAGTTGATATATTCGCCTTCCCGCCCGCTGTAAGGACTCAAAAATGTATTCCCGGATTTTTCGTGGATCATCCTTCCAGTCATTGGGATCAATAGGTTCTGGGCCGCTTTTTCCACGCCTGCCAATCGAAGTCCGCGCAATCCCCGATCACTCAAGGCCAGGTTTATGGAACGTCCGGCATCGAGGGTCACTTTGCGCAGATCCGGTCGCTTTTCCACAAGGGTAATGTTGAACCCGTGTTGTGCCAAACGTAGGGCGAGTAGGCTGCCGCAAAGTCCGGCACCAACGATCAAAATTTCCGCATTGGCAGAAATCCCATTTTTATATTCTGACCTGTTATTCATTTGTCTAAATCTTGGATTTAAAGCCATAGGGACCAGACTTTGGTCGAGGTTCCTACGTCTAAACCTATGTCATTTTTAAAATTTCTTTCAATTTTTCCGAAAACCGAAACACATCTTCAAAATTATTATAGAGCGGGGCAGGTGCTATTCGGATAACATCCGGTTCGCGCCAATCGCTTATTACGCCCGCTTGGGTCAATTTCCCGTGTAACCTTTTATCTGCATCCTTAACTTGGATTGAGAGTTGACAGCCACGTTCCTCGGGATTTCTGGGTGTGATTACGTTGATGGCCTCGATTTCCATTTCGTCCATCAGAAATTCCAAAAATCCGGTAAGTTTTATGGATTTCTCCCTAAGGTTTTCAAAACCTGCTTCGGCAAATGTGTCCAAAGAGGCCCGGACCGCGGCCATGGATAAAATGGGCGGATTACTCAGTTGCCAACCTTCCGCACCAGGCAAGGCATCAAACTCATGTCTCATATTGAAGCGCGTGCTTTTATTGTGTCCCCACCAACCGGCAAAACGGTTCAGTGTTTTGTTTTTTGCGTGGCGTTCGTGCACAAAACATCCCCCTAGACTTCCCGGGCCACTGTTTAAATATTTATACGTGCACCACACTGCAAAATCCGCTCCCGAATCATGAAGATTTGGCTGGATATTTCCTGCGCCATGAGCCAGATCGAAACCGACCCTGCAGCCGTATTTATGCCCCAGTTCCGTGATCTTTCTCAAGGGAAAGGATTGCCCGGTGTAATAGTTTGTACTGCCGATCATCAACAAGGCGATCTCATTTCCCTGTTTTTCCATAAGTTCTTCCAGATCCTCCAACCGGCATAGCGTTTCGCCTTTTCTGGGTTTCCATAGAAGCAATCCATCCTTTGGGTCGATTCCGTGGAACTTCAACTGACTTTCTACCGCATATTTGTCGCTGGGAAAGGCATCGCTTTCAATCACAATTTTATATTTGGTTTTGGTGGGTTGAAAAAACGAGACCATCATTAGGTGCAGATTGGTGGTAAGTGTGTTCATCACAACTACCTCCGAAGGTTTCGCCCCGACGATCTGGGCCATATTCTCCGTAAGGAACTCATGGTAGGGCAACCACGGATGTCTGCCTTCCACATGGCCTTCCACGCCCAAATTGGCCCAATCATCAAGTTCTTCCTTTATGTATTCTGAAGTTATTTTGGGCTGTAGGCCAAGTGAATTTCCGCATAGGTAAATGAGATCCTTGCCGTTTTCATCCTTGGGAATATGGAATTTGCTTCTGAAAATTGCCAACGGATCATTCAAATCCTGTTTTTTGGCGTAGTCTAAAGTGTTCTGGAACATTTTGGAGGTCAAGTTTTTTAAACCGCAACAACCTAACTGCGATTTGGACGCTGATAGAATCACAAAAATAGGAATTATAATCTGTTCTTAAACTGCCACATTTAGATCGTTCTTGAAGTTTGATTCCTATTTTTCACTATTTGCGGATTGAGATATCCGTGAAATACAATTTAAAATCCTTTTTTGCATTTTGGTGCATGGTGGCAATCTGCAGTCCGTCATAATTTTTGTATGCCTCCCAGGTGGTAGTTGTATTTGGTTCGGCTGCATTTTCCTTTCTATAGTTCCATTCCTTAATTCTGAAGTTGCCATCATAGAAAAAGTCGTAGGCATCGCCCGGAGTATAACCTCCCTCCTTTGGATAGACAATGGTAAGTTGGTTCAAGGTATCTTTCGAGATGGGAGCGAGGACGTTTTCCTTGACGGAATATTCCAGGCCTTGATCCCAAACGAGTTGAAATGGCGCCAATAACCAGTATTTGTCATTGATGAATGCCGCGTCGGTTTTCATTGTCAAACTGTCCATCGCTGAACGGTTATAATTTATGGTGTCCGAGGAGGATATCATTTGGATATCGCCAGTTCTGGGTCTCCAGGTCCAGGATCGCCAAAAATGGGTTCCGTTTCTGTCCACATTGAATGTAAACCCAATTTCAGAGAGGTTTTCCCAATTTTCAATTCCGTGGGCATTGGCTATCTTCCGGGCGATGGGTGGAGCCTGGGTCTGCACAACGGTATCGATTTTTGCCGAGGTGGTGTCTGCGGACTGAAACTCTTTTAGTTTATTCGAGTTGTCGCAGCCGCAAATTACCAGAGATAAAACCGCAATAAAGATGATGGCTTTCATA
>CAYXDM010000157.1:0-5184 GCA_964463595.1 uncultured Aequorivita sp. | reverse complement strand
CCCCGATTCCGCTACGAGGGTATTTTGGTCGGTCTCCGGGGTCCATTGGGCCGAGACTATTAATACGGAGAATAAAAGGATAAGGGTAGAGATTGTTTTCATTGTTTATTGATTTTTGGATTAATTGAAATTGTCATTGTTTGATTAAGCCCAAATTTGGAAAGCACAAAAAGCATTTTGACATCGGAATCTGTTCCCAACGGTACATCCAAAATTTATTCACTTCGATTTTGATTAAGCTTATGGAATCCAATCATGTTCCTTTGGACCACCTTCATATTTCGGGCTAGTGGCAAAAAGAAATCCTGTTTACAATACCAAATTACCCTTCGCTTATCAAAATTCCAATAAAGGTAATAAAAATTGATAGAATCATTGATCAAATGATATTAAAACCAAAAAAAACAGTATTGCAAAGTGAATTGCCCCTGTTTTTTTAAAAATAAAGTAATGGCTGTGCAGAAGGACACTTTAGCTATCCTCCAATTATCGTAGATCAAAGGGCCCCAACCTGGGAAGAAGTATCCCAATAGATCAATACCCCAAAATCTCCAAAATCTTATCCTTAACTTTTTCCGTGGAAGGGATCATCGTTTCCTCCAATGTAGAATTCAACGGAATGGCGGGCATATTTTCGGAGCCGATCAACATTACCGGAGCGTCAAGATATTTGAAACACTCCTCCTGGATTTTTCCCTGAAGGCCTCGGCTGAATCCATTTTCTGAAGGCTCTTCAGTAACGACCAAACATTTTCCACACTTTCTGACCGATCTGTAAACCGTTTCAAAATCCAACGGGTGCAAAGTTCGAAGATCCACCACTTCAATCCTGTCCTGCATTCCGAGTTCCTCGGAAGCGTTCATCGCCCAGTGTACGCCCATTCCATAAGTAATTATCGAAAGTGTTTCAGCCTTTTCCTGCTTCCATATTTCCTGTAAAACCCAGGCTTTTCCAAAAGGTAAAATATAATTTTCGGACGGCAAGACCGAGGTTGCGCCCTGTGTGCCCTTTAACTTGCTCCAATAAAGGCCCTTGTGCTCAAAAATGACCACAGGATTCGGATCGTAATAGGCGGCTTTCAACAATCCCTTTAAATCCGCACCATTGCTTGGGTAGGCAATCTTCAGTCCCCGAATATTCGTCACCACGCTCTCAACCGAAGAGGAATGGTAGGGGCCTCCACTTCCGTAGGCACCAATGGGAACGCGCAAGACCATGGAAACGGGCCATTTTCCGTTGGAAAGATAACAACTGCGGGAAACCTCGGTGAACAGTTGGTTCAGTCCGGGCCATATATAGTCCGCAAATTGGACTTCCACAAAAGGTTTGAGCCCTACGGCACTCATGCCCACAGTGCTCCCCACTATAAACGCCTCTTGTATGGGCGTGTTAAAAACACGATTGTCTCCAAACTTCTCGGCTAAGGTAGCGGCCTCCCGGAAGACGCCGCCTAACCTTCTACCCACATCCTGGCCATATAGAAGCGATTCGGGATGTTTTCGCATAATTTCCTCAAGTGCGGAAAGTGCACAATCCACCATCACCACTTTTTCTGCTCCTTCCGGACTTCTATCTCCAACTTCCTCCGTGATTTCCGTGGGGGCAAAATCGTAGGTAAAAAGATCCTCGGGTTTTGGGTCTTCAGCTTGAAGAGCGTTCTTCAAACTTTTTTCAACGTCGATTTCAATTTCATTTTCCAGATCACCTAGCTCCTTTTCCGAAAAGCCATTTTCCAAAAGCAATTTCTTCAATTTTGGATAGGGATCGCGCGTTCTGGCCTCCTCTAAATCATCGCGGTAAAATTCCATTCGAACCCCAGAGGTGTGGTGGTTCAGCAAAGGTACTTTTGCGTGCACCAAGAACGGTCTGCGCTCTGTCCTTATTTTTGAAATTACGTCCTGGATAGTATTATAACTTTCCTCGAAATCCGTCCCGTCAATAGTGATAGCTTCCAATCCCTTAAAACCTTGGGCGTATTCAAAAGCGTTTTGCGCCCGTGTTTCGGCGGCATTGGCGGAAATATCCCAGCCGTTGTCCTGCACCAGGTAGAGAATGGGCAGTTTTTTCAATACGGCCATTTGGAAGGCTTCGGCAACTTCGCCTTCGGTAACGGAAGCATCGCCGAGACTGCACACCACCACTGGCAATTCTGAATTCTGGATTTCAAATTCTGAACTAAGGGATTCCTTATACCAAAACCCCAATGCCACACCCGTAGCTGGAATGGTCTGCATTCCCGTGGCAGAACTCTGATGGGGAATTTTCGGTTTGTCGTCATCTCTCAAGCTGGCGTGGGCATAGTATGTGCGGCCCCCGGAAAAGGGATCAGATCTTTTAGCCAATACCTGCAACATCAGTTCGTAAGGCGTCATCCCGATGGACAACAATATTGAATCATCGCGATAATATGGGAATACAAAATCTTGCGGCATAAGTTGCATTCCCACGGCAATTTGTATAGCTTCATGACCTCTGGAAGTGGCATGCACATATTTTGAAACTGTTTTGAAATTTGCTTCATAGATCTCGGTCATCGCTTTTGCGGTCACGAGGTTCTTGAATGCTTCTTTTAGAATGTTTTTATTCATTGTCCAACTTTTATATTATGATACACTTTTGCGTAAACCACAAAATTCGGTTGCAAATCATCGCTGTCCGTATAATGGGCGTCAATGAGCGATCGTGATCCAAACCTCCAGTCTCAAAAGGTTCTTTCCCCATCAAAATTCTCCATATAATCCGCAATTCTTCTTAAAAAAGAACCTGCCAGATACCCATCAACGATTCGATGGTCAAAGGAAAGTGACAAATACATCATATTCCTGATTTCAATGGAGTCGCCATCGGGGCTTTCAATGACCTCTGCGCGCTTTTTGATGATCCCCGTTGCCAATATCGCAGCTTCGGGCTGGTTGATGATGGGGGTGCCCATCAGACTTCCGAATGTCCCGACGTTCGATATGGTAAACGTGCCACCGTGGGTATCGTCCGCTTTCAACTTATTGTCTCTTGCTTTTCCCGCCAATTCGTTTATTTGGGCCGCCAATTCAGGCAATTCCTTTTTGTCGGCATTCTTAATTACCGGAACAATTAAATTTCCAGAAGGAAGGGCCGTAGCCATTCCGATATTTATCTCCTCCTTTACAATGATGTTATTGCCGTCCAGGGTGGAATTTATCATGGGGAAATCCTTGAGGGCTCTTGCAACGCAATCAATGAAAAGTGGGGTAAATGTGAGTTTTTGGTTGTGCTTATTTTGAAAACTTTCTTTGTTCCTGTTTCTCCAATGGACCATTTCGGTCAAATCTGCTTCCACATAAGCGGTTACGTGCGGGGAAGTGTGTTTGCTGAAAACCATGTGGTCCGCGATCATCTGGCGCATACGATCCATTTCAACGATCTTGCCCTGGCCCTTGTCAAACTTCAGATCGGGAATTTGAAAACCCGAAGGTTGGGGAATGGCTTGGGCAAACTTAAAAGGGCGGCCATTTTCCAAATATTCAGAGACATCACTTTTCCGCAATCGGCCCTCTTTTCCGGTTCCGGGAATTCGGGCCAGCTCTTCATAACTGATATGGTTTTTTCGGGCTATGCTCTCAACCAAGGGCGAGATAAATACTTCCCGCGAAGGCGGAAACCCCATGGGGGCATCTAAATAATTGTGGGTCTTTTTTGGAGCTGAGGAGGAATGTGAAACTTTCCCGTTCTTTGCTGAAGGATCTGAAGTTTTTTCAACGGACTTTTCGGATTTTCCTTTTTCCGAAAGCTCCAATATGGCAATTACTTCCCCAATGGGAACCACATCGCCGTTGCGGAATTTATGTGCCACCATTTTTCCGGAGGCCGGGGCAGGCACTTCGTTGTCTACTTTGTCTGTGGCTACTTCCAGCAACACATCGCCTTCCTCAAATAAATCGCCTTCCTTTACATGCCATTCAATGATGGTGCCCTCGGTAATGCTTTGGCCCATTTTGGGCATCTTGAATTCAATTTTGTCCATATTTCCCGGTAATATCTGTATAAATGCCGTGCAATCAGCGGAAATGATTTCTCTCCAGCGAAAATAAGCATTTTCTTTCTACCGTTTATAATGGAAAAAAGGCATCCATAAGAGTTTCGTTCCCTAAAAAAACAATAGCTTACTAATATTGTTATTTGTGAGAACAAAAAATAGAGTTTATTGTTATTACATTCGCTTAAGAATAAATTGCCCAAAACGAAACCTTGCACCTAGCAGAAAAAGGAGATTTTTTAGTTGATGAAAAATACATCTTTGGAGTGAGAGGAAAATCCAAAACCGGGAGGCAGGTTTCAGAAATCCCGAACCCATACGTCATTCGCGACCAGATTGAATTTGGCACTTTAAAAACAATTCCCCTTTGGCTTTTTGGATTTTTATATTGAAAAAATCAAATGGATAAAATACCCTAGCCACGTAAAACAGAGACTTTAATTTCCCTGGTTTTCAGAGCGGTATTCAGTCAGGGTTTTATAGAAATCTTCCTGGATGGGCCTATTTTGGGGAATTTCCCTTAAAGGCTCAACCTCGCGCAGACTTTGGTGGCAATCGAATGGTAATTGTTGGTATAATTTTGTTCCTGCGGTTTTCCATGCAATCATTTCATCACTGATATCCCTTATCGCCTTGGCAGGATTTCCCACTATCAACTTTCTACTCGGAAATTTCGTTTCGGCCCTTACGAAACTCATGGCCCCTACGATACATTCATCGCCAATTTCAGCATCGTCCATGATTACGCTGTTCATTCCGATTAAACAATTTTTTCCGAGGTTTGCACCGTGGATCACTGCGCCGTGGCCTACATGGGCACTTTCTTTCAGCACAATACTCTTTCCGGGAAACATGTGTACGGTACAATTTTCCTGGACATTTACGCCGTCTTCAAGGATAATTTCGCCCCAATCGCCCCGAATGGCAGCCCCTGGACCGATATAACAGTTTTTGCCAATGATCACATTGCCAGTAACGGCCGCCAACGGATGGACAAAACTGCTTTCGTGGATTACGGGGATATGGTTTTTGAAGGAGTAAATCATAAACTTATATTGTAAAAAATAAGAAGTCAAAAAGAACTTAGGATACAGGACTTATGAATTCAATGAGTTATTAAAATCCAGTGCGCACATCAATAATAATACCCGAACCGCTTCAAAGTCTCCTT
>CAYXDM010000156.1:0-5220 GCA_964463595.1 uncultured Aequorivita sp. | reverse complement strand
CGATTTTCTGATCGGCCGAAATATAGAGTATTGTATCCACTGGGTTTGGATAATAGGTGAAATTGTACATAGCATTTTCATCCATGCCTACCGATCCATCAACAGTTACGGTATAGTCTTCTGTTTCACCATAGGCTTGGTCTTCATCACAGGCCATCTCCCAGGTAGCCGATCCCGCACCAGCTGCCGCTACGCGGACTCTCATCCTATAGTTTCCGTCTGCTACACTTGCCGGTATGGAAATATCACGGGTCAAAGCTTCCCCACTTCCTGTACCAATATAGAAAAATTCGTCTTCATCAAAAATTCTATTGTCGTCAAAGTCAATCCAAACAGAAACTGAATTGGAAGACCATCCGTCTCCTACGGTGACGGAAATTGGGTAAGTGCCCCCAGATTGAACGGTGGCCGCCATATCTGTATAATCTCCATATCCATTGGGGCTACAAGTAGTGGTATTGTCAATTTCCTGGAAAGTGACATTTTCGATCATATCGCCATCCGAACAATCCAATTCGGGAATACAATAAACTGCCGTAGGCGTTGTGGTAGTAAAGATTGCGATTTCAGAATATGCAGTCTCTTGTGAAAAACCGCAGACAACCTTCAATCTCCATGCTACCTCGATTCCTGCTTGATTTGGAGCAGTGGCTTGAAAGGAAGTATAATCATCTTCAATATTTCCTTCATCCACCCATCCTGCTCCATCTGTATTGGATTGCCATTGGTAGGTTATTCCATTTGCTATACTATAGTCGGTTGCGGTAACGACATAAATGCTATCCGGATCCCCTTCTTCAGGATCTACAGTTGCTACACCCGCATCGGGAGTGCCGGAACAGTCTCCTAGAATCACGCGGACCATATAATCCTCAGTTTCACCCCAGCTTATTCCATTACAGGGCTGTAGGGTAGAAAATTCCCAACCAATTCTTATCCGCATTCTATATTCACCAAGTACTGCATTTTGTGGTACGGTAAAAGTAGCCGAGACCGTCTTGGAGGGCATTCCATTTGTAAAGTCCAGAACTACTTCCTGCGGATCAAAAGCCCTGTTGTTGTTAAAATCGATCCACGCTATTATTTTATCCTGATTCAAACCTGCATTGTTAGCCCCGAGCGAAAGAGTATAATCCTCACCTCGTTTCAAGTCGGGAGCAAAATTAAGTGTGTAATCACTATAGCATTCACCTCCTCCCCCTGAATCTTGGTCAAGTAAAACAGTTTCTCCTTGAAGATATACATTATTAATCTGAAGTCCTGCAGGTCCACCGCATAGTGAACTTACAGGGACGCAATAGCAATAGGTGGAAATATCTGCCGTTATTATATCCGAAATCTCCGAATCCCCACTGTAAGTACAAGTAATTTTATATCTAAAGTCCATAGGCTGCTCAATACCGCCATATAAAGTGTGATTTGGTAATCCCGAATACTCAATATCGGTCCAGTTATTTTGTCCGGCTGGAGAAGATTGCCACGTTCGGATCAATCCTCTGGACGGGGCAGATGCCCCGGTTGTTGAGACTGTAAAGGTTTGGTTTGGACAAATTTCAAAACTTTCCATAGATACACCGGCGATGGCACCTTGACAATCTTCTAGTTCCAATATGTTCACTGTATAATCGTGAACCTCCCCATTGGTGCTACCTGACTCGTTACAAGGGGTTAAATGCTCAGGATAAGCGGCATCTGCCACCAGGACCCGCATGCGCCGCTCTCCAGCAGACGCCGATTCAGGAATAGTGATTAGCACAAGCTCCTCTGGGGAATCCATTGTGGATGTGGCCACACGTTCAGATTCCTCAAAAACCCCATCATTGTTAAGATCGATCCAGATCACACAACGGTCCCCTGAAATCGTGCCAGAAGTCAACCAGGCCAAGTATTCATAGCCTGGTGCCAAATCAACCGATTCATCAGTTTTATCATCGTAATTGCTATCGCTACACCTTGTGTTCAGATCATAGATTTCTGTGTCGTTTTCCCCTGTCAAAATAAAATGGTCAATAACAACGCCATATTCGCAACCATTTCGAAATATTGGGGTGCAATATCCCCCTGTACTTCCAGCAGTTGTCGTAAAACTGATTGTATCTCCATCTTCGGTCTGGCCGCCCGTACAAATAGACGTTATATATAGATCGTATTCGGTTGTGGACTCCAAATCGGTTAAAATTAATTTCGGGTTGTCTTCCACAGACACCGTAATGGCTTCATCGGGGTCGAGGGGAGAAACTCCGTAAGTTACCGTCCAGCTAGACTCTCCACCCACGGGAACCCAATAAATATCGGCAGTCATGTAAGTCAAATGTCTAGCTTCAGTGTCTGTGACAGCGAAGCACGGAGCTAAAATGGGGGCAAATGATTCTGGCCCCGTCCAGTCGCTGAGATTCTCTTCCGAACACCGGGATCTCACATAGAAATCATAGGTCGTTCCCACTATTACATCATATACCGATATGGTATGTGAAGTAATGCCGTTTACGTGCACTCTCGTTACCTCAGGATTGCTTTCGTCATTTACATCAAACCCTTCCGGACCATAAGCCACTGTCCATCCGGACTCATAATCTCCCGCAGCCCAGGTTAGGGTGATGTCCTCTTCATCTTGACTGCTCTCTAAGCCAGAGGGTGCTATGCACACTGGTTCTGTCCATTCACTAAAATTATTATCCCCACAAAATTTACGCAGAAAAAAAGAACGCGGTTCAAATCGTTCTGATCCTGTGAAAACTAAATGAAAAGGGTTTTCAGTAACGATTGTGCTCCCCGTCTGTGGATCCTCAAAAAAGTTTTCGTTCATTTCGTGCCCCACAGGCCCCCAGGCAATGTGATAATAACCACCATCTTCGGGCTCCCAGGCCACATTCACGGAACTATCGGTACTCTCGACAACCGTCATATTAAAAGGCGTTTCACACCCACGACCTACGTTTTCCTCAGCTCTTTCCTCCATTGAGAAAAAGAAGGAATCAGAGGCTTCCATGCCATTGTCCCCACAGTCCGCAATAACAAACATTTCATATTGACCAGGTTGTAGCATATTCATATAAAATAGATGTGGCCTTTCATTAACGAATTCTATAGTGGCCTCTGGATTCCCGTAATTCTCGGGATCTGAAAGAAATTCATCAATATTAATGGTGTATTCCATCCCATACAAAATAATCCATCCATTTTCGGGATTATCTCCATCCCAACTTATCTGGGAAGTGGGCATCCCATTTTCAAACTCCATCTGGACATTTGTTGGAGCCTCACAAGACTGTGCACCCATGGATTGCGACATTATGGAAAAGATGATAAACACCAATACACTTGGCCAAGCCACATGAATTTTGGGAATTGCAGGCAAAGAAAAAAGAAAATGCGAACTGCCACTTTTGCTCGATCGAGCAAAAACTCCAACAGTAGAGAGGGAAAATGGGGATATACCATTTTTAAATAAATGTTGTCTCATAAATAATAAGTTTTAAATTATTGAGAAGCAAACCTAGAGAAATAAGTAAATAAACCATGTTTTTCCCCATACCGAAAGTGTACCGAATTAAAAATGTTGGTTCTGTACGTAATAATTCAATGGAAATAGGCCCTATAATTCCTCAAACCATTCGTAAATGTCCACATCCTTTGGAATACCCAACTTATTTTTTATGATATATTTTTTATTTCTTATGGTTTGGGGTGCCCGAAATATATACTGTGCAATTTCTTTTGTGCTTAATTTCAATTTTAAAAGCGCACAAAATTCAACGTCTGAAGAGGATAACTCTGGATTTATTTCCAAAAGCCGGGTAGAAAAATGGGGAAAGGATTTTTCGAAATAGAACATAAAAGCAGGATCCCTTTCCTTTAAAAGGCTCAGTAATCTAGAAAAATCCTCCCCACTCGGTTTTGTCGCAAATTCCTCCAAAAATTGAGTGCTTTTTTTCTCCTGATCCGCTAAAACCCTATTTTTTCGAAAAACAAGAATAGTGATAGCGATCAATATAAAGATTGAAATGAGCAGTATGTAAAAGTACCATCCTGGCTCCCCTTCCTTTTTTTCATTCAACAAATTGTGCAACGATCTGTTCTGACTTTGGGAAATAAGCAATCTTAGGGAATCTTGTTTCATCCGATATACGTTCGCAAAATTCTCCTCATCCATTTGTTCATAGGCCTCTATTATATTTCCGAAGAGCAATTCAATATCCAGGTGATTCTTATAACCAGTTACTCCCTCGGCTTCCTTAAAATAGCCCAGTGCTCCTTCATAATCTGCTTTGTTCATTCCCACTTTGCCCAAAACCATCAAATTATTGAATTCTACTTCGTGGCGGCCGCCCACCTTGTGCAGTTCTTGTGATAACGTTGCATAGAAGTGGGCAGAATCCATTTCCTTATTTCTAATGAATGAAGAAGCGAGATTTGAATAGTGGATGGACAGTACCCCCTTTTTATAATCACTCTCGAAAAGATTTTTTAGCTCCAGGCCCGACAACTTTATATATTTCAGTTGATTTTTATAATCCTCATTAAGTAAGTAAAAATTGGAATATGCTACAAAAAAATTATATCGTTCTATGAGATTTAAGGAATCCTTCTTTTCCAATTTGTTGACAAACACCATCCCTTCTTGGAGTTCCTGGAATGCGCTTTCCGGCAAACCGGTAAATAAATATGACTCGAAAAGATATCTTTTGGCGATTACTTGATAATAGGGCGCACTGTATTTGGCAGCCTGCCCAGATAATTTTTTCGATGCCTCCATCATTTTTATAAAATCATTCTTGATTTTATGATATTCGCATTGTATTTGAATGGATTTTAACTCTGCCTCCTCCGCCTTTATGTCTAGCGCCCGGGTTTCAATGTTTTTTGCCTGTCCATATACCTTTTCGGGATCGGTGGTTAAGAGAGTAAGGCTTTCGTTTGCTTCTTTTAAAAGTGATTTTTGTTTGTCAAGCTGTGCAAAAATTATTGTTACCGAAAATAGCAACAGTATGGTAAACAAGTATTTCATATTTGCAATAAATTAAAAATTTTGTTGTTTAAAAACCGTCAAGAAAAACCTTAAAGGTATAATAAGGTTTATTGTTGACCGAGTAAACTATCCATATTCTTCCCTTAGCCCTGAATTACAGCGCCTTAAAGTTCCTGAGGCTGGAGGTGCCTGGTTGAAATTGAAGTCCATTGGACTTTTCGGAAATTTGAAATCAATTAGAGTAGATGGAA
>CAYXDM010000155.1:2825-5244 GCA_964463595.1 uncultured Aequorivita sp. | reverse complement strand
CTTAAAGCCGTTTGGGTTACAAAATTTGTAACTTTATTGGAAAGAAGGCATCTTTAAAGAAACAAGTGCAATGGAAGCAATTCAACCAGAGAGGTTTGCCCTGACCAAATTGTCGGATTCACAAGTAATATTTCGGATTTTGGACGGCGAAAAGGAACTATTCGAAATTTTGGTAAGGCGGTATAACCAGAGGCTGTATCGGGTAATCAGGAGCTATATTTCCCAAGAGGATGACGTTCGGGACATCATGCAGGAGGCATACGTGAAAGCGTATCTCAAATTGCGGCAATTCCACAATCAGTCCTCTTTTTCCACTTGGCTTATTAGAATAGGAATCAACGAGGCGCTCCAGGTAATACGCAAACGGAAACGACAATCGGAGCATTATGGAAAAACGGAAAGTTTGGAAAATGTATTTCAGTTGGCAGATGTAAATCAGATGAATCCCGAAAAACAAATTATCAAATTTGAAACCCGGGGCCTGGTGGAACGGGCAGTGGCCCTATTGCCGGAAAAATATAGGATAATCTTTGTCTTGCACCAAGTGGAAGGGTTGTCCAACTCCGAAATTGCCGAGTGCCTAAAATTGACCGAGGGCAATGTAAAGGTGCGATTGCACCGTGCGAAGAATTTATTGAAGGAAGAACTTTTCAAAACGGCCCACGATGCGGCCGTCTTTGAATTTGGCAACCATAAATGCGATTTAATGGTGGAGGCTGTAATGAATCGTATCCATCATTTATAAAACTGCTCTGGGAATTCAATAAATCATCGCTGTCCGATAAAAGGTGCATTTTATAAGAGCCGTATCTCCCACGCTGTTCGGGATGACTGTCAGTTAGTTTCATTTCTTGTGAAGAAAACATAGGATTATAGTTGTAAGATATCCCACTCTGTTCGAGATGACAGTCAGTTTGTTTTATTTTTAGTGAAGATTACATAGAATCATACCCGTATGATCTCTCACTCTGTTCGAGATGACAGTCAGTTCGTTCTATATCTGGAGGGTGTTTGGCGGCTAAGCGAATATCCTGAAATATTGGGCACAAAATAAAGGGAAACATTTCATCTTTCCTACTATTACAATAAATGGTGGGTGCAAAGAAAAATAAATGTATCTTTGTGCCTTATTAAAACCGTCTTCTTAGTTTTAATGGTTTTTTAGGGGACCGAATTCTAAAAGCGCCGCGATATACTATCTCAAAGCGCAGCGGTCTCAAATATCCAAATTATATAATATTCATATTTTTTTCACTCGTCTTAAGCCATTTGGTCTTAAGTCTTAAATCAATATTTAAAAAATGACATTTAAATCTCTTGGGCTCTCCGATGCCCTGCTAAAAGCTATTGGCAAAAAAGGATATGACTCGCCTTCAGCCATTCAACAAAAAGCAATTCCCTTAATCTTAGAACGAAAAGATGTGCTGGCCTCGGCGCAGACCGGAAGTGGGAAAACCGCCGGTTTTGCACTGCCCATATTACAGATATTGAATAATGGACCCGCCTTAAATAGAAGGCCGATCCGTGCATTGATACTCACCCCAACCCGGGAACTCGCAGCCCAGGTGGAGGATGAATTCCGCGAATACAGCGAATTTACCGACCTACGCTCTACCGTAATTTTTGGTGGAGTAGGAGCCAATCCCCAAATCAAGGCCCTTCGCAATGGAGTGGATACTTTGGTTGCTACGCCTGGAAGGTTGCTGGACCTAATAAGCCAGGGAGCCCTCTCGCTTTCCAAAGTCCAGATTCTTGTTTTGGACGAGGCAGACCGGATGCTCGACATGGGCTTTCTGCGCGACATAAAGAAAATACTCGCGCTCTTGCCTTCAAAAAGACAAAATCTTTTGTTCTCGGCTACCTTTTCCAAGGAAATAAAAAAGCTTGCGAATGAGTTTTTGCACCATCCCGTTTTGGTAGAAGCCACACCTGAAAACACCACGGTCGAAAAAATAAACCAAACTGTCTATCGGGTGGATAAGGTCCGGAAGACAGATCTGATAATAAAACTCATTTCCGAAGGGAAATGGAAACAGGTTCTGGTTTTCGCCAGGACCAAACACGGCGCCAACCGCCTCAGTGAAAAATTGGAAAAGGCACGGATAACTTCCGCGGCAATCCATGGAAATAAAAGCCAGGGTGCCAGGACCAGAGCGCTATCGGGGTTTAAGGAAGGAAAAGTGCGCGTTTTGGTAGCCACTGATATCGCAGCACGAGGCTTGGATATTCCCTTATTGCCCCACGTTATAAATTTTGAACTCCCCAATATTTCCGAGGACTATGTACACCGTATCGGCAGAACGGGGAGAGCGGGAGCCAGTGGCGAGGCAATTTCATTGGTAAGCCTGGATGAAGTTGGCTATTTGCGCGACATTGAAAAATTGATCGGCGAACGACTTCAACCTAAAACCTTTACGGA
>CAYXDM010000155.1:0-2725 GCA_964463595.1 uncultured Aequorivita sp. | reverse complement strand
AAGATATGGGATGGCAACTTGTTTTATCTTCCTTCCCTAATCATTACCTTTGCGCGTTTTCAAAAATGAGAAAAGGAATAACCAAATTTATCGATAGTTTCTATTTCCTGTTCAAGCCTTTGGTCCCGCTGAAGACCTTTAGGTATGCCGCCTGTGGAGGCGGCAATTTACTGTTTGATATTTTCCTTTACTTCATTTTTTATAACTTCATCTTTGCCAAGCAGAATCTCGATCTGCATTTTGTGGTATTGAGCCCACATATTGCATCTTTGTTTGTAGTCTTTCCCATAACCTTTACTACCGGTTTTGTGCTCAATCGACATATCACTTTTAGGGATTCAGATTTGCCGTGGAAGGTCCAATTCCTTAGATATTTTCTGGTGGGAATGGGGGCGCTGCTACTCAGTTATGTATTGATGAAGTTTTTTGTCGATCTTTTGGGCTTCTATCCCACACCTTCCAAACTGTTGACCATCATTGCAACTGTGGGATATAGTTATTTGCTCCAGAACAAATTTAGTTTTAGGGTAAGTGGATCGAGTGGCGTGGCCCGTTGAAATAATACAGTGGAATTTTCCTGTGGTCCACGATATTTCCTTTAATTTTAGCAGCAAATATTCTTTATATGAAAAATCATTTTTCCCTACTGTTTTTCCTTTTGATCTTCCTGAGCGTTCACGCCCAAGAAAAGGAACTCAATCTTAACGATGCCGTATTGCAACAGTATGGCAAGTTTTATCCTGAATATATTAGTGGTTTCCAATGGATTCCGGGGACAAATTCCTATGCGTATATCGAAAATGGGACCACCCTGAAAATTGGCGATGTCGATACTAAAAAAGAAGTTCGGGAAGTTTCAATAAAGGAGCTAGGTGAAGCCGTGGGAACTAGTTTTAATAGATTTTCATCCCTGACCTGGAAGAACAACAATTCGTTTTATTTTGAGGATAAAAAGCAATATTACCTGTACGACTCCCAGGAAAAGAAAGGAAGCTTGATCTATAAAGTGGAGGATTCGGCAGAAAATGCCACTTTACAGACAGATACCGGAAATATCGCCTTTACCGTGGGGAACAATCTGTATATCCAAAAACCTGACGGAGAGATCATAGCCGTAACCAATAATACGGATAGGAATATTGTTTCCGGTCAGGCAATTGCAAGGAGTGAAATGGGAATAACCCAAGGGATTTTTTGGTCGCCCAAGGGAAATTTGCTGGCGTTTTATCAAAAGGACGAAACTGAGGTAGCCGATTATCCAATGCTGAATATCATTCCCACCCAAGGTGAGTTGATCTCGATAAAATATCCGATGGCCGGCCAAAAAAGTGAACAGCCCAAAGTGGGAATATACAATTTGGCAACTCGGGAAACTGCATTTATCGTGCCCACTGGAAATATCGATGATTATCTTACCAACCTATCATGGACGCCGGATGAAAAAAATGTTGTTATAGCAGAGGTAAACCGCGATCAGAACCATATTAGGTTGGGTTTGTTTGATGCCGCTACCGGAAACCATATTGCAGCAATTTTAGAGGAAAAGAATGAAAAATGGGCAGAGCCCGAACACCCTGCCTATTTCTATTCAAATTCTTCGGAAGACTTTATTTGGATGAGCGAAAAGGACGGGTTTATGAATCTGTATCTGTGCAATACCAAACGAGGTTTTGTCCGCCAACTGACGAATAATAAATGGGTAGCCCATGAGATAGTGGGGAGCGACGAGGCGGGGAGAACAGTTTTCTTTTCAGGAACCGGTGAATCTCCGTTGGACATCAAATTATTTGCCGTCAATATTTCCAACGGTAAACAAACCTGCCTCACAGAAACCAGCGGCACCCATCGGGCCAGTGTTTCTTCTAATGGCAAATACATCTTTGATCAATATTCCAACCACGACACTCCAAATGTTGCGCAGTTAACCAACAATAAAGGAAAGGTTTTGACCACCTTTATCACTGCGGAAGATCCTCTGGCCGATTACAAACTTGGAACAACAACCATAGGGAAACTAAAATCGCATGATGGGTTCGATCTTTATACCCGTTTAATAAAACCATCGGATTTCGATCCAAATAAAAAATACCCGGTGTTGGTTTATGTCTATGGTGGCCCGCATGCCCAATTGATCACAAACTCCTGGAACGACGGGGCCTCACTTTGGATGAAGTGGATGGCCGAACAGGGATATCTGGTATTCACTTTGGATGGGCGAGGCTCGGCAAATAGAGGATTTGAATTTGAGAGCGTAATTCATAGACAACTAGGAACTGAGGAGTTAAAAGACCAACTCGTTGGGGTAGAGTATTTAAAATCCCTTACTTACGTAGATGCAGACAGACTCGCTATCCACGGATGGAGCTATGGTGGATTTATGACAATTTCGATGATGCTTCGCCATTCGGGGGTTTTCACTACCGGAGTGGCCGGGGGTCCGGTAACCGATTGGAAATATTACGAGATTATGTACGGCGAGCGCTATATGGATTCGCCCCAACAAAATCCGGAGGGATACGAAGCGTCCAGTTTGCTGAACAAGACCCAAAACCTCGAAGGAAACCTATTGACCATCCATGGCAGCGTGGATCCTGTTGTGGTGATGCAGCACAACCTGTCCCTGATCAAATCGTTTATCGATAATGGAAAACAAATGGATTTTTTCATTTATCCCATGCACGAACACAATGTCCGCGGAAAGGATCGGGTCCATCTTATGACCAAG
>CAYXDM010000154.1:0-5259 GCA_964463595.1 uncultured Aequorivita sp. | reverse complement strand
AAATACGTGTTACCACGTATTATTTTGATTATATGGAGATTAAGGAATCCTCCATAAATTTATGTTGGTTTTCCTTTGCCCAAATCAATAGACTGTTTGTCCGTGGTTCCAGGTTCAGTTTGGTTATAATATTTGAACGGTGTTTCTCCACGGTTCGGTATGATATAAAAAGGAGGGAGGCGATTTCCTTATTCGTTTTATCCTTGGCGATCAGCTTTAATATCTTTTTTTCGGAAGGGGTGAGTTTATAAAGTTCGTTATCATCACTGGAGGAAATCCCAATCAATTCCATGAGTTTTTCACTAAAAAATGTTCCTCCCGTTTTAACCGTTTGAATGCACCTTTCTATTTCCTCTAGGGCAAACTCTTTTAGGATATACCCAAAAATATTCAATTCCTTCGCTTTTTGATACAGTTCCTTTTCCTTGTGAAGGGTGATCAGTACAATTTTGGTTCCTGTATTCAGGCACCTGCACTTTTGGGCGATTTCAATGCCCGACATTATTGGCATTTGGATGTCCAGGATGGCAATTTCAGGTCTTTTCTGGATTATCAAATTATAGGCTTCGCGTCCATCCTTTCCACTGCCGATCAGGTTATATCCTTTTTCTCCTAAAAAATCGCTCAATCCTTTTAGTAGTAGTGGATGGTCGTCTGCAATTATAATTGATGGATTATTTATCGTTTTCATAATGGTAGTTCAAATTTCAGGACTGTTCCCTTGTCTTTTTTGGAAATAACTTTCATCTGGCCCTTGAGGAACTTTGTCCTTTCCCTCAGGGTCTTCAGACCTAAAGATTTGGAATCCCTATATTTTTCAACAAACTCAAACCCACTGCCATTGTCCTGGATAATTATGGTTACGTCCCGAGGATTTTTCTTTACGGAAACCTTGCTGGCTTCAGCTTTTGCGTGCTTGATAATATTGCTCAGGCTTTCTTGGATTATACGGTAGATGTTTACTTCCCCTTCTTTTGAAAATACGTTGTCTATATTGTCTATTTCTGAAGACACAAATAAAGGAGTGCTCTCATCGATCTGCTCGAGGGTGTGTTCTATTGCCTTTGTAATACCCCACTCCTGAAGCTGAAAGGGATATAAATCCCGCGATATAGTCCGTACTTCCTCGATGGTTTCATCTACCAAATCCTTGGTCTCTTTATTGCCTCCCAACATCAGTTTGTTTTTGAGGAGCAATAAGTGTTGTCCTATTCCGTCATGGAGATCTTTTGAAACCCTTTTTCTTTCACTTTCCTGGAACAAAAGTAGTTCCTGGCTGAATTGTTCCTGAAGCAATTGCCGGTTCTTTAAATGCAATTGATTTCGGTATAGCAGTACCACACCAAAGAACAGTAAAACAGCAATGCCTCCAAAAAGCGTGGCCTTTTTGATGACTTCGTTGTCCTTTTCCAACAAACGAATATTCGTGGTTTTTTCAATTAGTCTTTTGCTCTGTCTTTCCAGGTCGTATAATGTCTGATAGTATGCGAGGGCATTGGCGGTGCTTTTATTGTAAATGGCATCTTTAATGGCCACCGCGGCCCTAGAGCTTTCAATACTTTTTTCCAGCTGGTGGTCAAGAAAATAAATATCGGCCAATAAATTGTGGGAGGCCATTATTTCATCCTCAATGCCCAATTGTTGCGCCAGTTGTAGTTTTTTTTCGGCAAGGGCCAATGCTTCGTTATATTTTCCTATTGCCTTTAAATATTCTGCTTTTCCTCCCAAATAATTTATCTCCGAGGGGGCGTCTCCGGAGAAATTATATTGCAGCCCTTCCAGAAAATTCAAGTGTTTTTTGGCCTCAACAAAATCACTATTCGCACAATAAAAAACTATCAGCATGGAATGTATTCCTATAAAGGTAGATTTGTTCGAGGGGTTTTTATCATAAAGTCTTTCCGCTTCCAGTAAGGATTGATATTCCAATTCGCGGTTGCCCATTTTTTTATAATCAATGGCCTGGTTGTAGAATTCCCCTGCAAGAAAGGTGTCCAATTGCAGGGATCTCATTTTTTGGATAAGCGATTCCCGCTCCTTTCTTGCCCGATCATAAAAACCGTTCATGCTGAACATGTTGATCATCCCTTGCTGGGCATAAACCATATAAGGGTATTCCTTCTTGATCTCATAGAGGGTGTAGGCCGTGGTGAAATTATCACTTGCCTCCACAAATTTTCCCATACTCGAATAGGCCTGGCCTCTAAAAAGGTAAGAATCAGCCTTGTTGAGGGTATCCATTACCGAGAAATTCTCCAAAGCTATGGTGAAATCCCCAATGGCTTTTTCCAGATTTATTTTTGTCATGGCTCTTCCCCGTTTCAAGTACAAACCACCGAGCAACAGACTGTCCCTTATTTCATCCTTCCTTGACAGGACCCGATTGATCACAGAAACCGCCGCTGCGGGATTGCTGGCAAAATTTGAAAGTGGCCTTTGCACGTTCATCGCTTTTCGCGCAGCGGCCTCGATGCTGTCCATTGATTCGGCCAGGTCTATATATTCAAGACTAAATTCGATAAAGGCTTGTGGATCAGAGCTGAAGGTTTGAAGTAGGATACTGTCCAAGACCTTAAGTCTTTGTGCATTGGCATCCTGAAATGGGACGGGATTTGCAAAAGGTGCAACATCCTGGCCGTTTCCCAAATGGGGCCAAAGGCAAAGAAGATATAGAAGGGGTATTAATTTCCTCAATCTGGATTCGATTATTTAAGTGAAAACATAAAAATACTTAAATAATTGAATATAATGGAAAGTTTATTTCACATAAAAACAATTTCTACCATAATCAATGACCGCCCGGTGATGTTTTAAGAAGTCCGCCCCGATAATGCCGTGGACGGCCTTTTCATCAGCTTGGGCCAGGGCTTCATTTACATGCGACAGGTCAAAGAGCACGAAGTCCATATCGCGGGTTTTCCAATCCTTGACGGCAAAGCTGTTTTTTAGGGAAATCATAGTATCCATGTTGATGGCGCCCGCCCCGGCGGCCTTAATCAAACTGTCCTCACTGACCAGTGAAAAGTGGGAGCTTTCCTTTATGCCTATACAACTCGTTGAAGCTCCGGTATCCAAAATGAACTTTCCATTTACCCCATTGATTTTTGCGTAAAACATATAATGGCCGGTAAGAAGTTTTCTCAACGGAATACGATAGAAGCCGTGACCTTCAATAAATTTACGTAATTGCATCAGCTTTTTGGGGCAAAGATAGCAAACAAATTTGGTAGCTTTGCAGCTATGCTTACAGACACCCACACCCATCTTTACAGTGATGCGTTTATGGAGGACAGGCCGGAAATGATGCAACGTGCTATGGATCTGGGGATAACCAGATTTTTTATTCCCGCCATAGATTCCAGTTACGCCGAGGCCATGTTTTCCCTGGAACAGCAATATCCGGATAATGTTTTTTTGATGATGGGCTTGCATCCTACCTCGGTAAAAACCGACTATAGGAAGGAATTGGATTTCGTGGAAAAACAATTTGCCATCAGAAGGTTTTATGCAGTAGGCGAAATCGGCATTGATTTACACTGGGATGTCTCTACCCTGGAAATGCAGAAAATCGCGTTCAAGCATCAGATCCAGTTGGCGAAGAAATTTGGCTTGCCAATAGTAATTCATTGCCGCAATTCCTTTGATGAGATATTTGAGGTGTTGGAAACTGAAAAGGATGAGCGTCTATTTGGAGTTTTTCATTGTTTTACAGGCACTTTGGAACAAGCTCAAAAAGCGATTTCCTATAACATGAAATTGGGCATAGGAGGGGTTGTGACCTTCAAAAATGGAAAAATCGATTCATTTTTGGATCAAATCCCTTTGGAGCATATAGTGTTGGAAACCGATTCACCCTATCTGGCCCCTGTTCCTTTCAGGGGAAAGCGAAATGAAAGTAGTTATCTTACCTTAATATGTAATAAGCTCGCCGAGGTTTATGGGGTGGTTCCGGAAGAAATAGCACGGATAACAACAGAAAATTCCAAAATGGTTTTCGGAATATAATTTTAGTTTAGACGGCATGACAGAAAAACCAAATATTCTCCTTATTTATACCGGTGGTACCATTGGTATGATAAAGGATTTCGATACGGGGGCACTCCGGAATTTTAATTTTGATGAATTGTTGAACCACATTCCAGAGCTCAAGCTCCTGGATTGCAATATTTCCACCACCACCTTCGAGGAACCCATCGATAGTTCAAACATGGAGCCTAATTATTGGGTGGATATCGCCACAATTATTGAGAGCAATTATGAAAAAATGGATGGGTTTGTCGTCCTTCATGGCAGCGATACCATGTCCTACACCGCTTCGGCCTTGAGTTTTATGTTGGAGAATCTAGGGAAACCCGTTATTTTTACGGGCTCCCAACTGCCCATTGGCGATCTGCGCACGGATGCCAAGGAAAATCTGATCACCTCCATCCAAATTGCCGCGCTTAGGGAAAAGGGGGTGTCGAAAATTTCCGAGGTATGTCTGTATTTTGAATACAGGCTGTATCGCGCCAATCGCACCACAAAAATCAACGCAGAGCATTTTGAGGCGTTTGCTTCCCTCAATTATCCGGATTTGGCAATGAGCGGGGTAAATCTGGTGGTGAACACCGAGGCGCTCTACAAACCGAATCGCAGAAAAAAGTTGATAGTCCATAAAACATTGGAGACGGATATTATGCTGATAAAAATGTTTCCCGGTATGAAGGAGACTACACTCAAATACCTACTTTCCTATCCGGAACTTAAAGGATTGATAATTGAAACTTACGGTACGGGCAACGTGATCAATGCAAAATGGTTTATAGATATGCTGAGGTCCGTCATTAAAAAGGGAATTCCAGTGATAAATGTCACCCAATGTTCGGGCGGAGGTGTAAATATGGGGCTTTATGAAACCAGCACCGATCTTAAAAGAATAGGAGTTATCAGCGGAAAGGATAGTACAACCGAGGCGGCTTTGGCGAAATTAATGTACCTATTGGGGCAGGGAGTCTCCCCAACTAACTTTAAAACAATTTTCGAAACCTCTCTTAGGGGAGAAATGAATTAAATAAACCCTTGATTTTATTTTTAGGGGTGATATTTTTTTTTGATATTTGGCATCCGGTTTAAAAAGATACCTTAAGGTGTCCCCGGAAGAGGCATTTGCCAAAATGTATTTCAAATGTTTTTATCTGGAAAGTGTTTTTCGGGATAAAACGGAATAGAGAGGTGGCCGAGTGGTCGAAGGCGCACGCCTGGAAAGTGTGTATACGCCAA
>CAYXDM010000153.1:0-5325 GCA_964463595.1 uncultured Aequorivita sp. | reverse complement strand
CATAAACCTCTTCAATGACCACCACTTTCCCATCCACGGGCGAAAGCACTTGATCTGGGACCAATCCAAAGGCGCGTTTTGGATTTCTGAAAAACTGTAGGACCAAAAGCAAAAGGATAACCAAGGAAATAATGATCCCGCCCCTAATTGCGGGATCTTCCACAAATGTATTTGCGAGAATACTCAGGGCAATTACAACCAAGAGCGCACCGCTTATAATTTTGAAACCTTCTTTATGAAACATATTCCGCGATTAATAAAAAAGCATAAACAAAAGGACTGGCATAAAGAATACTGTCCAGCCTATCATACATTCCCCCATGCCCGGGCATTATGATGCCACTATCCTTGACCCCTGCCTGGCGCTTGAACTTGGATTGGATCAGATCGCCGATGGTCCCAAAAACCGACACAATTATTGCCAGGCAGATCCAAACCCAAAGATCATACTTTTCAATGTCTGTGGGGCCATAAATTTTCACGATCTGGAAAATAATGACTCCCGCCACAAGAGCACCACACATTCCCCCAAAAAATCCTTCTATTGTTTTCTTGGGCGAGATACGCTTCAGGAGCTTGTGCTTACCAAAATTTTTGCCGATTAAAAAAGCGAAGGTATCATTTGTCCACATTAAAACAAAGACCGCTACGATAAGATGTGGAATAAACCTTCCGTCCACATCCATTACGGGGATGAGCGTAAGAAAAATAAACCCGCTAATAACATAGAACACTACCGTTATATACTTTTTTTTCTGGAACATGGGTATCTTGCTGGTCCAAAGTACATCCTTAAAGAGGTATAAATTCACGAAGATCCCCATTATCAACAATAAGTACACCCCGTTTTCATCGAAGACCCTGTAACTGAGAAAATAAAAGGCACCGGCCAATAAAAAATAAGCCAGATAACTGGTAAGGTGAACCAGTTTCAGGAATTCGCTCATGGTGATAAGAGCAAAAATAAAGAAAAGCCCCATAAACCATTCCCGGGAGGTAAACATTGCAAAAACAATGATTGATACGTACAATGCGCCCGAGATAGTCCGTACGACAATTTCCTTCATATTTTATAAGTCTTCCAGCAACAGCAAATATAGGTTTTTTGTGCTACTACCTTGATTCATAAAATCTTTTTCCCTATCGGACTCAAAATGTTGAATGGTGGTGATATTGCTGGGAATTTGACCGACGCTTCGATTCTTGATGATTCTCATGCCCTCACTGATGTTTTCCACTATTTGGCTTGTGGTGGCCAGGATTACCATATTATACGGTAGTTCGAATAACTTCTTCTCCCTTACCTGATTGGAGGACAAAAGAATGGCGCCCATATTCGCTACCAGGGATTCACAAGAGGAAAGCAGGAATTTTGAGTTGCTCTTGTTTCCGAAATTCAAGTTGAAACCATCAAATTTTTTGCAAAGTTTATCTTCCAGGCAAAATACCTGCTGTTCATACCAGTCATTCTCGACCATTATATTGTCAAAGGCCTCGAGGGTTTCCTCCCAATTTTCGCAATAGATGAATTTTCCGCCGTTATTCTTGAAGTAATGCGTGAATTTTTCATCAACCGGAAGTTTTTGTTCTGGGTAATAACTGCTCCTTTCGGATGTATTTCCCTTTTGGGATTTTTTTTCCGATTTGTAATTTGGATTTAAAAGCCTCTTAAATAGACTCATTAATAATTATTGAGGAGTTCGTAAACCAGTAATCATCCAAAGATATAAAATCCTTGTCAAAATAGGGTGCTCAATTATCGGCTTTAGCCCACTAAATAGAGACAGCGGCCTAGGTATTTGCTACGCGTTCCACTTTTTCCGGCTCTTCGAAGGGACGGTCCCCGAATATTTTTTGAAGGTTGTCCTTGAATATAACTTCTTTTTCCAGTAGTACATTGGCGAGCTCTGTCAACTTATCGCGGTTATCTTCTAGGATCTGGACAGCGCGTTGATATTGCTCTTCGATCAATTTTGAAATTTCCCTATCAATTAGTTCGGCAGTCTTTTCGCTATAGGGTTTGGTAAAGTTGTATTCAGATTGGCCACTACTGTCGTAATAAGTTAAGTTCCCCACTTTTTCATTGAGACCGTAAATGGTAACCATAGCCCGGGCTTGTTTGGTAACTTTTTCAAGATCGCTCAACGCCCCCGTGGAAATTCGGTTGAAAATCACTTTTTCTGCGGCACGGCCCGCCAGGGCTGCGCACATTTCATCCAGCATTTGCTCGGGATGTATGATCAATCTTTCTTCAGGCAAATACCAGGCCGCCCCCAAGGATTGTCCCCTTGGTACAATGGTGACCTTTACGAGCGGTGCAGCATGCTCCAACATCCAGCTCACCGTGGCATGACCTGCTTCATGAAAAGCTATGGCACGCTTTTCATCGATGGTCATTATTTTGTTTTTCTTTTCCAGTCCCCCAACAATTCTGTCCACGGCATCCAGAAAATCCTGCTTGCCGACAGATTTTTTTCCTCCTCTGGCAGCTATAAGGGCGGCCTCATTACAAACATTGGCGATGTCCGCCCCAGAAAATCCAGGTGTTTGCTTGGCAAGAAAATCGGTGTCCAGTTCCTCATCCTTTTTGATGGGACGAAGGTGTACCTCAAATATTTCCTGACGCTCACGAACGTCTGGGAGATCCACGTAAATCTGTCTGTCAAAACGCCCGGCCCTCATTAAGGCCTTGTCCAAAACATCTGCCCGGTTTGTCGCTGCAAGTACAATCACATTTGTATTGGTGCCAAAACCATCCATCTCGGTAAGGAGTTGGTTCAGGGTGTTTTCCCGTTCGTCATTACTGCCAGAAAAATTGCTCTTTCCACGGGCGCGGCCTATGGCATCGATTTCATCAATAAAAATAATCGCCGGGGCTTTCTCTTTGGCTTGTTTAAAAAGATCGCGGACCCGGGAGGCCCCGACCCCAACAAACATTTCAACGAAATCGGATCCTGATAGGGAGAAGAAGGGAACTTTGGCTTCCCCCGCTACGGCTCTTGCCAAGAGGGTTTTTCCGGTTCCTGGAGGCCCGACCAATAAGGCTCCTTTGGGTATTTTCCCGCCCAGGGAGGTATATTTATCCGGATTTTTTAGGAAATCGACAATTTCCTGGACCTCCTCCTTTGCGCCTTCAAGGCCGGCAACGTCCTTAAACGACGTTTTGATGTCAATTTTTTCGTCAAATAGTTTCGCCTTTGATTTTCCTATATTGAACAACTGCCCCCCGGCACCTCCACCAGCTCCGGCAGACATCCGACGCATAATGAAGACCCAAATGGCAATGAGGATAATAAAGGGCAAAATTCCCATCAGGATATCGCCCCATAGATTGGAGTCTGTATGCCATTCCATCTTCGTGGAAAGGTTGTTCTCCTGTTTTATTTGTTGGAATGAATTCTCGAAATTCTGGAGATCCCCAAATTCGAATTGATAATCGGGATCGTTCGGGCCTGGAGCCAAAAAGGAAGGGGTATCACCCTTATTGCTATTTGCTTCCCTCTCCTTGGCTTCATCGGTTAGGTAGACCTTTGCAACCTTTTTATTGATTATGTCCACCTTTTCAACATCCCCTTGCTTGAGATATTCCTCAAATTGCGCCTGTGTGGTCTTTGCGGGTTGGGACCAATTGCTTCCCCCAAATATTTGAATACCAAAAAACAGCAGTATAACCGCTGCATAGATCCAATAATAATTTGGTCTTGGTTTCTTCGGCTCTATTTTCTTGTTTTTATTTTCTGATGCCATAGGGCTAAATTTCTTATTTATTGTATTGTTTCTATTTTAACTGATTTTGCATCGCCCCAAAGGCCTTCAATATCGTAAAATTCGCGGATGTGCCTCTGAAATACGTGCACCACCACGTCAATGTAATCCATAAGAATCCACTCCGAATTTTCACTGCCCTCAATATGCCAGGGTTTTTCCTTTAAGGATTTACTTACCGATTTCTGTATGGAATTTACAATAGCATTCACTTGTGTGTTGGAGGTCCCGTTGCAGATGATAAAGTAGTCGCAAACGGTATTTTCAATTTCCCGAAGATCGAGGATTTCTATATCCTGTCCTTTTATATCCTCTATTCCTAGTATTATTTGGGTAATAAGTTGATCGGTTTCAGCTTGTTTTTTCTGCATCAATTAATTTCTTTTCTATTTTCGCAAAGTTATTACTTTTTTGTTTCTTGTGGACACCATAAAAAGCCTAAAACCCAACATAGTTTCCGTTTTGGTTATAATCAAACTTGATGCCATCGATTCCACCAATACCTACCTTAAAAAGCTGGTTCAGGAAACCGTAGTAGAGGATCACACCGTGGTAGTCGCAAAACATCAGCAGATGGGAAGGGGACAAAGGGGCAACGGATGGTTTTCCACAGGGGGCCAAAGTCTTACTTTCAGCATTTTTAAAAGGTTCAACGGCCTGAACGTTGAAAACCATTTCATGATTTCCATGGCGGTTTCCTTGGCAATGGCCAACTCCTTTAAAAAAATAGGCGCACCGCAGATCTCCATAAAATGGCCAAACGACATATTGTCAGGCGATAAAAAAATTGCGGGTATCTTGATAGAAAATGTCTTGGAGGGGAAAAATGTAAAACACTCAATAGTGGGAATAGGTATCAATGTGAACGTCGTGGAGTTCCCCGATCTGCCCCAGGCAAGTTCCCTAAAACTGGTGATGGGGGTTTCCCTGGAATTGGACGAGGTATTTGATAAAGTATGCAGTGCGGTTTTTGGGTATCTTCAAGATACCGAATTCCGGGAATTTCTGGAACTCAAGGAGATCTATGAAAGGAATATGTTCCGAAGGAATGTCATTTCGGTTTTTGAACATCCACAGTTAGGCACTTTTAATGGAATTATAAAGGGAATTTCCAATATGGGGGAATTGTTGGTGGAAATGGACAATTCGATCGTGCAGGCGTTTCAATTACAGGAACTAAAGCTTTTATATTAGATTCACGACAATAGAAAAAAGGACAAAAGATATTTCCCCAAGAACTTTCCTGAAATTGCGAGCCAGTCCTAAATGCTTTTATCCAGGGGTTTTTAAAGGCTTTCCAAATTTGAGGCGAGGGTATCGATAAATTTTGTAATCGGTCCTTTGATCATCATTGCCATCACAGCATTGAATTCGCCGTCAAAAAGTAATTCCACCGAAGAGGTTTGATCGGTCTCCGGCGTTATACCGGCCGTAAGGGAAAAAGGGAATTTACTGTCCTTGGCTCCCAAAACAACGGTATGGGGGCTATCTACCTTGGTCACCTCGAGTGCGATCTCAGGCATTCCCTTGAGTCCAAAAACGAAGGATTTGTCATCCAAT
>CAYXDM010000152.1:0-5325 GCA_964463595.1 uncultured Aequorivita sp. | reverse complement strand
AGAATGCTATATACTGGCGCGACACTCATTTAATGATCCACGGACCGGCGGTCAGGGCCCTGCAATATATATTCATTGGCGACTGGAACTATTGTTCGGGGACATTATTGAAACCTGAAGATCATTTCTTCCCACAACAGAGTAATCCCGTCATGGAAGAGGGGAAAGTAGTCCAGATAGTGGCCAGTGGCCCCGATTCCGAAACTCCTTTGATTGAACAATCGGTAATGCAGGCCATAAATCTGGCAAAGGAGGAAATTCTTATCACCACTCCATATTTCATTCCAGGCCCTAGTCTTCTAGATTCATTGACCCTGGCCGCTTATAGTGGGATAAGGATCATCTTACTGGTGCCCGGAATTTCCGACTCCCATTTGGTGAATTTCGCTGCGCGTTCCTATTACGCCCGATTGTTGAGGGCAGGGGCCGAAATATACCGTTATCAAAAGGGTTTTGTGCACGCCAAGACCATGGTCGTGGACAGACAATTGGCAATGGTAGGAACTTCAAATATGGATATCAGAAGTTTTGAACTCAATTTTGAAGTAAATGCTATTGTTTATGATGATGAAGTTGCCAAGGAGCTTTCCGAATCTTTTTTTCAGGACCTTGAAGATTCCACAAAAATAAATATGGAAGAATGGATTGGGCGATCAAAAGGAATCCAATTGATCGAGAAAATTGCAGGATTGTTCTCCCCAATGTTATAGTAAATTTTAATTCTCAGTCACAAACATAATAGCTTCCAATTGCTGTTAATTGGAGACTAATATGAGGCTGGATAAGTCGCTTTCGGGAATGGAACCAAACTCTGAAGCACTCCTAATTTTTTACAACTTCAATTTTAGTCCAGACTAAAAAGTAACTTGCTCATAAAAAAATATATCTTTGCATAAACGTAAAATTTATGATTACTCTTGCTGAAGAGAACTATCTAAAGGCCATTTTTCACTTGCAAATAGAAAGTGGCGGCGAGATAAGCACAACCGCCATTGCCAACAGTATGGAAACAAAACCGTCTTCGGTTACTGATATGGTCCAAAAACTGGCCGAAAAAGATATGTTGGTGTATAAACGGTATAAAGGCGTGCAACTTACCGAGAGCGGAAGGAAACTCGCAGCCTATGTTATTCGAAAACATCGTTTATGGGAAGTATTCTTGGTGGAAAAGCTCAATTTCCATTGGGATGAAGTACACGAAATTGCCGAACAATTGGAACATATTCAGTCCGATGAATTGGTAACGCGGCTCGACCGATTTTTGGGAAGCCCGGATTTTGATCCCCATGGAGATCCTATTCCGGATGTAAATGGTGTTCTAAAACGAACCGAAAAGAAACTGCTTTCCGAAATAGAGAAAAGCCAGCAAGGGATCTGTGTAGGGGTAAAAGAATCCAGTCCGGAATTTCTGCAGTATCTGGACAAGAAGAAAATCAGCATAGGGACCAAGATAACCGTACTGGGCAAAGAGTTTTTCGATGGTTCTATGGTGATCCGTGTGGAGGATTCCCAGTTTTTCATTTCGCATAAAATTGCGGAAAACCTTTTTGTTCAAACAGTCTAAACAAAAATTATAGATAAATCTAATTGCTTGCCTCCCCAATAATGTAAACAAGACAATAGGGATGAAAAATATCTTAATATTTCTAATATTAACTTTCTTCTATGGTTGTAAGAATGCCCCTGAAGACAACGGGAAAATCAGGGTTGTTGCCACTACGAACATCGTGGCAAATCTTGTTTCGGAAATCGGTGGCGATAAAATTTCCTTGGAGGCCTTGATGGGTGCAGGAGTAGATCCCCACTTGTACAAGGCCAGTGAAGGAGACGTTACCAAGCTTTACCATGCTGATATCATTTTTTATAGTGGACTTCATTTGGAGGGAAAATTGGTTGATATTTTTGAAAAGATGCAAGGCAAAAAAAATACGGTATCGATGGGTGACAGATTGCCGAAGGACCATTTGATCCCTTCTGGAAACTTTGCTTCAAACTATGATCCGCATGTTTGGTTTAATATTCAGTTTTTTAAACGGTTTGCACAGATTGTAACGGACGAACTTTCCAAAACCGACAAAGAAAATGCCCAATTTTATATTGAAAACAATAAAGAATACCAATCTAAGCTGGACGACCTTGACGCCGAAATAAAAGGCATCATTAACTCCTTGCCAATAGAAAAACGGATTCTGGTCACTGCCCATGATGCTTTCAATTATTTCGGACAGGCCTATGATTTTGAGGTAGTTGGCCTACAAGGAATCTCGACGGCCACGGAAGCCGGAGTAAGGGATGTTCAAAAACTTTCAGATTTTATAATTGAAAACAACGTAAAAGCCATTTTCGTGGAGAGTTCCGTTCCCAGAAGGACCATTGAGGCGCTCCAAGCGGCCGTCCGGTCAAAAAACCACAAGGTTGAGATCGGTGGATCTCTGTACAGCGATGCCCTTGGCAACCCTGGAACCGAGGAAGGAACTTATATAGGAATGTTTAGATATAATGTAAATACTATTGTGAATGCATTGAAATAATGGGAGAAAAAATAGCTGTTAAAGTAGATGATCTTACCGTAGCCTATAATTATAGGCCGGTACTATGGGATATTGATCTGTCCGTTCCCGAAGGAGTGTTGATGGCCATTGTAGGCCCGAACGGCGCGGGAAAATCCACTTTGATCAAAGCTGTTTTGGGCATAATAAAACCCATCGCCGGAAGTGTGACGGTTTTTGGAAAACCTTATCGGAAACAACGAAATCTAGTTGCTTATGTACCACAAAAAGAAAGTGTGGACTGGGATTTTCCCACTACGGCCTTTGATGTAGTTTTGATGGGAACCTATGGAAATCTAGGCTGGATAAAACGCCCTGGACCCAAGGAAAAAAAGATTGCCCTGGAATCCATGGAAAAGGTGGGCATGCTCCCCTACCGAAACCGACAGATCAGCCAGTTGAGTGGAGGGCAGCAACAACGGATTTTTCTGGCACGGGCCCTCGCCCAGGATGCCTCCATATATTTTATGGATGAGCCTTTTCAGGGTGTGGATGCCACCACCGAAATAGCCATCATCAACATTTTAAAGGAACTAAGAAAAGCCGGTAAAACAGTAGTGGTGGTCCATCACGATCTGCAGACCGTCCCGGAATACTTTGACTGGGTGACCTTTTTAAATGTAAAGAAAATAGCTACAGGCCCTGTAAAAGAGATATTTAATGATGATAACTTGACCAAGACTTATGGAATTAATTATAAGGTAGCCGTTAATAAATAAGTGGGGGCACTTGGAAAAGCCGATTATATATGCATTAAAATGGCGAAAATGAAAAGAATAATTAAGAGTGAAGGTTAGCTTTTACTCCTGGTGAAGCGGTCTCCCTCCTCCACTCACCCCTATATATCTTCAAACAAAAATGACCGAATATTTTAATCTTCTCTGGCATGATTACACGCTTCGCACCATAACCCTGGGCACCGCGGTTCTTGGCGGAATTTCGGGCATGTTGGGAAGTTTTGCGGTGTTGCGTAAGGAAAGTCTTTTGGGAGATGCCATTTCCCATGCGGCCTTGCCCGGAATAGCCCTGGCATTTCTGATAACCGGAGCGAAAGATTCAGGAACTTTGCTGCTGGGGGCATTGGTGAGTGGCCTAGTAGGAACTTTTTGGATTCGAGGAATAACTTCAAAAACACAGCTGAAAAGTGATAGTGCCTTAGGGTTGGTTCTCTCCACATTTTTTGGTTTTGGAATGCTATTGTTGACATTTATCCAAAAACAGCCCAATGCAAACCAGGCCGGCTTGGAAAAGTATCTTTTCGGGCAAGCAGCGACATTGGTGGAAAGTGATGTGAAGCTGATGCTTATTGTTACCTCCATTTCACTGGTAGTATTGCTGCTTTTTTGGAAAGAATTCAAATTGCTCCTTTTCGATCCCGATTATACCCAAACTTTAGGTTTCAACACCAAGTCGTTGGATAGATTGATAACCTTTTTCATTGTTCTGGCTATAGTGCTCGGTTTGCAGACTGTGGGAGTGGTACTTATGAGCGCTATTCTACTTGCTCCCGCAGCGGCGGCGAGGCAATGGACAAACAATTTGTCGATTATGGTAATAATGGCGGGTCTTATTGGGGCGCTGTCCGGAATTTTTGGTACCGCCATCAGTGCCACCCAGGACCACCTTGCCACTGGGCCGGTAATAGTCTTGGTGGCAAGTGCACTGGTTTTTCTCTCCTTGGTATTCTCTCCAGGAAGAGGATTGTTGTTCAGGGAAATTCGCATTATAAAAAATAGGAAGGATCTTCAATTATTGAAAACCCTCCAGTTCATGTACGATATCGCTAAGGACCACGAGAATATTTCGCATCCCCACGCCATCAGGATTCTGAATGATTTTCAAGGTTTTACCAAAGGTTCACTAAAGAAACTCGAGAACCAGGGATGGATATCCTTGGATGGCCCGGAATGGGCATTGACACCGAAAGGTTTCAACAAGGCGGCCGAAATGTATAACCAGTATAAAAAATGAATGATCCATTAATAGAGATCCAGATTATAGCCGCCGTAGTGGCCATGGCGTGTGCTATACCGGGAGTGTTTTTGGTGCTCCGGAAAATGGCGTTGATCAGCGATGCCATCAGCCATTCTATTCTTGTTGGAATCGTTGTGGGATTTTTTATTACCCAAGACTTAAATTCACCTTTTCTTATTCTTTTCGCAGCCTTGGTAGGGGTATTGACCGTGGTGTTGGTTGAGTACATCCAGAAAACCGGATTGGTAAAGGAAGACACTGCGATAGGTCTGGTTTTTCCAGTGCTTTTTAGTATTGGGGTGATCCTGATTTCCAAGAATGCGGGCGATGTCCATTTGGATGTTGATGCGGTTCTGTTGGGAGAACTAGCATTTGCACCCTTTGACAGATTGAGCGTTAGCGGTGTGGATTGGGGTCCAAAATCGCTTTGGATAATGGGAAGTGTTTTGATCGTAATTCTTACTCTTTTGGCACTCTTTTTCAAGGAATTAAAAGTTAGCACCTTTGATGTTGGACTTTCTTCGGCAATGGGTATCTCACCTCTTATCATCCATTACGGCCTCATGTCGGTTTCCTCCATCACCGTGGTAGGAGCTTTTGATGCGGTGGGGGCCATTTTGGTGGTCGCCCTGATGATCGTTCCGGCAGCCATCGCCTATTTGCTCACCGAAGATCTTAAAATAATGATCGGCCTCTCCATGTTTTTTGGTGTGATTGCCGCCATCCTGGGTTATTGGATTGCCCACTGGTTAGATGCCTCCATCTCCGGAGCCATTGCTTCTGCCTTGGGTTTACTATTCCT
>CAYXDM010000151.1:0-5369 GCA_964463595.1 uncultured Aequorivita sp. | reverse complement strand
ATCCGGATGTGTTGGCCTTTATGAACAAAACAATCAAAGTAATCATCCCAGCCTTCAACGAAGAACAATCCATTGCAAAAGTAATTGGTGAAATCCCCAACTTCATTTCGGAAATAATTGTGGTGGACAATAATTCAACTGATTCCACCTCCAAAGTCGCTAAAGACGCTGGTGCGACAGTTCTTTTTGAAAAGCGAAAAGGATATGGGTATGCTTGCCTGAAAGGGATGGAATATATCTCAAAAAAGAAAAAAAAACCAGATATTATTGTTTTCCTCGACGGCGATTACAGCGATTATCCCTCAGAACTCACCAAAATTGTAAACCCGATTATCGAGGAAGATATCGATTTTGTAATTGGTTCCCGGGTCAGGGAATTAAGAGAAAAGGGCTCCATGACTTTTCCGCAGCGTTTTGGAAATGGGCTGGCCACTTCCCTGATGAAATTGATCTACGCATCAACCTTTACCGATTTGGGGCCTTTTCGAGCCATTAAATACGATAAACTTCTTGCATTGGAAATGGAGGACAAAACCTATGGATGGACGGTAGAGATGCAACTTAAGGTGCTGAAGAAAAAATACTCCTATAAAGAAATTCCTGTGCCCTATCGAAACCGGATCGGCGTTTCCAAGGTGTCGGGAACAGTAAAAGGCGCTACTATGGCAGGAATTAAAATCTTGGGATGGATTTTTAAATACAGCTTCAAATGATCCTCGAAACCATAATTATTGTCATCTATTCAGTATCTCTTCTATTTATCTTCCTGTATGCTCTGGCGCAACTAAATCTCCTTTTCAACTACTTAAGAGCGCGAAAAAAAACAGATGAGGCGATTGTTTATGACTTTTCACGGGAAGACGATTTCCCTTATGTTACGATCCAGTTGCCGGTTTACAACGAAATGTATGTAATGGAGAGGCTCTTGGACAATATCTCCGAAATTGAGTACCCTAGGGAGAAATTGGAAATTCAGGTTTTGGATGACAGTACCGATGAATCTTTTGAATTGGCTGCCAATCAAATTAAAAGACTGCAACAGTCCGGTTTGGACATCAAACACATTTCCCGTGAAAATCGGGAAGGGTTTAAAGCAGGGGCCCTCAAAGAGGGATTAAAAACTGCAAAGGGAGAATTCATCGCCATTTTTGACGCCGATTTTCTTCCGAAGAAAGATTGGTTATTAAACACGATTCCGCATTTTAAAAATCCCGAAATCGGTGTTGTCCAGACCCGTTGGGCACATTTGAACAGCGATTATTCCATTTTGACAAGGGTCCAGGCTTTTGCCTTGGATGCGCACTTCACCTTGGAACAAGTGGGCAGAAACAGTAAGGAACATTTTATCAACTTCAACGGTACGGCGGGGGTTTGGAGAAAGCTATGTATTTTGGACGCCGGCAATTGGGAAGGCGATACGTTAACGGAGGATCTGGATCTCAGCTATAGGGCGCAACTTAAAAATTGGAAGTTCAAATACTTGGAAAATGTTGAGACCCCCGCCGAATTACCTATGAAGATCAGTGCAGCGCGCTCCCAACAATTTAGATGGAACAAAGGCGGGGCGGAAAATTTTCAGAAAATGGCAAAAAGGGTATTGGTGAACAAGGATATTTCCTTTAAAACAAAGATCCATAGCTTTTTACATTTGTTGAACAGCACAATGTTTTTAAATATTCTGCTCGTGGCTATCCTGAGCGTGCCGATGCTTTATATCAAAAATGAATACGAACATTTAAAGGTCTATTTCATTGTGATGAGTTTTTTCGTAATCAGCACATTCATATTTTTCATTTGCTATTGGTTCACCTTCAGAACTTCTAACGAAAGGGGATTGAAGGGTTTTTTGAAATATATAATTATGTTTTTCGCCTTCTTTTGCGTGGCTATGGGATTTTCGCTCCACAATTCCATTGCAGTTTTGGAAGGGCACCTTGGAAAGAAAAGTGAGTTTATCCGAACGCCTAAATTCAATATTGGCAATTTGAACAATAGCTGGAAAGAAAATAAATACCTCTCCAAAAATATATCTCCCAATGTCATTCTTGAGGGATTGCTGATGCTGTATTTTGCATTTGGAATGTACAGCGCCTTTGTAGTGGGCGATGAAGGTGGGGATTTTGGACTTTTCCCTTTTCATTTGATGCTTTTTTTAGGGTTTGGATTTGTATTTTTTAAGTCGGTAACGAATAACTGAAAAGACGTAAACGGAAGGCAAAAACGACCAAGGTCTTAATGCTATTTCTTATGGCAAGCGGTCTTACGTCCCGGACTATTTCAAATATTCTTTAATTTCCTCAAAATCCAACCCGCCATAATTCCCGCTGCTCATTAATAATAAACAGGAGTTTTCATAATCCTGCGAATAGAGATAGGTTTTAAAATCCGCGGGATTTGTGAAAACGACCAGATCCTCCCGATTAAAGGCCTTTTCTATCTGCTCCATTTTTATTTCTTCCAATTGCTTTATCATGACGGCGTGTGGAGAATAAAAGACCACAGCTGAATCTGCGGAATTCAATGTACCTCGATATTCTTTTAAAAATTCAGGGGAAAGACTGCTATAGGTATGCAGTTCAAGGCAGGCGATCAATTTTCTGTGCGGATACTGGTTTTTAACCGCAAGGGTTGTGGCTTTTACCTTGCTTGGGGAATGCGCATAATCCTTAAAGGCAACCGCACTTTTGGTTTCAGCTATTTTTTCAAGGCGCTTGCTGGCGCCTTTAAACGTCGAAATGGCTTCGTAAAAATCATTGGCATCAATTCCCATCATTTGGCAGATCCAGCGCGCGCCCTCCAAATTGTTCAGGTTGTGTGCGCCAAAGATTTCGATGGGCATAGGGCCTTCAGGCGTGTCCAAGAGCGTTGTACCCTTTTCAACTGCATACTCGGGAGTTCGGTAGGGATATTTTTTGATCGGATTTGGCGACTGTTCTACAATTCGCTTTACTTCAGCATCTTCTTCATTGTAAATAATCGCGCCGCCATTGGTTATTTCATTCAAAAAAGTTTCGAACTGCTCGACGTAATTTTCATAAGTGGGAAACACATTTACGTGGTCCCAAGCAATCCCGCTCAACAAAGCAATGTTCGGTTTATAAAGGTGGAATTTCGGCCTTCTGTCTATGGGCGAGGAAAGATATTCATCACCTTCAATTACCATAAAATCATTGTGGTCGGTAATTTTTACCATAGTGTCAAATCCTTCCAATTGTGCGCCAACCATATAATCCACGTCCTTTTCGTGATAATTCATTACGTGGAGGATCATTGAAGTTATAGTTGTTTTTCCGTGGGAACCACCTATTACGACACGGGTTTTATTCTTGGATTTTTCGTATAGAAATTCTGGGTAGCTATATATTTTCAATCCGAGTTCCTTCGCCTTTAGAAGTTCGGGATTGTCTACTTTGGCGTGCATCCCGAGGATAACGGCATCGATATCTGAAGTTATTTTCTCGGGAAACCAGCCTTCTTCCAAAGGCAATAACCCTTTGTTCCGCAACCGTGTTTTGGAGGGTTCAAAAATTTCGTCATCGCTCCCGGTTACGGTATCTCCTTTCTGTTGAAGTGCCAGTGCAAGATTGTGCATGGCACTGCCACCAATGGCTATGAAGTGAATTTTCATAAGGTCAAATTTGCCATCACCTCCAAAAAGCGGGGATCCACTCCTTTGAGGTTCCGGTATTTAATTATGGTGTAAAGGTACTTTTTCCAATTCGAATTTTTGAATTCAGAATTTAGGATTAAAGTGCCAAGATAAGCGCTTTTTCTTTTTGGGCTTCCTTAAAATCGGGGATTTCCTTTAGGGCCTTGTCTATCCAATTTACAGCCAGACGCTTCTCCCCCATATTCTTATTTATCTGGGCCAAACGATAATAAGCCCAAGCCTTGGAAGGCTCATCGTTATTGGTGTAATTTTCAACATACTGTCCAAGGCGTTCAATTCCGTATTGGGATTGAAGCCTGGACTTGGCCACTAATTCACCGATACGATAATTGAGCTGATTGATCCGGTGCTTTTTCAGGGCTTCGGAAGCGGTGGCCAGAGCATTGTCGAACTGTTTATCCTTTTCATATAAATTGATCAACCTTTCATAAGTATGGAGAGACCCGCCTACCTCGACGGCCTTTTTAAAAAACGGGGCTGCCTCTTTATATCTTTTTGAATGCTCGGCTATATGGCCTTGGGCGAGGTAGCCATCCACAGGTGAAATCCTCTCAAGTTCCTTAGCATATACTATTGCCTTCTTTTCCCCGCCCCCTAATATTACGGGAAGTTGAATATAGAATTCTACCAAGGCCCATCGGGTTTCAATGTGCTGGGGATCGAGTTGTGCCGCCAGTTCAAACTCTCTTTTGATATCGTCTATATAGGAAACAGCAATAAGTTTATTAACAAGCAAGGCCTTCATACCCAAGGCACCCCCATATTTGTAGTGATAGTTGGCATTTGAAGGTTCCTCCTTGACCAAGGCTTCGTAGTAGAAAATAGCTTTGTCCCATTCTTTGGAATAGCCGGCAATATCTCCCAAATATTCCAGGGTCTGTTTATCATTGGAATTTTGTTTTAAATGGGCCTCGAAATTTGGTTTTGCTTGGGCCAACTTTCCCTGTTTGAAAAGAACTTCTCCTCTTTGGAAATTGGATTGGCCCTGTAGCACGGCAGAAAAACTTAAGATAAAAAACACGGTTATTAAAAGTAGGCACCTCCTCTTAAGATGCCTATCTTCAAGATTGAAAAGAGGGTAAACTCCAAAAGAATCCATCATTTGCAATTCTGGTTAATTTCCATTTTCTGACTATTGTCTACTTACCCCTTCGGCGGATATTTCTGCAATATTTTCTGAATGATCCCCAGATAATATCTTTCCTTTTGAATGGGACTCGCCCTTTCTTTTATCTCACCTTCCGCTACGGCCTGCCAAACAAGTTCGTCTTTTGCGGCATCGATTAAATCCATTGTCAACTGTTGGTTGATGGTTCTTCCACCGAGAGGAATACCGCCACTTACCCCTAGGCCCACATTCCTGCCGCTACTGCCTATTCCAACTCCCAAGGTGCTTCGTGAGTTGGATATACTTTCCCGGGCATAAAAATTGACATATAACTGTGGGCTGTCTGTTTTAATAAAACCTCGTTCCTGCATTAAACTATCGGTAATCCGAATAATCCGTGTGTCGTCCAACTGGTTCAAACCGGATTGGATGGAAGGATAGAAGTTATAGGAAGTGTACTTCGAAAAATCCATATTCTTGTCGTAATCCACATTTACGGTGGCCCCACAAGAAGTAAGAAGCAGAAAAAGTATAAGGATGCTTAGGAATCTCATTGCGATTAATTTTCAATAAAAGTACGCAAAACCGATC
>CAYXDM010000150.1:3778-5450 GCA_964463595.1 uncultured Aequorivita sp. | reverse complement strand
CTGTATGGCTGTTCATCACCGTGGAATTGGGAATGGAAATAATTTCGTTTCGAGGCGTCCTGACCCTAGTAACCAAAGCCGATTTCTCGATCACATCACCCGAAATTTCGCCGATTTTTACAAAATCGCCAATGGTGAAAAGCCGCATATAGGTTAGGACCAGCCCTGCAATCACGTTGGAAAGGGACCCCGCGGACCCAAAGGTGAAGAGGAACCCCAAGAACACGGAAACCCCTTGGAACACCGGGGAGTCGCTTCCCGGCAGATACGGCCAAATCACCACCAATGTAAATGCGATGAGCAGGATTCGGACAATTTGATAGGTGGGTTCCGCCCAGTCCCGATAAAACCCGGTTAGGACCAGGTTCCCCTGTGCCACTTCATCTTTTAGGTAGCGAATGCCTTTTAGGATGTATCTAAATACGAAGATGATAACAATAATGGTTACCAGATCCGGGAGGTAGTTCCAGAAGGAAAGCAATATATTTTTTAGGGGGTTTAAAATATATCCAAATAGGGTGGCGGCGAAATGCTCCGTCCACGGAAAGATCCCGAACAGAATGGGCAGGGCGATGTAAATGGCCAATAGGATGATAAACCATTTAATCACTTTGTTGATGAAAAGCAAAACCTTGATCTGCCGTGCGGAATCAAACAGCGTGTAGTTCCTGATCTCGATCCCCTTGATTTTTTTGTCTTTCTGAAATTGGATCTTCAGGGCAGTGTAGGCGAAAAGCCGGGAGATGTATTTGATCAGGGCAACGATTATCACCAGTACCAGGATCGCCATTCCTATTTTCTTGGCCAGGTTGAGGAAATGGGTCTCTTCCTTATAATTCAAAACCGAGGCATTGATAATATCGCGATATTGCTCGGCCAGGTGTTCCTTGGAAGTATCGTTCCAAAGGGCGTCGTTTTCGGTAATGCTCATGATTATGGACGATCCAAAAACAATGTCGTAGGTGGTTTCCGCATTTTCGATTACCAAGGAAGTGCTGTCAAAAGTGATGTCGTCTCCCAGCTTTTCCAGTTTTTCATTGATGGCTTCGGCACGGTCCTTTGGCGAGAAACTGCCCATTTTGGAATAGAGAAGGAATAGGGTGTCCTTAAAAAAGCCTGTAACGGGATACCCCTTGGTGATTTGCTTTAGGGAATCTATCCGCATTTTCTTTTGTGAAAGACGAAGGTTTTCCTTTTCGGCAATTGCGAGAAGTTGGGCCTGTAATTCTTCTTTCTGGAGATTATCCGTAGTCTTGAGGGCGCTCAATTGCCGCTCGAGTTCATTTTTTTGGATGGAATCCGCAATGCGCTGGTTTTCTATGTCGAGCAGGCGTTTGCTATAACTTTCCAATAGGGCAATGTTCACGGAATCGGTTTGGACCTTCGCCGTATCTTCCTGCGAAAGCCCATGGTGGGTCAAGCACACCATCGTAAAAATTGATAGAATAATTTTGATACGGGACATAGGCATCAGTTTGTAGCTAAAATATTAAAAACAAATCAATAATGTCGAGGACAGTTTCGGGCGTTGTAAACCTGGGCATTTTCACTTCCAAATAAAAAACCGGCTAAGGGGATGAATCCCTGCCGGTTTAAATTCTTCAAAAAAATTCTTCAGATTAGATGTCGTCAAATTCTATATCCGTGAAATTGCTCGTCGGTATTTCCTCTT
>CAYXDM010000150.1:0-3678 GCA_964463595.1 uncultured Aequorivita sp. | reverse complement strand
GATTAGATGTCGTCAAATTCTATATCCGTGAAATTGCTCGTCGGTATTTCCTCTTTGACTTCGGTTTTGGACAAGGTTCCGTTTTCATCCCCCTCGGCATAAGGTGGTCTGTAATCCTTTTGGTGCCGCTCGCTGATGACTTCCTCCCCTTTTTCGTCGATAACGTAATCGATCATTTCCTCTAGGGTATCCTTGAATTCGTTGAAATCCTCCTTGTACAGATAGATCTTGTGTTTTTTATAATGGAAGGATCCATCGTCATTGGTAAATTTCTTGCTTTCGGTAATGGTCAGGTAAAAATCCCCTGCCTTGGTGGATCTCACGTCAAAAAAATAGGTACGACGTCCCGCCCGCATCACTTTTGAAAAAATCTCTTCTTGCTCCATTGTAAATTGTTCGCCCATGGTTTTTGTTTTCTTTATACGATGCCAAAAATCCAAAAAATTTCCAAACTAGCCAAAGCAAAATTAGATTTCTTTTTCCATAAGTTGTTTTGCGTATAATTCCTTGTAGTATCCTTCGGTACTTACCAAGTCATGGTGGGTGCCTCTCTGGATAATTTTTCCGTCCTCGAGAACGATAATTTTGTCGGCATTTTTCACAGAGGAAATTCTATGGCTCACGATCAATGTGGTCTTATCCTTGGATATTTTTTTCAGGTTATGGAGTATCTGCTCTTCGGTTTCCGTATCTACCGCAGAAAGCGAATCGTCCAGCAGCAGTATCTTCGGGTCCTTTATTATGGCTCGTGCAATGGACAAACGTTGTTTTTGGCCTCCGCTCAAGGTTATTCCCCTTTCCCCGAGAACCGTATTATATCCATTGCTGAACTCGATGATGTTTTTGTGGACCACCGCATTTTTTGCTGCCTCGATCACTTCTTCTTCAGATGCGTCTTCCTTTCCGAACTTTATATTGCTGCGCAGGGAATCACTGAAAAGAAAGGCATCTTGGGGCACGTAGCCAATGCTGCTTCTCAAATCGTCGAGATTGAGGTTTTTGATCGGGGTCCCGTCCACCAGCAACATGCCTTCCTCCACATCGTACAATCGGCCTATAAGTTCGAGTATTGTAGATTTCCCCGAGCCGGTATTTCCCACAATGGCCAAGGTCTCGCCTCGCCGCACCGAAAATGAAACATCGCGTAAGGCAGTGATTCCGGTATCCGGATAGGTAAAAGTGAGATGATTGAACTCAATATTTCCCTCTATGGGTGTAGGGGCCTGGACCTGGTTTCGAATATCCGGTTGGGTATGCAAAAATTCGTTTATCCTTTTTTGCGACGCCTCGGCCTGTTGGACCATGGAAGCAACGAAACCTACGACCGCCACGGGCCAGGTGAGCATATTCACATACATCAAAAACTCCACCAGCGTACCGAGTTCCTCAATCTGGCCATTGATATACCGGTTGCCGCCAATAAAAATAACAAGGATATTGCTGATCCCTATCAACAACATCATCAGCGGAACAAAAAGCGCCTGTACCTTGGCCAGATCGATGTTTTTTTCTCTGCTCCCCTCGGCGAGCCCCTCGAAATCCTCGTTTATTTTGGGTTCTATTCCATAGGCCTTGATTACGGCAATGCCACTGAAACTTTCCTGGGTGAAGGAAGTCAATTTGGATAGATATTGTTGTACAATGGTACTCCGCTTGTTGATCATTACGCTCAGTTTAAAGATTACCACCGAGAGAATGGGCAAAGGGGCAATGGCATAGAGGGTCAGGATAGGATCCTTGTAAAACATATAGGTAATAACCACCACAAAAAGAGTGATCGTGGTAATGCTATACATCAGGGCCGGCCCCACATACATCCTGATCTTGGATACATCCTCGCTGATGCGGTTCATCAGGTCGCCTGTTCTGTTTTGTTTAAAAAAAGAAAGGGACAACTTTTCATAGTGTTCGAAAATTTTATTTTTCACGTCGTATTCCACATAGCGTGATACCACTATAAATGTCTGCCGCATCAAGAAAGTGAAAAAGCCGGAAAGGAGGGCGGCGCCCAATAGTAGGAGCACATTGATCAAAAGCTGTTGTTTAACATCGCCAATATCCATCAGCTCGCCGTCCAAATATTTTTTGACAACCGTAACCGTATCGCCGATTTTCATCGGGACCACCAGTTTGAAAACCGTGGAGACAATGGTGATAAAGACCCCCAGGAGCAATCGACCTTTGTACTTAAGGAAATAAGGATTAAGAAACTTTAATTCTTTCATTTTCAGAAATCGAGTCGGTTTTAAATATTCTTGATTTAACAGGCATTGCTTTGTAGATTATACATCTATCCATTACTTTTGCATATCTTTTTTAAGGAATAAATAAAATAACCCAAGGTATGACGACTGAAATAATCGATAAAAACGAACTTCATAAAATGGACCCGGTGTTTGGTCAAGAATCGTTTGACAATCACGAACAGATTGTTTTTTGCAATGACAAAGATACAGGATTAAAAGCAATAATCGGGATCCATAACACAGTTTTGGGACCTGCTTTGGGAGGAACCCGCATGTGGAATTATACCACGGAATGGGAGGCTTTGAACGATGTATTGAGACTTTCCCGTGGTATGACCTATAAAAGCGCAATTACCGGACTGGATCTGGGTGGCGGAAAAGCCGTGATCATAGGCGATGCCAAGACACAGAAAACCCCTGAACTGATGTTGAAGTTCGGAGAGTTCGTAAATTCCTTGGGGGGCAAATATATCACTGCCGAAGATGTGGGAATGAAGACTTCCGATATGGATTTAGTGCATACAGTAACCCCTCATGTTACGGGGATTTCCGAATCCTTGGGCGGGAAGGGAAATCCTTCCCCCATCACGGCTTACGGCGTATATATGGGAATGAAAGCTGCGGCAAAATATACCTTTGATAGTGATGTGCTGGCAGGCAAGGTCATTTATGTTCAGGGAATTGGAAATGTGGGAGAGGCTTTGACTGAATACCTGAGCAAGGAAGGTGCAAAAGTATTTATTTCCGATATAAACCGGGAAAAAATGGAAGAGGTCCGGGATAAATACGGTGTAAATATCTATGAAGGCAATGATCTCTATTCCGAAAGTATGGATATTTATGCACCCTGCGCCCTGGGTGCAACGGTAAACGACTCCACTATTGCCAGGCTTAGGACCAAGGTGATTGCCGGGGCCGCCAACAACCAGTTGGAAGTGGAACAAAAACACGGCCAGGCCCTTCGTGACAAAGGAATTGTTTGGGCTCCCGACTTTTTGATCAACGCCGGCGGAATTATCAATGTCTATGCCGAACTCGAAAATTATGACCGCCAGGAAATAATGCGCAAAACCGAAAATATTTACAACACCACATTAGAGATATTGGGGAATGCGGACGAAAATAATATCTCCACCTACCAGGCAGCCTATCATATTGCGCAACGACGCATAGACGATCGGAAAAATGGGAGGTAAAAGACCAGGGGCGCGATTTGAGCGGTAGATCCACATTCACGATCGAACAGAAATACGACCCAAGGAAGAAACTGGGATCAGGGACCAAGGACCAGACCAAGAATCCGGATCCCAAATCCATGATTTCCAAAAACCAAAATCCGCAATTTGAAATTTCCCAGCCCATACCTCATTGCCCCTCACCCATAACTAAATTTCCCTATCTTTGCAGCGCACAGGAAAATTCTTGTGCGTTG
>CAYXDM010000149.1:0-5453 GCA_964463595.1 uncultured Aequorivita sp. | reverse complement strand
GCCCCCCACGGGATTGCTATCCTAATCGAAACCGCAACCGACAACAACACAAGAACTGTTGCCAACATCCGAATGCATTTCAACAAATGCGATGGCAGTCTTGGTACCTCGGGCTCAGTTTCCTTTATGTTTGATCATACCTGCAACTTCCGTATCAATCCTGAAGGGTTGGACATTGAGGAACTTGAACTTGAACTTATAGACCACGGCCTGGAAGAGATATTTGAAGATGAGGATGGAATTATTATATATGCGCCCTTCGAAAGTTTTGGCGACATCCAATCATTTTTGGAAGAAAGGAATATTGAGATCCTTTCCTCTGGCTTTGACCGAATTCCGCAGGTAACCAAAAAACTTTCGCACGAAGAAGCGGCCGATGTTGAAAAACTACTGGAGCGCATCGAGGAAGACGACGACGTCCAGAACGTATACCATACTATGGAAGAATCGACTGACGAAGAATAGCACTTCCACCATAAAATAAAAAGGGCCGTTTCGATAAATGAAACGGCCTCTTATTTTGAAATCAATAACAACACTCTCAATAATTTGATTAGATTTAGCAAATTTTTAAAGCCCCCAATTAAATCTTACTATATGGCATCATACACGATAACTGAAATTAACGACCTGGTGAAAGGCGAATTAATAGGTAACACCACCCACGAGATTGATGGCCCCGGTGAAATCAAAAAAGCCTATAGCAAGGAGATTACCTTTATCGGCAGCAAAAAGTATGAGAAGTTTTGGCCTGAATCCAAAGCCTGCGCTGCCTTGGTTAGTGAGGACTCCACTTTGGAACCAGGGGATAACCGCGCCTTAATAAAAGTTAAGAACGTAGATTTGGCCATGGCTCAATTACTGGAACTCTTTAATCCTTCGCCCCCCGTTTTTGAAACCGACATACATTCCACGGCCGTAATTCACGACACCGCCAAAATTGGCGAAGGATGTAGGATCGGGGCAAACTGTTATATAGGCAAGGATGTAGAATTGGGCAATGGAGTGATATTATATCCAAATGTTTGTGTTTTTGATGAAACCACCATTGGCGACAATACCGTGGTCTGGTCTGGCACAGTTATCCGCGAGCGGTGTATTATCGGCAGCCATTGTATTTTTCATACCAATGTAAGCATAGGTGCCGATGGTTTTGGGTATAGACCGAGCGCCGATGGCAAAGGCCTTGTAAAAATTCCCCAGATAGGAAATGTTATTATAGGACATTATGTGGAAATTGGGGCCAATTCCTGCGTGGATAGGGCAAAATTCAGTTCTACCATCATTGGGGATGGCTGTAAAATTGACAATCTCGTCCAAATTGCCCACAACTCTGTTCTGGGTCGATCCTGCATTATGGCAGGCCACAGCGGCCTTGCAGGGTCGGTGACATTGGGTGACGGGGTTATTATCGGCGGAAGTGCCTCCATAAAAGACCACACAACCTTGCACTCTGGAGTAACTGTAGGAGCCGGCTCTGGGGTAATGAACGACGTGGAAGCAGGAAAGACGGTGCTGGGATATCCCGCCCAGGAGGCAAAAGAAATGCTGAAGGAGTGGGTGACAATTAGAAGACTTTTAAAGAGTCAAAAACCTTTTTGAGATAGGGAAACTCTCTTTTCTTGCGAGTTGCACTCTCAGAGAATGTGGTTAGGATTCCCGTGCTCTGTAAAATATCTCCGGTAGGGTGAAGGGGATATCCAATATCATTAGAACAATTCTTTTTTGGCGATGTAATTTATGCAAGTGCAAGATTCCGTCTGCCGTAGCGGCCCATTTAGAAATCGTGGCAACAGGTAGAGGCATCACGGTTGTCATTGTTTTTTCGAGGTTCGGATCAAAGTTCCCCTTGAGGTTCCAGCACATGAATTTGAACAAATAAATTTGTCTACATCTATACCGCAGATAGATATGTCGGTTACATCTTGAGGTATAGGTCCCTGAGTTTATCCTGGGTAATGATCTTATCCCATTCCTCCCCTAGCGCATTTTCCCAAAGCGGCACCATTCCCAAGGCCACATCGACCATAACATCCAATTGTTCCTCCGTCAGATCCTTGCATACCCCGCGGGGGATTTCCACATTGTGCTTTTTTACCATTTTATTGAACAGAGCAACATCCTTGGGATAAAATTCATCCAAAAATTGAAAGGCAATACAGTTGCCTACCCCGTGTTTTGTTCCCAAAACGTATCCCAATCCGTAGCTCATAGCGTGGGCTACCCCCACTTGGGAATACGCGATACTCATTCCCCCATGCCAGGATGCCATCATCAGCTTGGCTCGGGCTTCCTCTTCAGAAAGGGAATCGCCCAGAAATATCTCCAAACAGAGATCGTAGGCTTTCTCGCCATAACTCTGGCTAAACGCATTCAGAAATGTGCCATTCAATGATTCCACGCAATGGATAAAGCAGTCCATACCGGTGAAAAACCATTGGTTCCTTGGCACTCCCTTGGTAAGCTCAGGATCCAGGATAACCTGATCAAAGGGCGTAAAATCGCTGTTTATACCGAGTTTCCGAACAGGTCCGGTAAGTACGGTGGTACGAGAAACTTCCGCCCCCGTCCCTGAAATTGTGGGAATTCCCACATGATAGATTGCCTTTCCATTCACCAGATCCCAGCCTTGGTAATCGGCCGCACTTCCTGGATTGGAAAGCATGATTGATACCGCCTTGGCCAGATCCATTACGGTACCTCCGCCAATCCCGATGATTCCTGATGGAGCATGGGTAAATTCCGTTTTAATGTCCTGTACCATACTATCGACCTGTGAAGTTCTTGGCTCCTCATCAGCAGAGATAAAAATCAATTTATCATTGAAACGAAGGGTAATCCGGTCCAAAAATTCCTGGTTGTCTTTAAAAACATCGTCAACCAAAAAAATAAAGGGGGCCTTTTCTTGACGATGCGACGCCAAAATAGCTGAAAGTTGGTCAAAGCTGCCCTCCCCAAAGACCACTTTTGGCACCATTGGAAAATTCCTGTATTTATTGTTGATACCATTTGGTTTACTTTCCTTGAGCAATTTGTTTGCCCTTGCCAGATCCTCAGGCGTATCAATTTCAACTCCCACTGTATTGGAAACCACCATTTTTATATTCTTCCCATACTCCAAATAGCGGATACATTCTATTTTTTCCACTGCTTCCAAGGCGCGCATGGGTAAACGGTAAAAATCCAAAATCGCCTCTTTTTTAAAGGCGTAAATACCCTTGTGTTTATAGTATTGGATATCCACATTTTTATCCCGCGGATAAGGAATGGGCGACCGGGAGAAATAGAGCGCAAAATTGTCCTGATCTACGATTACCTTAACTGTATTTGGATCATTTATTTCCTTCCAATCGTGGATTTCAGTCATAATGGATGCGAGGTCAATTTTTTCGGCATCGGGACCTCGGAAAACCGAAAGTACTTTTTCCAGACCCTCGCGGCTGGTAAACGGTTCATCTCCTTGAACGTTGACCACGATATCCACATCCATGTTTTCCACTGCCTCCGCAATGCGGTCGCTGCCACAGTCGTGCTCTTTTTGGCTCATAATGGCCTTACCGCCGTTATGCTCTATTTCATCAAAAATAACCTTGCTGTCCGTTACCACAAATACCTCATCAAACAAACCTGTGGCCTTAGCTGCCTCATAAGTCCTCACTATCACTGGCTTGCCGCCCAAATCCTGCATCAGTTTGCCCGGAAATCTGGAAGCTCCGTAGCGGGCGGGGATCATTGCTATAATTTTCACACGTATTGTTTTTAAAATGATTTCAAAAATAAGAAGATTAAGTTCTTGGGAACTGTTTTTCCGGATGCTTTTTATAATAAATAAAAGCTTCGAGAAGGTTTACAATCCCCGTACTGCGCTTGTTAAAAATACAATGGAAATTAAATAGGGGAGATTTTTAAAAAGACTGGCTTTTCAATTTTCAAAAAAATCGTCCTTAAAGCCAATTAGGTACAGTTTTTCCTGTGCCCTGGTTATTGCCGTGTACAACCACCGAAGATACTCGTTGTCAACTCCGTTGGGCAGGTAGGGCTGCTCTACAAATACGGTGTTCCATTGCCCCCCTTGGGATTTATGACAGGTAATGGCATAACTGAATTTTACCTGGAGCGCGTTAAAATATTTATTCTTTTTTACGGCGAGGAATTTTTTGTACTTTGATTTTTCGGAGGCATAATCCTTCATCACTTCCTGATAGAGTGTATTGGATTCCTCATAAGTCAGGGAAGGGCTTACCGAGGTCAAGGTGTCAAGCAGGAGTACGGTCTCAAAAGGTTTCATCTTTGGATAGTCCACCATTCGCAGTTTTACTTCGGCAAAACGGAATCCATAGAGGTCCTTGAAGGAAAAGATTTCCAGTACTTCCACAATATCCCCATTTGCTATAAATCCCGCCTCACTGGCACTGTCCAGCCAAAAATAATTGTTTCTCACCACCATGAGATAATCCCCGGCCGAAAGCTCGGCCTCCTGAAACAAAATACGCTCCCTCACGCTTTGGTTGTACAGGTTGGCCCTCTTGTTTGACCGCACAACGATTACGGTCCCTTCATTTCCAAGGGAAGAATAACTATCACTTATGGCATCCATGATTTCCTGGCCGTCCACGGGGCGGATGATATCGGGAAAGTGTTTTCCTGAAAACTTGAAGGAATCAAAAGACCCATCGCCAAGATGCTGTCTTAACTTGGTGGCATTCTCCAGAATGCCACTGTCCTTTTGTTGCCTGACTACTTCATCCAGTTCTATATGAATAACCTCGCGGTTGAACTGGGTTTCTAATACCTTTATATCAAGTGCAGGACTGATGGCAAGATGTACGGGCGGCAATTGTGCCGTATCGCCTATCAGCAATAGTTTGCAGTTATGGCCACTATATACATACTGCATCAAATCGTCCAATAGGGAGCCGTTTTCAAACAGCCTCGAATCTTGGTTTACGTCGGGTATCATCGAGGCCTCGTCCACAATAAAAATCGTGTCGCGGTGCTTATTATTCTGGAGGGTGAAGGAGATAGAGCCATTCTTATTTTTCGGGAAATATATCTTCTTATGGATGGTAAAGGCCGGCTTTTTTGAATAATAGCTGATTACTTTGGCAGCCCGGCCCGTGGGGGCCAAAAGAACGGATCTCATCTTGACCTTTGCCAAGTTCTTTACCAGCGCCCCTATGAGCGTTGTCTTGCCCGTACCTGCATACCCTTTCAGCAGAAATACTTCATTCTTGTTTTTGTCCGTGGTGAATTTCGCCAATAAATTAAGGGCAATATCTTGTTTGGGAGTTGTGCGGTGGGGAAAATCATCTTTTAAAAATCTATAAAAATCTGGTGCTATCATCATTTTCAGCTGTCAATGCGGGCTTAAAGATAGCCATCATTTTTCCGTAATAAACTTTTGTGAACAAAAAAAAATTGTAGATTTGCCATGCACATTTTGCGAAATCAAC
>CAYXDM010000148.1:0-5493 GCA_964463595.1 uncultured Aequorivita sp. | reverse complement strand
CAATTGATCCACACAGTAAAAATATTTTGGTCCAAATCCAAAATAAATTGTTCACCATAGGCTCCACTTTGGCCACATCTCCGGATCGAGCGGTTTTAAAAAGTGGCAAGGAGCGGCTCAAGATCGAAAAAATCAATGATGACCATATTTTGCTCCTTGAGAGGGAAATGGACGCCATGAACGAAGTCCTTCCCGAGCTTACCCATTTTATATTGCCAGGAGGAAATACGGCCGTGTCATATTGTCACATTGCCAGGACGGTCTGTCGGCGCGCGGAGCGACGGGTTACACTTTTAAATGAGAATGAGCCAGTTGATCCGATCGTAATTAAATATCTAAACCGTCTATCTGACTATCTTTTTGTGCTGGCACGGAAATTGTCCAGTGACTTGGACGCAGAGGAAATTCAGTGGGTTCCGGAAAAAATTGATTAACACAGGCCCAAATAAACGAGACGGCCTGATTCTTAATAAAAAACTTATCAACATTTTAGATCGTAAAGCGTTGGTTATCAACAAACAATAAACGTTCTTTAAAATATTGCAGAAATAATTGGGATTTTACTTGACTTTTTGATCCAAAAAATTACTTTTGCACGAAATTAAACATTGCCGCTATGTATTGGACATTAGAACTTGCATCATATTTGAGCGATGCCCCGTGGCCTGCCACCAAAGATGAATTGATTGATTATGCAATCCGAACAGGAGCCCCACTGGAAGTAGTGGAGAACCTTCAAGCAATCGAGGACGAGGGAGACTCCTATGATTCCATTGACGAAATCTGGGCAGACTACCCCACCGATGAGGACTATCTCTGGAATGAAGATGAGTATTAACCCCTTGAGGGTCGAATAAAAAATATAAAAAAAGTCTCTTTAGGAGGCTTTTTTTCATTCAAAAAGAATTAAACAAATCGCAAATACCTGAGCGACATTTCAACAATAGGGCTGGGGTATAGACAATAAAAACTCCAGCCAACTACGGAGGGAATAAGATTGAATTTAAAGGATAATGTCACTCACCTGTGACATTAAAAAAATAAACCGGAACTATGGGAATATTAGACAGCGTAATAAAAATTTTTGTAGGAGATAAATCCAAAAAAGATATTGGGCAAATCCAACCTTTGGTAGATGAAATAAAAAAGCATGAGGCAGCCCTCGAAAAAATCTCCAATGACGAATTGAGAGCTAAATCGGATTTCTTCCGAAAAACCATAAAAGACGCTCAAAACGACGTTCAACAGCAAATCAACGCCCTCGAGAAACAGTCTGAGGACGAAGAGGACATCAACAAAAAAGAAGATTACTACAATCAGATCGATAAACTTAAGGACGATCTGTACGAGGTAGAAAAAACAACACTTTCCAAAATTCTTCCGGAAGCCTTTGCCGTGATGAAGGAGACCGCGAAGCGTTTCAAGAATAACGAGACGCTTACCGTTACCGCCAATGCCTTTGACCGGGAAATATCCTCCGAAAAGGCCTACGTAACCCTTGAGGATGATAAGGCCATCTGGAAAAACTCTTGGGACGCAGCGGGCAAACCCATTACCTGGGATATGGTGCACTACGATGTACAGTTGATTGGCGGGGTGGCACTACACGAAGGAAAGGTAGCCGAAATGCAAACGGGTGAAGGTAAGACCTTGGTCGCAACCCTTCCCATTTATCTCAACGCCCTGGCAGGAAAAGGTGTGCACCTGGTAACCGTGAACGACTATCTGGCCCGGCGGGACAGCGCTTGGATGGCTCCTCTTTTTGAGTTCCATGGCCTCAGCGTGGAATGCATTGACAATCACCGCCCAAATTCTGCATCCAGACGAAAAGCCTATTTGGCAGATGTAACCTACGGGACCAATAATGAATTTGGGTTTGATTATTTGCGCGACAATATGGCCCACTCCCCTGATGATCTGGTACAGCGCCCACATCACTATGCCATTGTGGATGAGGTTGATTCGGTCTTGATCGATGATGCGCGGACACCATTGATTATTTCGGGACCCGTTCCCGAAGGCGATCGGCACGAATTCAATGAGCTGAAACCAAAGATCCATGATATCGTAGAGGTGCAGAGAAAATATTTGACAGGGGTTTTGGCCGAGGCCAAACGATTGATCAAGGAAGGAGACCACAAGGAAGGCGGACTTCAATTACTTCGTGTGTACCGAGGGTTGCCAAAAAATAAGGCCCTTATAAAATATCTTTCTGAGGAAGGTATCAAACAGATCCTTCAGAAAACCGAAAACCACTATATGAGCGACAACAATCGCGAAATGCCCAAAGTGGATGCGGAATTGTACTTTGTAATCGATGAAAAAAACAATCAGATAGAACTGAGCGATAAAGGAGTCGATTATCTATCCGGAACAGGAGATCCCGACTTTTTTGTGATGCCCGAGATGGGAACCGAAATTGCAAAAATAGAAAGCCAAGGCCTTCCGGCAGAAAAAGAGGCAGAGCTGAAGGAAGCCCTTTTTCGGGATTTCTCCATAAAGAGCGAACGAATCCATACCATGACCCAGCTCCTGAAAGCTTATACACTTTTTGAAAAGGACGATCAGTATGTGGTGATGGACAATAAGGTGATGATCGTGGACGAACAGACCGGGAGAATCATGGACGGCCGCCGATATAGTGACGGTTTGCACCAGGCCATTGAAGCCAAGGAAAACGTGAAGATCGAAGCGGTGACCCAGACCTTTGCGACTGTTACCCTCCAGAATTATTTCAGGATGTACCGTAAACTTGCGGGTATGACGGGTACCGCAGTTACGGAAGCTGGGGAACTATGGGAAATTTACAAACTGGACGTGATGGAAATTCCAACCAACCGCCCAATAGCCCGCCACGATCGTGAAGACAAAATTTACAAGACAAAGCGCGAAAAATACAATGCGGTAATAGAGGAAGTGGTGGCACTCTCGAATGCCGGAAGGCCGGTCCTGATCGGTACAACTTCCGTAGAAATTTCGGAATTGCTCAGTAGAATGTTGAGCATACGGAACATCCCACACAACGTACTGAACGCCAAGCTCCATAAAAAAGAGGCAGATATAGTCGCTGAGGCGGGAAAGAGCGGAATTGTGACCATCGCAACAAATATGGCCGGTAGGGGTACGGATATCAAACTGAGCGAGGAGGTCAAAAAAGCCGGCGGTCTGGCCATTGTCGGTACGGAACGCCACGATTCAAGACGGGTGGACAGACAGTTGCGCGGACGTAGCGGTCGGCAAGGGGATCCGGGAAGTTCGCAGTTCTACGTTTCACTCGAGGACAATCTTATGCGTCTTTTTGGAAGTGAGCGTATCGCCAAAATGATGGATAGGATGGGATTGAAGGAAGGAGAGGTCATCCAACACTCCATGATCTCAAAATCCATTGAGCGCGCCCAGAAAAAAGTGGAGGAAAACAACTTCGGGATCCGAAAGAAACTTTTGGAATATGATGACGTTATGAACGCCCAGAGAGAGGTGGTTTACAAACGCCGTTATCACGCCTTGTTCGGAGACCGTCTTCGGGTGGATATTGCCAATATGATTTACGATACTGCCGAAGTGATTGCAGTAGGCAATAAGGGGTCGCAGGACTTCAAAAATTTTGAATTTGAGCTTATCCGTTATTTCTCTATGAGCTCCCCTATTTCACAAAAGGAGTTCGAAAAAATGGACGCTCTTGAAATTGCGGGAAAGGTCTACAAGGCTGCCTATCAATATTATCACGAAAAAATGGAACGCAATGCCGAATTGGCATTTCCAGTGATCAAGCAGGTATATGAAACCCAAAAAGACAAGTACAAGCGGATCTTGGTTCCATTTACTGATGGGGTAAAAACCCTTAATGTAGCTACTGATTTGGAAAAAGCCTACGAATCCGAAGGAAAACAGTTGGTGCACGATTTTGAAAAAAATATCACCCTGGCCATTATCGATGATTCCTGGAAAACCCATCTTCGCAAAATGGACGAACTTAAACAATCCGTCCAACTTGCCGTCCACGAACAAAAGGACCCATTGCTCATCTACAAGTTTGAAGCCTTTGAACTGTTTAAGGCAATGATCGAAAAAGTGAACAAGGACGTGATATCCTTCCTCTTTAAAGGAGAGTTGCCACAGGAAGAACAACAGAACATCCAGGAAGCCAGAGAGGTAAGGCGAAAAGAAAACCTGAGCGAGCAGAAAGATGAAATTCCAAATATGGATGAACGTTCTGCACAATCAAGAGCTGCAGGAAACACCCAGGCGCAACAGGTAACGGAAACCATCGTTCGCAAACACCCCAAAATAAACCGAAACGATAAGGTTACCATAAAAAACGTGCTCAGTGGCGAGACCAAATCCATGAAATACAAACAGGCCATTCCCTCCTTGGATAAAGGAGATTGGGTTTTGGTGGAGGACTAGATTGAAACCTTAGAATAACTGAATGGGATAGAAATTAATTTTTTTATCCCATTTTTTGTTTTAATTTTTTGGTTAAAGAGGTGGAGCAGCGAAACATTAATTCAAAGCGCTATGAAACACTCACAGAGCCAATCTTTTTACTTAATTCTTTGAGAGCAAAGTTCAAAGTGTCTAATTCTTCTTCAGTGAATTCAGCGGGTTTGCCATTTACAATATTTCCGTTCAAGCGTTGATAAAACCACTCTTTACTTTTGTGAAAATACTCTTTTGCTATGTACGAAATTGAAATCGCAGGAAGTATGCTCTCGATTTGTTGTCTTACACGCAATTCCTTTACCTGACGCGTACTGTCTTTTATACACTCAAGCAAAGCGTCTTCGAACGCTTCAGAATCCATTTTTCGCAAGGCCTCCATTTCTTTATTTATTTCGGCTCTTACAGCTTCATCATCTGTTTTACTGTATTTATTTCTTAATTCTTTTACTTTATCAAACATAGCTTTTTCTTTTTAATCTCACATTTTGAGTGGTTGATTAACCTTCTTTACCGAGCTTTTTTAGCTCCTTAATCAATGCTGCAATTTCTTTGTCCCATTTGGCTTTTCTCGACCTACTTGTAATTTCCTTATAGTGTTCAAGATAAAAAAGCAAATCGTTTTGTAATTCCTTTTTGCTTCTTTTATGTTCCATGGTCCAAATCAAATAAATTTAACACTTCAAAAATAATAATCTTTTGCTTATTAGCCAAGCCTATTATTAGAATATAAGTCAATCCATTTGAAACAGATCCTTACAAGGAACGGTGGTTACTGAAAAACAATTTCCAATAAGTGAAGAATAATTTAAAGCAGTGCACTTAAAGAGGTGCTATGAGGGATTTATTTTGAGGAACCGTACTCTGTGTGTGGAGGTATTCAATTTAAGAGCGTTAATCACAAAAATTTGGAGTAGTTTTCGGGAGACTTCTTTTAAGATTAATGATTTTTTTCATTAAAAAAGCCGTTTAACTAATTGCTAAACAGCTTTTTACACTTGTAGCGAAGACGGGAATTGAACCCGTGACCTCAGGGTTATGAATCCTGCGCTC
>CAYXDM010000147.1:0-5616 GCA_964463595.1 uncultured Aequorivita sp. | reverse complement strand
CAACTAAAAAACCTTATCAAGGATGCGGAAACCAGGTTACTGGCAGAATTGGATAAAAAACAGGCAGAGAAACTCGTGGAAAGGCTAAAATCCCTGGCCGAGAGCATTGATCATAGCCGGAATATTGAGAGTTTGTTTCTTTTTGTCAACGAAGACATTGCCGAATTAATCCGACTGCCCATTGCAGTAAAAGATAGGGTTGTAATTGATGATACCTTTGCCACACGCGATCTGTTTAGGGCTATCCACTTGGAAACCCATTATTATGTCTTGGTCCTTAGCCAAGAAAAGATCCGGCTTTTGGAAGCGATGAACAATAAAATGATTCGCGAGATAGGAGACCCCTTTCCCTTTGAGAATCAATTTTATTTGAGATCAAGAGCCGCTGGATCGATCGCTTCCAACCAAACCAACATCATGGCAGAGTTCTTCAACCAAGCGGATAAAAGAGTAAATGAGGAGAGAAAGAAAAATCCTTTGCCGATATTTATTTGTGGTCTGGACGAAAATCGAGCCGCCTATATGGATACGGCAGACAACAAACAAAGCTTTATGTCCGCAGGATTGAATAAGGGCAAGATCAATGACCCGGCCCACGAAATTGTTGGGGAAGTTTGGGAAGTGCTGAGGGAGGAGGTCGTAAAGATCAACAATGCAAGAAAAGCGGATCTCAAGAAAGCGGTAGGCGAAAACAAATTCCTGAGCGATACCAATGAAATTTGGAGAGCAATCTCTGAAGGGAGGGTGCAGACCTTATTCGTCGAACAGGGCCGTTTCCAACCGGCAATCATGAAAGAGGGCGAAATTGAATACGTTTCGGAAGACAGGCGGAACGATCCGGACGTAATCGACGATATTTATGATGAAATGATTGAAGCAAATATGGATTTTGGCGGCGACGTGGTTTTCCTTCCCAAAGGGGAACTTGATAAGTTCAATGGGTTTGGAGCCATTACCCGGTACTGATATTAGTACGAAATACAGTGGGAACCGTTCCTTTTCCGCCAAAAGAGCAATTAAGGAACTAACGGACACTGGCGGGTACCCGAACCGACACCAAGAGGGCCAGATAAGTTAAGTTCTATCGTTAATTGCTCCAGCGTTATGGATTTTCGGCTTATGGCAATTTCCAAAATGTTGAATTTATGTGAAATGTAACAGGTCTTTAAATTGAATATTTTAAATTGCACGCCATAATTGCTGCATGAATCCCAGAATTTTGGGGCAGCAAAATCCGTAAAACAAAAAAGGATGGCCTCAGGAATTTTCGCGGTATTGGATGATATAGCCGTATTGATGGACGATGTGGCCATGATGAGCAAGGTTGCCGCCAAGAAGACCGCCGGGATTTTGGGGGACGACTTGGCCGTAAATGCCGAAAAAGCCTCCGGGTTTGCATCTGCCCGTGAAATTCCCGTGCTGTGGGCCATTTCCAAAGGATCATTTCTGAACAAACTCATAATCCTGCCCATCGCTTTTTTGTTGACTGCTTTTTTGCCTATTGCAATCATCATAATTCTCCTGTTGGGAGGTATTTATCTGGCGTATGAAGGTGCAGAGAAAATATACGAATGGATTTTTCCACATGCCAGCACTACTGAACCCACATTTGCTGAAGACCTGACCGAAGCGGAGATATTGGCCATAGAGAAAGAACGTGTAAAGTCGGCCATCGTTACCGATTTTATCCTCTCGGTCGAAATCATCATTATTGCGTTGGGCACAGTCACCGGGAAGCCCTTGCTCACCCAGATCCTCGTGGTAAGTATTATTGCCATCGTTGCCACGGTAGGGGTTTACGGAATAGTAGCCCTGATTGTGCGGATGGATGAGGCGGGGTATAAGCTGATTGCCAGAAGTAAAAGCGAAAATAGCCTGTCCAAAACGGTAGGCAATATTCTGGTAAAAGCTTTGCCCTACGTGATCCGGGCATTGAGCGTAATCGGGACCATAGCGTTGATTTTCGTTTCGGGCGGAATCTTTGTGCACAATCTGGATTTCTTTCACGATTATCTGTCTTTTCTGCCTTCGCTTATTATCGAGTTTGTAGTTGGCCTGGCAGTTGGATTTGTTGCGCTTTTCCTTTTGAAAGGCGTAAAATGGATCTGGAAAGGCATTCCGAAATAATTCCTTCCACGAAATGCTCGGACCTAGGAAGACAGATTTGTGTCTTTGTGGCCAGAAGAATGTGCGACGTATGCGTGGCGAATGCAAACTTTAAAATTTTCGCAATTTTTTATTTCGATTGTTTTTCACATTAAAGAAATATACTATTTTCGCGCTTGACAATTTTGTCAAACATTAAAGTCAAAATAGTATGTCAACACCGAAAAAGGAAGATGATACGTATGAGGTGATCGTAAACACGGCCAAGCGACTTTTTTTCAAAGAGGGGAAATTCCATGCCACCACCCAGGAAATTGCCGATGCAGCCGGTGTGAACCGGACGCTTATCAACTATTATTTTCGTTCGCGCGACACGCTATTCGAACTGGTTTTGCAAAAGGCGATCGAAGAAGAGGAGAAAAGAAGGGAAATGATCGTTTTCTCAAATTTGCCCGTTAGGGAAAAGTTGGAGCAGTTCATAGATTATTATTTTGAACAGGCCAAAGAGTATCCATATCGAGAGGTTTATATGGTCACCCAAATGAACAACGAAGGGTTTTGTGCCATTAAGGACAAAAAGCACGTAAAAAAACTTACCGAAAAATTTTATGTTGAACTCGAGGCCGAAATGGACAAGGGCAATATCCAGAAAATGGAGCCCATCCAATTTTTGTTCAATTTTATTTCAATGCTCATTTTCCCCGTTTCTATGCGTCCCCTGCTCCAAAACAGCTTTGAAATGGACGACGAAGGATACGAACAGATCCTGGCCGGTCGAAAAGAGGTGATTTTAAAGACGATTTTCAGAATTAATTCCAATCCCAAATCCCATTATATTTTATGAAATTCCATTCATATAGGCGTAAAGTGTTTTTTATCGGGACGTTTGCCTTCCTTTTCAATGGCTTTCTTGTTCAAGCACAAGAAAGAATGACCGTGAGGGAAGCGATCGACTATGCTTTGGAAAACAAATCCGATGCCCGAAAAGCCCGATTGAGCGTAGAAAACAGCGAGCACCAGATTGCAGAAGTGCGTTCTAGGGCCTTGCCCCATATAAGTGCCTCGGGAAATTTGCTCTACAATCCCGTTTTGCAGGAAATGGCCATGCCCGGGGATATTATCGGGATGCCGGGAGAAACCTTATTGGTTGCGTTCGGTCAAAAATGGACAGCCCTGGCCGGTGTTTCCCTTTCCCAGAATTTATTTGATTATTCCGTTTTCACGGGACTGAAGGCCGCCAAGACAACGCGTGAATTTTATCGGATCAACGAACAACTGACCCAAGAGCACATAATCGAGGCGGTAGCAAAGAATTTCTATCAAATATTTATCACCAAACAAAAGTTGGAAACCGTAAGACAGACGGCGGAAAACACCGCAAGGGTCCACCAAACGGTGCAGGGATTGTACGACAACGGATTGGCGAGAAAAATTGACTTGGACCGCATCAAGGTAACCCTGGTCAACTTGAACGCCGCCCTGAAGCAATTGGAAAATGCCGTTACCATTCAGGAAAACTCCCTTAAATTCTTGATAGGGATGGAAATTGCCACGCCCATTGAATGGGTGGAGGAGGAAATCGAAATAAGCCCGGTATTGATGGAGGCACCGGATGTAAAACAGCTCACCCAATTCCAGTTATTGGCAACGCAAAAGCAGCTTTTGGAATATAACAAGCAGGCTATCAAGGGTGCCTATTATCCCACCCTTTCCCTGTCCGGGAATTACAGCTATCAGGGCTTGGGCGACAAATTCCCCATCGGTGGAAAACCATCCGAAGGTGTGTACTGGACAGATTATTCGTCCGTGGGCCTTCATCTCAACATCCCCATTTTCAGCGGATTTGGCACCCGATCGAGAATCCGTATGGCCCAGAACCAATTGGATGTTTTGGAAGAAGATATGAGAGATGCGGAACTTGCCCTAAACCTCACCTTCGAAAACGCAAGGTCCCAGATCAATAACAGTGTGATTACGGTTGAAAACCAGGAAGAGAACGTTGCCCTCGCACAAGAGGTTCTGGACAATACCGAAAACAATTATCTAAACGGCCTTGCCACCCTTACCGATTTGATCGAGGCCGAAAATGCTCTGGCAGAGGCAAAGAACAATTATTCAAATGCGTTATTGGAATACAAAGTGGCAGAGATTGAATTGCTAAAATCAAAAGGAGAACTGAACAATTTGAAATAAAAAACCCAACAACATGAAAAAAATAATATATATCCTGATCGCAATTGCCCTTTTTGCCTGGGGAGCTTTTACCCTGATTGGCAATAAACAGAAACAGGAAGAGGAGACAAGGATAGTAGCACAGCAAAATGCGTTTGTGGCCGTTCGTGTGGATACCGTAAAGACGGAGGCGGTTCAAACTAAGTATCGTGCAAACGGCAATTTTGCACCGGACCAAGTGTTGCCACTTTCGTCAGAACGCGGAGGCAAAGTAGTACGGGTATTGGCCGAAGAAGGTGCAAAAGTGGGCATTGGCCAGACCTTGGCGGTCATCAAGGCCGATGTGTATTCAGTGGAGGCACAAAGTGCCGAAGCTGCCTACCAGACCGCCCTGAAAGATGCCGAACGTTTTGGGAACGCCTTTAAGACCGGAGGGGTTACCCAGCAACAATTGGATCAGGTGAACCTGCAGTTGCAGGCCGCCAAGGCCCGTTTGGATCAGGCCAATATCTCCGTAGGCGATACCCAGATCAAATCCACCATCAACGGTATTGTCAACAAAAGGTTTATCGAGCCCGGAACTGTGGTAGGACCTGGATCGCCTTTGTTTGAAATTGTCAACGTTTCAAAATTGAAATTGAAAGTGAATGTCAACGAAAACCAAGTGGCCAACATCAAATCGGGCGATCAGGTAACGGTATATGCCAGTGTTTATTCCGATAAGGAATTTCAGGGCAAGGTGAGTTTTGTGGCTCCCATGGCAGACGCATCCCTGAATTTTCCAGTGGAAATCGAGATTACCAACAATGAAAACAACGATTTGAGAGCGGGCATGTATGGCTCAGTGGTTTTCTCCACAAAAGCCGTTGGACATAATACCGCGGTAACCGTAGTGCCGAGAAATGCTTTCGTGGGAAGCATCAGCAACAACGAGATTTTCGTGGCCCGTGAAGGAACGGCACACCTTACAAAAGTGGTTGCAGGAAGGAATTTCGGCGAAACGGTGGAAATTCTCGAAGGTCTCAAGGAAGGGGATATCGTTATCACCAGTGGGATCATAAACCTTACGGACGGCGCAAAAATCAGTATTGTAGAATAAGTTTCAAGCTTCAAGTTTAAGATTTCAAGTTCAGGACCTAAACTTGGAACCTCATACCTTAAACAAAAAAAATAATAAATGAAATTAGCGGAAATCTCAATCAAGCGCCCTACCATGATCGTCGTTTTATTTGCGATATTGATTTTGGGAGGGCTTTTTTCCTACACCAAATTAGGGTACGAGTTGATCCCGAAGTTTGAGGTAAATATCATCACGATCTCCACCATTTACCCTGGCGC
>CAYXDM010000146.1:0-5703 GCA_964463595.1 uncultured Aequorivita sp. | reverse complement strand
ATAAGTTCTTTCATATAGCGGTAGAAGAAAGTAAGGATCAATGTTGCGATATGGCTTCCGTCCACATCCGCATCACACATAATCACCACCTTGTGATAGCGCAGTTTGTCGAGATTAAGCGCTTTGCTATCTTCCTCGGTTCCTATTGTAACTCCCAACGCCGTATATATATTCCTGATTTCCTCATTTTCAAAAACCTTGTGCTGCATGGCTTTTTCTACGTTCAGTATCTTCCCCCGTAAAGGAAGAATTGCTTGGAATTCTCGATCCCGGCCTTGTTTTGCGGTTCCCCCTGCAGAATCACCCTCCACGAGGAAAACCTCACATTTTGCAGGGTCCTGTTCTGAACAATCGGAAAGTTTTCCCGGTAAGCCTCCGCCGCTCATCACCGTTTTTCGCTGGACCAACTCGCGGGCCTTTCGTGCGGCATGGCGGGCCTGTGCCGCCAAGATCACTTTCTGGACAATGGTCTTTGCATCGCTGGGATGCTCTTCCAGATAATTTTCGAGCATTTCGGAGACTGCCTGGCTGACCGCAGAAGTTACTTCACGGTTTCCGAGTTTTGTCTTGGTCTGCCCCTCAAACTGAGGCTCCTGAACCTTTACCGAAATAATTGCTGTGAGCCCTTCCCGGAAATCATCGCCGGCAATTTCAAATTTAAGCTTGTCGAGCATTCCCGAAGCATCGGCATATTTTTTTAAGGTACGGGTAAGGCCAGCACGGAAACCGGCAAGATGGGTGCCCCCTTCGTGGGTGTTGATATTGTTTACGTAGGAATGAAGGTTTTCATTGAACGATGTGTTGTAAACCATGGCCACCTCTACGGGAATATCGTTCTTTTCCCCTTCGATTGAAATTACGTCGGCAATGATCGATTCCCTATTTCCATCCAGGAAACGGATAAATTCCTTGAGCCCTTCCTCACTGTAAAACTTTTCGATGGAAAACTCACCTTTCTCGTCAGTTTCGCGCTTATCGGTCAAATAGATCGTGATTCCCTTGTTCAGATAGGAAAGCTCCCGCAACCTGCTGGCCAGGGTATCATAATTATACTCCGTGGTTTGGTGGAATATTTGCGCATCCGGCTTAAAGGTAACAATGGTGCCCCTATAATCGGTTTCCCCAATGGACTTTACGGGATATATCGCCTTCCCGAATTCATATTCCTGTTGCCATATTTTTCCTTCCCTGTGTACGGTGGCAGTAAGATGTTCGGAAAGTGCATTTACGACCGAAACCCCAACCCCGTGCAATCCTCCGGATACTTTATATGAGTCTTTGTCAAATTTTCCACCTGCCCCGATCTTGGTCATTACGACTTGAAGTGCCGAAACCCCTTCCTTTTTGTGGATATCAACGGGGATCCCACGACCATTGTCCTTAACGGTAATGGAATTGTCCTCATTGATTGCAACCTCGATGGTGTCGCAATGCCCAGCCATGGCCTCATCTATGGAGTTATCGATTACCTCATAAACCAAGTGGTGCAGTCCACGGACCCCAATGTCACCAATATACATCGACGGACGCATTCTCACGTGCTCCATCCCCTCCAATGCCTGGATTTGATCGGCACCGTAATTACCGTTATTCTGTTCTTCGCTCATATAAAACTGTGTAAATTTTGATTTTTTTTCAGGAATTGACAAAGATAACGAAATCCCTTATAAATTAAAGGGTTTGCGCTCTTTAAGGAGTTTAACTTATTAACAAAACCCTGTGGAAAAGCCCATTTTAACCCCTACTTGATTCTCCGAAAGACTCCACCCAATTGCCTCTCATTAAAATGAGGGAATCGAGCCAATTTTAGTTGGTCAAACCATGGGGGAATTTACTTTCTGATGCCACTTTGGAAAAAATAAGCTACTTCCACGAAACGATTAGTTCCGGCGTTATTCATTCATTCGAATACCCTATCAGGTTGCCATATCCAAAACTTTACATTCAATCAGCAATGCCTTCCATTAAACTATTTATTTGAATTTTTGTCATAACTTACAATCACTTTTCCAAACAGCATTTTCATTATGAAAAATATTGTCGCCCTATTTTTGTTGCTTTCACTTACCCCGGTCTTGTCGAAGCTTTATTCCCAGGATTTTCCGAAGATTGACGTGTCTCCCATGGACCTTGCCATTGCGCGGTCGTCCAAAAATGGCCCTCCCATTGTCCGGGTTATTTACAGCCGGCCACAAAAAAGGGGACGCGATATTTTCGGGGATCTGGTTCCCTATGGAAAGGTGTGGCGCACGGGCGCAAATGAAGCGACCGAACTGGACGTATATGTTCCACTGCTCTTTGGGGACACCTTATTGAAACCGGGAACTTATACACTTTACACCATTCCACGCACTGATAAATGGACCATTATAATCAATAGTGAAATAAATGTTTGGGGCGCATACAGTTATAAAGAAGAGAAGGACATAGCGCGAATTACCGTGCAGTGCATGCAGGCGGCGGCTCCTATAGAAATGCTTTCGATGATCTTCAGACCCGAAAATAATGGCACAACCCTTTTGATAGGATGGGACGACCACTATGTGGAAATACCGTTTAAAACGGTTTCGCAATAGGTTGCCCTACCCGGTATGGGGGGGACAGGTGGCACTACGGAATATTGAGATATTTATGGGTCTGAAGGGATACCTTCCATTTGGGATTCTGCATCACATAATCCACGATCAAGGGGATCATTTTCTCCCTTTTGCTCCATTCGGGCTGAAGAAACAATAAGCAGTTATCATTCACCCGCGCCGATTGTTCCTCGGCAAAACGAAAATCATCCTTGTTGAATACGATAATCTTCAGTTCGTTTGCAACCTTATAAACTTCTTCGGTAGGAAGTTTCATTTTCTTGGGAGACAGACAGACCCAATCCCAAGATCCGGAAAGCTTATGGGCGCCAGATGTTTCAATATGGGTCCTCATTCCACGCAGCCTTAACAGGGCCGTAAGGGGGGCCATGTTGTACATCAAGGGTTCTCCACCTGTAATCACCGCAATATTGGAATAGTTCGCCGCATTTTCCACCATTTTTTCTATAGCAGTTGGCGGGTGAAGTCTAGCATTCCAACTTTCCTTGACATCACACCAATGGCAACCCACATCACAACCTCCAACTCTGATAAAATAAGCAGCCGTTCCTTGGTGATAGCCTTCGCCCTGAATGGTGTAAAACTCCTCCATCAATGGCAAAACCACGCCTTTATCCACTAAATCCTGCACTTCCGTCATCATGGGGCAAAAGTACAATTATTGAAACTGAAAAACCCGAAACTGCGCATTGAAAACCTCATGTTTAAAATTTCTACTTTTTTGGAAAATGGGAATGTAAACTCTTTGGTGCTCCATTATTTACTATTTTTGAACAAACTTTTAAAGCTATGGGGAACAAGGCTGCATTTTCGGAACACATCCGGGCGGGCTATAAGACGAAAGGAGATGCTCTTACTCTGGGAACTGCTATGTTTAAAGGTGAAACCATTGAAAATGCCTTTGTGACCGTGCCCTTAAAAACCCTCAATCGCCATGGACTTATTGCCGGCGCAACCGGTACCGGAAAGACCAAGACCCTCCAAGTTCTGGCTGAAAATCTTTCGGAACAGGGAATTCCAGTTCTTTTGATGGACGTTAAGGGCGATCTCAGTGGCATTGCGGAAACCGGTACGCCCAATGCCCATATTGATGGCCGCCATAAGGCGATTGGAATTCCTTTTGAAGCCAAGAAATTCCCAGTGGAAATCCTTTCCATATCCGGTCAAAACGGAGTGCGGCTAAGAGCTACGGTAAGTGAGTTTGGCCCAGTTCTGCTTTCACGGATTCTCGATTTGAGCGACACCCAATCCGGGATAGTGTCCGTGATCTTCAAATACTGCGACGACCATAGAATGCCTTTGCTCGATTTGAAGGACTTTAAAAAGATTTTACAATATACCACGAATGAGGGAAAACAGGAGTTTGCGGATGCCTATGGCAGAATATCCACCTCCTCTACGGGCGCTATTCTCAGGAAAGTAGTTGAACTCGAACAACAGGGAGCCAACCTGTTTTTCGGCGAGAAATCCTTTGATCCCCAGGATCTTTTGCGTCTGGACGAGAATGGAATGGGGTATGTAAATATTATCCGCCTAACGGATATCCAGGATCGTCCGAAACTGTTTTCTACCTTTATGCTCAGTTTATTGGCAGAGATTTATGCCACTTTTCCGGAGCAAGGCGATAGTGGCCGACCGGAACTTGTCATCTTTATGGACGAGGCCCATTTGATATTCAAGGAAGCGGGCAAGGCATTACTGGATCAGATAGAAAGCATTGTAAAACTGATCCGATCAAAAGGAGTGGGCCTTTATTTTGTCACCCAAAGCCCCACCGATATTCCCGATGCGGTCCTGGGCCAGTTGGGTCTTAAAATACAGCATGCCTTGCGTGCCTTTACCGCAAAAGATAGAAGAGCGATCAAGTTGACCGCTGAGAACTATCCGATTTCGGATTTTTATAAAACTGACGAGGTCATTACCACCTTGGGAATTGGGGAAGCGCTGGTGAGCGCCTTAAATGAAAAGGGAATCCCTACCCCTTTGGCCCATACCATGCTCCGGGCCCCCATGAGTAGAATGGATGTCCTTGACGAGCATGAACTACAGGAATTGATCCAAAACTCGGCCTTGACACTTAAATATAATGAAGTAAGTGACAGGGATAGCGCTTATGAAATTTTATCCCGAAAGATTGAGGAAGCCAATTCAGAAGCCGCCAAGGAAAAAACTAAACGTGAGGTAGAGGATTATAAACGGGCATCGCCTTCGGCTCCACGCGGTCGAAGAACATCCAATCCATGGATAAAAACATTGTCCAGCCCCACGGTAATCCGCAGTGTACTGGGAATCCTGGGAAAAATGATACGGTAGCTGGAAGTGAAAAATTACGGAAAACAATTTAATAAATTAATAATCAAACCATTTTATGAAAAAAACTCTATTTCTCGGTGCCCTTGTGGCAATGCTATTTGTTCAATGTGGAAAAGACAGTGATCCATTTCAGATAAAGAAAGGAGCAATTGGCAATTTGACGGACCGCACCAAAATGAAGCAACTCGATTCCATCTTCGCCATGGACTCCATTGTGAAGTCAAATTCCTCACCCAACGCCTTGGAAACCCAAGGGGAAGTAGAGATTTATGAAAAAGGCGGACAGAAACTATTGTTGCTTTCCCCAAAAGACGAAACAGACCCAAATTCCACTGTTACCGACATCTTGGTTTTTGACCCGCGCTACAAAACTGAAAAGGGGCTAAATGCTTCCAGCACTTTCAAGGAGTTTAAGGATAACCTTACTGTTTCAAACATACAGCGAATCATAAATGGCGTTATGGTGTTTTTCTCCGATTCTGAGATTTACCTTACCATAGATGCAAAATATATAGATGAGGATGTTCGCAACGATCCCGATTCTGCCATTGAGGCGAGCCAAATCTCGGATTCTGCTCCCATAAAGTACTTTAGAATTGGCTGGGAACCGGAGACTAATTGATCCAAAGGCCGCTAAGATTTTGTTAACTTTCATTCGCCAGTGATTTCTTTCCTATAATTTTAATCAATTAACCAAAACAAGGTGATATGATCAAAATTTTAGGTTTTATACTGACCATTGGTGGAGGGATTATATTGGTAAGAACATGATTCTTTATGACGAGGAGGAGGT
>CAYXDM010000145.1:0-5730 GCA_964463595.1 uncultured Aequorivita sp. | reverse complement strand
ACTGGTTGGATGCTTCCATCTCTGGCGCCATTGCTTCTTGCTTGGGTGTATTATTCCTATTCGTATATTTGTTTGCGCCAAAAAGAGGGCTTATTTCGGTTCTTTACCGCCATAAGCGACAGCGACTGGAAGTTTCTCTTATAACCTTTCTTTTGCATATAAGTAGGCATGAAGAAAAACACGAACGACACATCAATCATATGACGGAACATATTGATTGGCAAGAAGGGCAAGCACAGAAAGTGATTGACCTGGCACTTAAAAATAATTTGGTGGAGGTAAAGAATGGTATTGTACTCCTCACCAATAAGGGTTTGGTCTTTACTGAAAAATCGCTGGAATATATTATTGAAAACAAACACGAAAAAATCGATTTGATGAAAGAGGATTTTTTCTTGTTCCGGGGTTAGGAGATATTTCGATTAGTATAGATACATATTTTTGTACCTTTAAAATTGGAAAAAACCTTTAAGATGAAATACCCAATTCTATCCTTGCTCATTCTTTTTTCAAGTTTTGCCTTTGGCCAAAATGGGGAATCGAAACCTCCAAAGATTGCTGTCAAAGTTCCTTTAAATAAATCCGTGGTCCTTAATGGGGTGAGTATAAAATTTACGGATGTTTTAGAAGATTCCCGATGTCCTGAAGGGGTTACCTGTATCTGGGCAGGCCGGGCAATAGTAATTGTGGAGGTAACGGCAAATGGTAATACCGTAGAAAAAAAACTCATTTTTGGGGAAATAAGACCGGGGGAATCCAATGATACCGACTTATTCGGCTCTACGGAGTTAACCATAAATGGTCTTGCCTTGAATCCCTATCCGAACATAAAAAATGCATCCGAGGAAATTGAGTACGAATTATTGATTTCTGAAGAAAAGAAACAGTAGTTCAGTGAAAACCACAGCTGCCACAATCGGAATGGTCTCCTTTTTTGCCACCCGGTCTGCGGATTTCAAAAATAGGATTCCACACAAATTTTTTCAGCAAATAGCCGATAGCGATAGAGAAGGTAATTATGACCAAAATTGTCTGCATTCCACAAAGGTAATCAAATGCTTATAAAGCATCGATCAAAGGGACTTCATTTCTATATATCTAGAGGTACCTGATCAGTGTTGCCGAAATCCCAGTAAATCACTGAGCCTTTTTTTGAAATTTTATTTCAGAAATTGATATGCCGCCAAGGAAACCACATAGGCGATTGCGGTCATTACCATCAATTGCCACATTGGCCATTTCCAACTGTTGGTTTCTCTTTTCACAATGGCCAAGGTGCTCATGCATTGCATAGCAAAAGCGTAAAACAATAAAAGGGATATTCCGCTGGCAAAATTGAACAACGGTCCTCCCAAAATAGGATTTACCTCTGCCGCCATTCTGCTTTTTATGGTTTGTTCGTCATCACTTCCCACGCTGTAAATTGTTGCCAAGGTGCCAACAAAAACTTCCCGCGCGGCGAAGGAGGTTATAAGGGCTATTCCTATTTTCCAGTCATAGCCCAGCGGACGGACCGCCGGCTCAATGGCATGACCTATTTTTCCGATATAGGAGTGTTCCAGCTTAAAAGCATCAACGCGATGATCAAGGTCTTCCGGAGATAAATTTTCCGAAGCGTATTGTTGGGCCACTATGGTTTCCGCATTATTGAAATCTCCAGGACCGTAAGATGCGAGGACCCAAAGAATAATTGAAATGGCAAGTATAATCTTACCCGCCCCGATTACAAATGCCTTTGTTTTTTCAACCATTGTAATGATTACGTTCTTTGGCAGCGGGAGTTTATAATTGGGCATTTCTACCATAAAGAAACTCTTCGTCTTTATTTTCAAGATCCTATCCAGGATCCATGCGGAAAAAATGGCTGCTGCAAATCCGAGAATATACATAAACATTAAGGTAAGGGCCTGTAAACTAAAAATACCCAAGATCCGGACATCCGGGATTACCAAAGAGATTATTATCAAATAAACGGGTAGTCTGGCCGAACAGGTAGTAAACGGAGTAACCAGAATGGTGATAAGACGTTCTTTCCAGTTTTCAATATTCCGGGTTGCCATGATGGCTGGAATGGCACAGGCAGTTCCCGCAACCAACGGCACTACGCTCTTGCCGCTGAGCCCGAATTTTCGCATTAGCTTATCCATCAGAAAAACCACCCGGCTCATATATCCCGTCTCTTCCAGGATGGAGATAAATAAAAAGAGAAAGGCAATCTGGGGAATAAAAATTACAATCCCTCCTATTCCGGGAATGATCCCTTCAGAAATCAAATTGGTGAATTCACCTGCAGGCAGCACATTTTTTGTCCATTCACTCAAAGACGCAAAAGAACGATCAATAAAATCCATCGGATACGCACTCCAATCGAAAATGGCCTGAAAGATCAACAATAAGATCCCAGAGAAAATAACGTAGCCCCAAACCTTGTGGGTTAAGATGCGATCCAACCTACTTCGCAGATCTTTGGCCTGGGCCGTGTCTATGGTCAGGGCTTCCTTGAGGATTTCATTTATATATTGATAGCGGACAATGGTTTCCCTTTGTTGCATTCGCTTTAGATTGCCGACCGATTCGGTTTGGAAGGTTGCAATTCCTTGTAGTTCCTTTCTATCCAATTTTCCGAAGTTGACATCCTGGGTAATGACCAGCCATAATTTGTAAAGTTCCTGATTTGGAAAAGCCTTACGCAGACGGTCAAAATACTCTGGAGCAATGTTGGAGGCGTTTAAACAGGGTTTTGTTGGAAGTTGGTTATAGTTCTCGATCAATTTCTTTAAGTAATCGAAACCGAGGTTCTTCCTCGAGCTTATCAGCGCAATCTTGGTATTCAGCTTTTTCTCCAGTACAGCTACATTTAAGGAAATGGCCTTTCTCTCCATCCTATCTGCCATATTTATCGCCAAAATGGTAGGAATGCCCAAATCTTTAATTTGGGTGAATAACAGTAGGTTGCGTTTTAAATTTTCTACATCGGCCACCACAACGGCCACATCCGGAAAATCCTTGTCGTTCTTGTTGAGCAACAACTCGATCACAACATTTTCGTCCAGTGATGAAGCATTGAGGCTATAGGTTCCAGGCAAATCCAATATGTGGACGGTGGTGGCCCTTCCAAACTTTGCGGTGCCTTGTTTTTTCTCAACCGTTATCCCGGGGTAGTTTCCCACCTTCTGGTTCAAACCTGTAAGTCGGTTGAATACAGAAGTTTTTCCAGTGTTCGGATTTCCTATAAGGGCAACGGTAATGTGTTTGGCCATTTCTAGATAAGTTCAATTTCAATATTTTTGGCCGTTTCCAAACGAATGGCAAGATGACTGCCATTAATGTCGAGGTAGAGGGGATCTCTAAAGGGAGCAATCTGAACCAACCGGACTTCATTGCCGGGCAAACATCCCATTTCCAAAAGCTTTAAAGGCACATTTTCCAGAGAGAATTCCTTGATAATTCCTCTTTGACCCTTCTTTAAAGAAGCAATGGTATCCACCAGTCTTTTATTTAGATTGAATTTAAACTAGTCAAAAGTAAATTATTTTATTTAGAATGGGGAAAGGAAATGGAAGTTGATTGTGTACAATTTTCCATCGTTCATTTTCAGGTTATGTTTTCTCCATGCCCTGCTGTATTTTCGATTCAGAGGTGCAACGTTTAAACCGTTCGGGGTGAACATTTAATCCTGGTTTGATCCGTAATGAAACGGGCCGATAATTATTTCTCCGAACAGACCGGATTCCGACCTTTTTAATTTACGGGGTAGAAAAGAATTATTTTTCCTGCTGCAATATATTGATATCCTCAAGCAGTTGGTCAATGGCCTCAGGATCCGTGCCGTCATAGAATCCCCGGATTCGTTTTTTCCTATCCACGAGAACAAAATTCTCGGTGTGGATAAGATCAAATTCCTCATAGGGGTTGTCCTTTGCCACCAAATAGGATTTGCGTGCAAGGTCATAGATTTCCTTTCTATCTCCCGTAACCAAGTTCCATTTTTTGTCGTCTACTCCTTTTTCGAGGGCATATTTTTTTAGCTGTGCCACGCTGTCGATTTCAGGGGTAACAGTATGGGAAAGTAAGAGAATATTGTCATCATCTGCCAAGGATTTTTGCAATTGTACCATATGGTCTGTCATTATAGGGCAAATGGTCTGGCAAGTGGTGAAGAAAAAATCCGCAATATAAATCTTGTCGGCATAATTATCTTGGGTCACTATTTCACCATTTTGGTTTATCAATGAGAAATCGGCAATGGTATGGTATTTTTTCACATACTGGATCGTTGTGTCCACCAATTGCGAGGAAACCTGGGCGGGCTGAAAAACCTTCAGACTTTTCTTTGGTTCCATTACCTGATAAATGACCGTGATTATAATGACCGAAAGCACCAATAAGACGATTGCAAGGAACTTGTACTGTTTAAAGAACGAAAGCATGCTGTTAATTTTTAAATGGAAGCGATATTTTCGTATGCAAAAGTACTCCCTAATAGTTTCAAAATCGATACTTTTAACATCAAACCCCAAGATCAGGGCTGTTTCACCCTTTACACCCAAAAGGTTTGGACCCGTTCATAGGAAATCTTCGGAAATTGACACCGAGGCCAAGTGTCTTTAAAAGAAAACCCCAAACATGAAAATATTTTTACTCTTCGTTTTTTTACACTCTTCTTTTTTTCTTGCTTCCCAAAATCAGGGTTCCCAACCTATAAGAGCAGCCGAAGCCAAAGCGGCCCAGGCACATCTTAATGGAGCACGGAATCTGAACACAGGAAATTACGATCTCAAGTACCACCGGCTTGAATTTAATGTAGACCCTACGCAAGCGTTTATCGCTGGAAAGGTGACTTCACACTATGAGGCCAAGGAAGCGATGAACTCCATAGTTTTTGAATTGGCGGATAACATGACTGTTTCCGAGGTAAAACAACGAGGAGCTCCTCTTTTGTTTACACAAAACAGTAATGACGAAGTGGTCATTACCTTACCCCAGGTCCAGCAACAGGGCGCATTGGATTCCCTTACCATCAACTATTCTGGCAACCCCGTAACCTCCGGCTTTGGTTCTTTTGAAGTCAGCACCCATAACGGGAATCCCATTTTATGGACCCTTTCGGAACCTTTCGGAGCAAAAGCTTGGTGGCCTTGCAAACAGGATCTGATCGATAAGGTAGATTCCATAGACGTCTATATTACCACTCCCCGTTTCAATCCTTCAAATGAAGAGTATGTTGCCGTGTCCAATGGCGTGGAAATCGGTCAGACCCTTCAAGGCGGTAGCAAAACGACCCACTACCGCCACGAATATCCCATTCCAGCATATCTAATCGCAATAGCCGTGACCAATTATACGGTTTACTCCCATACCGTTGCCAATAATGGGAATCCTTTTGAGATCATAAACTACATTTATCCGGAGGACCTCTCGTACGCTCAACAGCGAACCCCAGTAACCGTTGATATAATGGACCTGTTTGCCGATCTTTTTGAACCTTATCCTTATTCCGATGAAAAATATGGCCATTTATTGATGGTTTGGGGGGTTGTGATGTAGCATTAAATAATGTCATTTATGTGTATGCAATTCCCACAAATCGGTGTATGAATCTCACAAATTCCAGCGTATAAAAGAGTTTCTGGCAGTAGCGGCAACCTCCATGGAAAGGGCAAACCGTGAGTTTGCACGATAACGCAGTTCATGCAAAAGAATCTAAGAACGATGGTTAGGGGATCTTTT
>CAYXDM010000144.1:0-5755 GCA_964463595.1 uncultured Aequorivita sp. | reverse complement strand
TCCACAAGAGCATTGATCTGGTTCACAATGAAAGTCTCGGAAACCGTGGGAAAAACATCTACCACTATGGCAATTCTCAATTTTCGCATGCACTTAAAAGATTTTCAGGAAAATTTCCGCCAATTGGCCGGACTCCTTCAGGTCCTTGATCAGTTGGTGTCCTCCATAATCGAAGGCATATAGGCTGACGAAACCAAATTTCCCCAATCGCTCGGCATGGATTCCATCCATTTTATTTTTTTTGGAATAATATATTGCTATGTTTCCCGTGTAATTTAACGACGGGGAATTCAGGTGCTTTTTTAAATCAAAAAATTCCCTTGCACTTTGCCGGTAATTATAAACGCCCTGCAACTGGGTGCTCCATCTTTTGTCCCTGAGGAAAAAGCGGTGCCATTTGTCTATAAATGTCTGGGGGGAAAAGGCGATGATATTCTTCACATTCAAAAGGGAACCAAAAACCATGGCGGCGTAACCCCCCATGGAATTGCCCATAAAGCAAACATTGGTATAACCTCCTTTTTCAATTTCAGCTTTCAAAAACCCAGCTATCGTATGGATGTCCGCCAGGTCAGCATTTATTCCCTTATGGTACCAGGCTTGGTTGATATCCTTAATAAATATCTTATCACATTGAACGTGTTCCAGGGAATTATAAAATTCAAAGACCGGCATTCCCAGCCCCATTCTTATTCCACCAAAGGATACCAAAAGGTTAGTGCTGCCATTGCTTTCAATCAATATCCCAGTGGATTCATCGCTCGTATTCAAGGCCATTATTTACTGTTTAAAAAATAAAATCCTCAGGTACGAGATTGTAATAAAGACCCAGGTCGCCTTCTGAAAAATGTTGCTTCCATGCATCCTTGGTTCCCTTATTGGGCAAAAGGCCAAGAGGATTTTTTACTATATGAATTTCATCTGGGGCAAATTTTGGGGTTCTTTTAAAGAACTTGGCATGGATTTTTTCATACTGTTCATAAGGCAGGTCCACCAGGTCTTCATATCTTACAATATGTACGTTACTATCCTTGCGCCCCAGCTCCAGCCAACCTTTCACATGCAAAAACCAATGTTCTATAACGGTATGATTCGGTTCCGCTTTTCGGGCCGGGGTTCCGTGCCAATCGATCTTGGTCCTCAGGAATTCGGAAAACGGTAATCCTATCAGATCCGCATGGATGAAATTATCTGTTTTCCAAATAGAATACGCCACTGCGCGTCCGTCTCTTAAAATATATATTTTGGGCAGCGGATTTATATTCCTGTCGGCAAAATAATGATTGCCAAAAAGTTTGCCATAGGAATTTCCTTGGGGATTTTCAATCCTGTTGGACCAATGACCCCAAGTTACAACGGGAATCTCAAGGTCCAGGGTGCCATAAAAATTCCGGGCCAAAAATGCCTCCAGGAAGTGTGTCCCGGAGCGCGGGTGGGAATATACCCGGACCAATGGAGGGGTTGGGCCCATCTTTTTTAAAAGCTTCCACATGGCCTTAGAATTTATACCCCATTAATTCCCGCTCCCGGGCCCATATAACGTCTATCAGTTTCTTTTCCACCTCATTTAAAATTAAGCTGTAATGGGTCCTATCTTTTCTGAATTGTGATTTCAATTTCACGGGGGGCAGCTCCAGGCTTTGATCCAATTTTAATTTTTGGGAAATGATTTCCAGGGCCTTCCCAATTTCCTCAAATTTAAAAATATCATCCACGGCCACAATTTTATCGATGGTGTATTGATCAAAACCCTTGATGATGTTCAATCCCCCGGATTCAATAAATCGCTGCACGGCACCCCATTTTTCATATCCGCCCTGGTGAAAAAACAGTGAAAGGAGCTTGTCGTAGGGATTGCGTTCAAAACAAAATTTATAGTAGGAATCAAAGATCCCGGCACCGAGAAACTGTCGTAATTCCAAACAGGAAATATGGTTGTAAAATTGCTTTCTCTTATTTGATAAAATGAAATTGAGAATATCCCGTCTTGTATAGTTTTTAAAGGGAACAAAATAATTGGTCGGCGACTGGACGCCCAAGGATTTTCGATATTCCTCATCATCCCTTGAAATGGGGGTGACGATATCGGATGGAGAGCATAGCCCGCTTAAGGCAATTTCCAAGGAGGTGCCAGCGGTTTTTTGGGTCTTTATAAAAATGAATCTGTATTGATGGCAGACTATCATTATTATTGATCTTGAAGGTTTATATCTAGATACTGCCACCACCCCTTTCCTGGAATATGGCTCCCTTCCGGTTCCAGCCCACTCTGTGCCAAAATCGATTCAAATCCTGCGAAAGCGTACCAGTACCAAGGTCGCCGGGGCGGTATTGTTTTGAAATGTTGTCGGCTTTTAGAATGGTCATTCGGCGGTTGATGCTGGGTGTGGGGTTGCTGTTTTCTTATGGTATTTTTAGGAACCCTCGGGATTCTTTGGGCTAATGTAGGGTATTTTGATTTTTAGGGCAAATTTGGGCGAAAGGTGGAAAAGGGGAAATCGAGTCGCACAACTACACCGTATCAATAAAACTCTTCTCGGTCCGGTTAAAAATTACAAGTCCGAATAAAAAAATGGCGATGCTTACCCCAAGGGTATATACAAACCCTATCCAACTGAAAGTGCCGGTATCCAGCAGCATAAACCGGAACCCTTCGATGATCTGGGTCAGGGGATTATAGGCCACCAGATCGGCCACCCATTCCGGCAGTTTTTCCTGCGCTTCCGAGAGAGGATATGGCACGGCGGAAACATACATCAACAGGGAAATGGCAAAACCTACCAAAACATGCAAATCGCGGTATTTGGTTGTCATGGAACTTACGACCATCCCCAATCCCAGGCCCAGCAACGCCATCATAACCACATAAACCGGAAAGAGCAGTACTTGGAGGTTTGGGCCCAGTTGAAATCCGTTTAATAAAAAATACAGGTAAAAAACCAGGAAGATCAACAGTTGTATCCCAAACTTCAACAAATTGGAAATGGTAATAGACATAGGCATGATGACCCTAGGGAAATATACTTTTCCGAAAATACCCGCATTTGCCCTAAACGTATCGGAGGTTCCGGTAAAGCAGGCAGCGAAATAATTCCACGCCGTAATTCCCGCCAGGTTGAACAAAAAAGGGGGAATGCTTCCCGTACTGATACTGCCCAGATTGTTGAATACGAGGGTAAATATTATGGACGTGAACAGGGGTTGGATAAAAAACCACAACGGCCCCAAAATGGTCTGTTTATAGACGGTAGTGATATCCCTTTTAACAAAAAGTATCAGTAGATCGCGATACCGCCATACTTCCTGAAGGTTTAGGTCAAGGACTTTTCTCTCCGATGAAATCTCGTAGAGCCAGGTGTCGTTTTGGTCAGGGGTCAATGGGTTTGGTTTAGGAAGGAGCTAATATAGGGAAAATTTGGATTTATGTGGTGAAGGGGTTAGGGGTTGGTGTTGAACCCGAAATACTATTCGAAAAGAGCATAGGATTTGGGGAGTCGCACACGCATCCTTATTGAAAAAGCGGGAATCCTTGTTGGAAATCCCGCTTTTAAAGTTGTACCGGTTATTGTTGTTATCCGCACGTTATTTCACCAACAACTTCTTCACCTGTGTTGTCCGTCCATTGGTAAATCTCAGAAAGTACGTGCCGGAAGATAGGTTTGTATCTATGGCAGAAGTACCCGTAACGGTTTGGGTATAAAGGCTTTTGCCCATGATATCCATTATTTCGAGATTACAGGTTTCCTGTGTACTTATCGTAAAATTCCCGTCAGATGGATTGGGATATACCGCAATGGTGGCCAACTGTTCGGAATTCACGCCCAAAAGGGTATTGACGCCGATTTTATAAATAACCTCCCGCTCATTAAAACCCTGCCCGTCGTCATTGCGGAAATCGCTCCACACCACGTGAAGGTTGCCGTCGGGATCAAACTGTGCATGTGGCGGATCCATGCCCGGATTTTCCTCGTTGATTATCAACGGGGTGCCAAAACCTGAGGTGGGGTCGTATTCCAAAAAGGAGTTGTTTTCGGCAAGAAAATCCGTGAAGATAATGCCACAGTCCCCTTCAGAATTACAATCCATATCGATGCGTTTCAGAAGTCCGCCCGCATTGGCCGTCATCTCAAATACATGGGAGGAAAGGCTAAAAGAGTCGCTGCTATGATCATAATCATAGATACGCAACACATCCCGGTCCGGAGCTGTTTCCTTGTGTATGGTGAGTATCATTACCTCGCCAGTGCCCGCCGTAGCCAGGATGTAGTTGTTTCCGGAAATATTTTCGGAGGTAATGGCCTGGGCCGCACTCAGGGTGTGTGTGGTTTCATCATACGTTCTATAGCGCAATTCCATATTGGTGGAGGCACCTTCGGAATACACTATCAAAGCTTTATTGTTTCCTATGCTTTTAATATGGGGGTAGCCGGCGTTCATATTGTCAGAAACATCGGACACGGCAATGTCGGCAGACCAGTTGGTACCATCAAAATACTTCATATATATTTCCTCGTTCACCTGGTTTTCGCGATTGTCGTATCCCCAAACCACTACGGGGAGATTGTCCTCGGTACTGTAAATATCGTGGTGGCTGGTGGTATGGTGCACCGTGCCGCCCAGATCGGAAATTTTTAACCCATCGTTCCAGGTATCGGTAGAAGCGTTATAATAAGAATATCCTATATAGTTGCGCGCATTTTCCATGGCCCAAACGTTGTAGGTTACGTGCAGATCGCCATTTGGCGAAACAGCAATTGCGGGGAAGTGGTTGTTCCTTCCGCCAATCTCGCCCCCTGCATCAACGAAAATAGGAGCGGTCCAATCTTCGACACCTACTTTTTTCCGGAACATAATCTTTTGTAAGCCGTTGGTGTGATTGTCGTTGTACACCACATAAACATTACCGGTGTTGCCCACCGCCAGGCGGGGGTCCCAGGAATCTACCGGAGGGTGGTTGGAAATATTGTAATCCGGAGTACTCCAGTCCAGCTCAAGGGCCATGGACCGCATGCTGGTTTCCTGAGAAGGATTTTGTGGAGACTCGGGCGCCAGATAAAAAAGCTTGCCTTCCGGAGTGCTTTGGTAGTTGCCATAATCCTGCGAGAAGCAAAGCCCTACACAGAGAAAAGGGAGAATGGGGAGTAACTTCATTTTCATAATTTAAGATTTTAAGAATTAGTGAATCGTAAATATAGCAGGTTATTTTCATAAACAAAATCCCCCTGATGTTAAAAATACCAACGAATTCGCGGACTTTTGGTTATTGGGGATGGATACTTATCAATCTCCAATTAAATAGGGTGAAAAGGAAGAGCCTCGAGACCAGGAAGTGCCTTAGTACACCAATTGCCATACCTCTATACGATTATTTGATAGAAATATATTAAATGTTATGCGGGATGTCAGTAATTGCTCGGATGCGTTAAGTTGCATTGGATCTCCGTTTTCCTCCTGCAGCACAAAGAGGCGATATCGAATTCGTGTTAGATATTGATTCCAACTAGTTTTAGGTCAGGTCAAAAAAACCTTGGACGGCGTTCAGGGACTACAGGAGGGGTGAGTGGCCGAAGTTTGATCCCATTGTCAGGGTGACTGCACTTCCACGTAGGGTTCCAATAGTTTTTTTTCAAGTGTAACCGTCTCGCCCTTAACAGTACCTCCCTCCCCGGTTCCCGACCGGGACTGTAAAGCATTGGAGCCTATAATCTGTTCAGTGTCTATCTTCCCCATTTCCGCAATTACGGACTGCATCTCC
>CAYXDM010000143.1:3407-5788 GCA_964463595.1 uncultured Aequorivita sp. | reverse complement strand
TTCCTCGTGGTAAGGAAAGACTCATAAAAAGAGCTCTCCTGGCTAGGTGCACCCGCAATTACGAATTGATAATCCTCAAAATCCTTGGCCACGGAAATCATTATTTCCAACATTTTCTTGATTTCCTGTTTTCTGCTCCCCGGCAAAAGCGCAATAATGGGACGGTGGTCCAGGCCATTGTCATTTTTAAAAGTCTCTGGGTCCACTTGCTTCCTATTGTGAATTGCATCTATTAACGGATGCCCGACAAAATGGACGGGAAATTGATGTTTTTGTTCATAAAATTCCTTTTCAAAGGGGAGTATTACATACATTTCATCTACATCCCTTTTTATATCAGCTATACGGCCTTCCTTCCATGCCCATATTTGGGGCGATATATAATAGTGGGTAGGATATCCCCGTTGTTTGGCCCATTTGGCAATTCGAAGATTGAAGCCGGGATAGTCTATAAAAATGATGACATCGGGATTGAAGGTTTCAATATCTTCCTTACAGTATTTTATGTTTTTCAGTATAGTGTTGAGGTTTACGATAACCTCTAAGAACCCCATAAACGCCAAATCCCTGTAATGCTTGACCTCGGTGCCGCCCACCGCTTTCATCAAATCGCCCCCCCAAAAACGAAATTCCGCCTCCGGATCTTCCTTTAATAGAGCTTTCATCAGATTGGCACCGTGGAGGTCCCCGGATGCTTCGCCGGCTATGAGATAATATTTCATTTATTGAATAATCCGTTTTTGGTATTGGGCCTTAAGTTATGGGTTGTGGGCCATGCAGCTTTCAGCCTATAATTGAAACCTGAAACAACTACAGTACATTCTGGATCAAGACATCGAAAAATCCCGAAAGGGGCATTCCCGCCTCTCGCACTTGTTTGGGAACGATGCTCTCTCTCGAAAGTCCCGGGTTGCTGTTTATTTCCAAAAAATAAGGTTTGCCTTTTTGGATGATAAAATCACTTCTGGTGATTCCTTTCATATTAAGCAGCCTGTATATGCGCATGGCTTCGTGCTGAAGCATCTCGGTCTCCTCTTTCGAAATCCGTGCCGGGGTAATTTCCTCGGATTTCCCCAGATACTTAGCGGCATAGTCGAAAAATTCATTTTCCGAAACAATTTCCGTTGGGGGCAGGGCGATAATTTCCGATCCATTATTATATACTCCCACCTGGACCTCTACCCCTTCCAAAGCCGTTTCTATGATTATTTCAGAATCCTCGGTAAAGGCAGTTTCAATGGCGGGCATTAATTCGGCCATATTATGCACCTTGCTGATTCCAAAACTGGATCCGGAACGGTTGGGTTTTACGAAACAGGGCAATCCCGTTTTAAGGACAATTTCTTCTAAATCAAATTCCACCCCTTTGTTTATATAAAAGGAATTCGCACATAATACGCCAAATCCCTTTAATACCGATAGGCAGTCCCTTTTGTTAAAGCTCAAGGCGGCCTCATAATATTCGGAACTTGTTTGTGGAATGCCCAATAACTTCCAGTATGCCTGCAGATATCCGTCCTCGCCCGGAGTTCCGTGAATGGTGTTGAAAATGGCGTCGGGGCGGACAATGCGGTCGTCGGGTCCAAAACTGAAATCGGCCTTGTTTATGGGATATTCATTTCCATTTTCAGAAATAAAAAACCATCCCGATTTAAGAATATGGACAGGATAAATATCATATTTCGTGTTGTCAAGTGCCTCGCAAACTACATTGCCACTGCGAATGGAAATTTCGAATTCGCTGGAATAACCGCCCATTGCCACTGCAATCTGTTTTTTCGCCATACCAAAAGATTTTTTAGAAACGCTTTTACAAAAGTATGGAATTATGGGGTGAGTTGGGGGAGTTATATAATTATGAATTATGAATTATGAATTATGAATTATGAATTATGAATTGCTTTGACAGGTGACGACCCGATGGGATGATGGGCAGTAGCCCAAAGGCCTATCCTGTTGAATTGGGATTACAAACTAGACGTTATCGACTGTATTAACAAGAGTTTTATAAATCGAGAGGTTCACGTACGGTTCTGTGAGAGGTTTAGGGTTGAAACTCCCTTTAACAGATCGACTGGCAAACGTTTTTATTAATTCGGTAGTGCGGGAATTCCAAAACCAAGCCATCCTAGAATTATCCATCCTGGTAAAGTAAAGAATAAAAAAGCAAGCGTTAAAAGGCAAAATATTGGAAAAAAAGAGGCTACAAAGTAAGAGCGTCCGAGGCTTTTTGAAAATCCGAATCCAGTTAAAAACAAGGATAATCCTATCGTTCCAATCAAGAATACAATCATTGTATCTATTTCAAAGACAAAAAAAGCCAAAACCATATTGATCACAAATAGTATAGAATTTCCTATCGGCGAAGAAATATTTGAAAT